>NZ_CAHJWD020000117.1 GCF_903642095.1 Bathymodiolus brooksi thiotrophic gill symbiont | reverse complement strand
TATGCTTGTTCAATTAACTTTTGTTTTTCGTTGCTTTTCATCACCCTTTCTCCTTTTTTTATTTCTTGTTATGCATTATATATAATTTTGTTAGTAATTAGCGTGTTTCTTTAGTTCTATTATCAATTTATCTACCGCTTCTTGGTCTTCCTTTCTAATAGCCTGAGCTATTCTTTCCATAATAACAACGCACTGAGACGCATCAATAGCCATATTTATCTCAGAATGATCATCCTTTGCAAAAAGTCCCAATATTACATTTATTCCATTCAAATGTAGTATTAAGTCTTCAATTGAGGGATCAAGCCCTTTTAATTCAGTAACAGACAATCCAAATCTTTCTGCTGGCTCAATAAATGACTTTTGAATAACAGAAATAATGCTTTGGTATAGACTTGCTGTGTCCATTATTTAATCTTAGCTTCCTTATACATCACATGCTGTCTAACAACTGGATCAAACTTTTTAACTTCTACCTTTTCTGGGTGTAGTCGTTTGTTCTTAGTTGTCGTATAAAAATGACCTGTTTTGGCTGATGATACTAACCTAATTTTTTCTCTCATAATTTACCCCTTAAACCTTTTCGCCACGAGCGCGAATTTCTGTTAATACTGTGTCAATACCTTTTTTATCAACAATACGCAAACCTTTTGCAGTTAGTTTTAACTTTACAAAACGGTTCTCACTTTCCACCCAAAAGCGGTGTGTGTGTAGATTTGGATAAAAACGCCTACGCGTTTTATTATGCGCATGAGAAACATTATTACCACTAATCGGGCGTTTGCCCGTTACTTGACATACCTTTGCCATAACTCACCTATTCTAAAATTCTAAAAAGAAAGCATTATACTTAAAATCACTTGGCTTTCATAGTTAAATTTAATCAAGCCTATTACTGCCTGTCCGAGAGTCGTAAAGCACAATACAAAGATCTCTAATTTGAGATAAGGGTGAGCACCAAATTATCTAGTTTATTTTTGAAAATAATGCAAGATAAAATAGTTTTACAAAAAAAAGAAACTATGAAAAAATTAACTTAACAGAAAATAGCAACAACGCCCCCAATAATTTGTTCCACCTTGAGATAAAAATTAACAAGTTTTATTTTGTCCTAACAAGGTTCAAAAACTGCCAAATAAGTGAAAGGCGAACTCTTGATAATGATTCATATTGATGCAAAAACCTTAGGGTAGTTAAATTTAATCAAATCTATTTACTATTAACAAAACTCTCGGTATCATACCCCCTTTCGGAGGGATGGCAGAGTGGCTGAATGCACTGGTCTTGAAAACCAGCAAGGATTAATCTCCTTCTAGGGTTCAAATCCCTATCCCTCCACCATTATTTTACACAAAAACCCTTTAGAATAAGTATTTTAAAGGGTTTTTTATTTTTAAATTTAAAAATGTATACCAGTATGTATACACATTAAACTTTATCTACCACCCATCAATCCACTCTTTTATTTCGCTAAGATTCCAGCCTACACTGTTTCCTCCAAGGCTTACCCGATAAGGAAACTCACCTTTACTCTCTAGTCGCCATAAAGTGGTTCTTGGTAATCCAGTCATATTTTTTGCACTTCTTTGGCTCTGATAATTCTATCGGGTGTTTTTTCAGGAATAATTGGCTGAATTTTATTATTAGTAGTGGTGCTTAATAAAAATTCTAATAGTTGATAACCAAAAAATTCATAATTTTTTGTTGTTATCTCTATATGGTTAAGATTGCCTTGCTTTAAGATTTTCCTAAGCTCTGACACCGATATGCGTAAAAATAGCGATGCTTCTGCTATAGAAAATTTAATACAGGAAAATACCCATACTATCTGCAATATGCTTTAATTCGTCGCTGTAGGGTGGCTGCTGAATATTCAAAGTAAGTGTATTAGTATGGTGTAAAATTAGTTGTTAATAAAACTACTAGCTTATAATTCTAACATATCTAATAACGCTCATATCTTTACCCCTAAAAATGATTCTTTATTTGAGCGTGTGCCTGCCTATAAATCTATTGCCAAAGACTATTTTAATGTAGAAGCTAGTATTA
>NZ_CAHJWD020000116.1 GCF_903642095.1 Bathymodiolus brooksi thiotrophic gill symbiont | reverse complement strand
AGTTTACAAGAAAAGCTTAACCCCATAGGTAATGTTTTATCAAATTAATACTGATCCCATAGTGGGAATCCTAAAAGCATTTTTTATTGGGGACATTGTCGTTCTTTGGTCTGTTGTTAAACTTTGGTTGACTCTTTCCTTTATATGGTTGTCTGCACAGTCTCTTAAAATGACCCCCGCCACACTTTTCGCATACATGTGGGTATTTGCAGTTTTGCCCGCGCTCACATCTGCCATCGTTGTTGTTAAAGCTGTAACAATATTTCTTGGAGATCCACAAAGAGCTCCTTTGTGGAGCTCCACTGACTGGAAAGGGCAATGATTTTAAATTTTTACTGAGATTGTCAAACTTAATTTTTAGACCTAAGGACATAGTACAGTTCATTATTGACTTGGTCCCAAGGTAAACTTTCATAATCATGTTCGCGCCATTCTCTATAAGTACGATCATATATATAAGCAGCCACATCACATGATCTGCGGGCTAGATTCTGAATTATATCCGCATATTTCATAAGGGATCCTGTTTCCTTAGGATATTTTTCAGAATAAATACTGACAAAAATATGAAATGCAGACAGCCAGTGGGAAATCTTTTCAAACCTATAAGTGGGTGGTTGTTGTTTTTCCCAAGCCATACCCCCTTCACTTGTTTCAGTAGGCTGAAATTTCACTTTAGACTGCTTCTTATTTAATAGACAGCCTAAATCAATGTATTCTCGAGCCCAAATTTTTGTTTTTATTTTGGGGTCAATGCCCAAAGCAAGTGGTTTTGAAATACTGGCACGAGAATAATTTACTGAGTTGTCAGCTTTACGTAAATCAGCCTCCAATGTAATCGGCTGTAAAATTGAATTTCCGATATTTGTTCTTGTAATATCATGAATATTGTCAATACCAGAATTCAAAAAGTGATGTAGTGTTTCAGCATTTGCAGCATTATTGTTGCCTCTCTGACCAGTAGGCCTGTTTAACACAGGATAAGTTGTAGTTTCGTTCTGAAGAGGTGACTGTGAAGGCTGCAGAGGTGTGCTGTTAGTATCCGGTTCAGCATGTACAGCTGTATCATTTACACACTGTGTAGTTGGAAATGTTAGGCCATGTACCTTTAACGCGGAAATAACAGAATTTGCTATATCCGGTATAGCAGCTTGTATGCCTGCTTGAATTTTTTCAGTAATGTCAGAACCCTCAGACTGGGCAGTGCTACATGCATTTGATTGAGCTGGTATATGTACCTCCTGATTATCTTCTATGTGGAGGGCTCGAGACCTTTTTGAGGAAATTCTTCTGGATTTACGTGGTGGTTCTGCCATCTCCTAAGAAATTAAAACATTGGTTTATTGTACCCATGTACATAATAATCTGTTGTACAAATGTATGCAAATGTTTAAATGTAAAGTGTGCTTATGTCATGGAATTGTGTACAAGTGTACCCAGTGATATTCATATGTATATAATGTAATGTTGTATCAATGTATACAGTTTTATCAGTCCCACTGTACAAAATGAAC
>NZ_CAHJWD020000115.1 GCF_903642095.1 Bathymodiolus brooksi thiotrophic gill symbiont | reverse complement strand
CCTTATATAAATCGCTTCACCAATCATTTTTCTATTCATTCATAACCATCTTACCCTCAGAAAGTGGTGCTACACTCCATTACAGCACGATTTTGCCTTAGATCCTATGATTTCGTCATTTGTCTTCCATTTTTCAAACATTTGTCACGTGACTACGAGAAAACCACGATTACCGCAATGTATCATGGGAGATGATTTGCATATAAACAAACAAACAAATATTTGTATTGCCAATCATACACGCCTGTTAAGGCAGAACAATTAACATAAAATTTAATACAGTTGATTATATTGATTGGTAATGATTTTAACAGCAATAGTGAATTACAGATAACCATAAGAAAAAAAAATGATGTAGTACCTTGTCCAAAAAAGGGGGACGTAACACATGCTCTTTCCGAAGCCCATTGGCAACACTCTGCCATTGAATCTTTTCTTTCCAACACATTCTGTATTATTTCCTTCTGCTCTGCTTTGATCTATAGATGGACTGTTTGTCCTGTAGAATACGCTTAAATGTATGGTCTTCCATGTGATTTGAATGTTGTTTACGTATGCAAATAATGCTCCAAATAATTTGGTGCGCTGAATTAAGTAGCTCCCATCATGCAATGCGTTACTGTTATCATTCAGTTAGTATCGCGAGATCACGTGTGTAGATTCGAAAATGGAAGTCAAATGGCGGAATAATAGGATCTAAGGCAAAATCGTGCTGTAATGGAGTGTAACACCACTTTCTGAGGGTAAGATGGTTTTGAATGAATAGAAAAATGATTGGTGAAGCGATTTATATAAGGGTTTCTGATAGAAAATAAAATCCGATAGCCACGAAACGTGGAAATGTGCCGATCCTATGGCTGGTGAGGCAAATTCGATGGTTTCCGTATATAGCACCCTCTGTCGTTCAACGGCTACAGCAACTTTATCAATGCCGTTAGACGACAGAGGAATCTCGGACTAGTATTTTGTAAGCAGGAAGAAAAATTACTGTTCTTTGTCTTTGTACAGGTAAAATTCCTCCGGGATTCGGAGCACTCCAATTAAGGATAAAATTATAAAACCTAACTTAACGGGCACATACTTAAAAAGATACGTATTTACAGTTAAGATCAAATATACGTAGTAGTTAAAAGTTCATCATTTCCATGTTGTATAAATTTGGTTAGTGGCATAAAAACGTATTTACATCAATTACTAAAAAGTATAAAACGTGTGTTGTAAAATAGTCGTTTCAGTAGTATTATAATTGATAGCGTTGTTAAAAGTCCATTCTGTTGTTTAATTATTCATATTAGTAAAAACGTATATACACACAGCACTAAAAGATAAAAGCGCAATCGTAATTTATACAATGTTCTTTCCTTCACGCACTCTCCGAATACAGCAATTCTTCCGTTGTTAAAACAAATTGACTCATAAAAGGTAAAATCATCATTTAAGTATGCGTATAGACTTTAAAAGGTAAAACGATCTCTTTAATGAACGGATCGGGTGCTGGACACAGTAAGAAAAATATTATATTAGCTTACTTATAAAAGGAAACAGTTCTATAAAAGTACTATCAGCTATTGACTATCTGCCTTTCTACATAATGTTCTTCAATATTTCAGTTCTCTTTTGGTGTAGCACAAAGCAATAGTGTTGCGTGGCTCTTTCGATTTGCACTAAATCCTGGTTTGAATATGGAATCAGTTGGTTTATTTTATATGAGGTGCAGTCCAAGATGATTTGCATAAGCAGCCCATTTTGTTCTATAGTCCGTGTACCACCCCCCCTTGCCTCTTCTAGAGCTTCACCTAGTTTCACCATTTGTGTTTTTCTGTTTTCTTCTAGAGTTTTACATTCTAGTAAAAAATGCACTCTATCTTCATCTTCCTCCCCACATAGTTTACAGATCGGAGATATTTTGTTACGGCTGAACTTAGCGTGGTGGTATTGTAGCATATAAGTATCAGTAATTAATCGTAATTTGATTTCTGCTTTTTGTATGTCGTACTTTCGATTTTTCACACTTCGTAATATGTTATGTGGTGTTCCTATTGGATTTTGTTGAATTTCTAGATATTCTAATGTAGATTTTATTTGCTTTTCGTTTGTCCATTTATCGTACCAAAAGCTGTTAATGGCCTTTTTCATTGCATTTTTCCACTGCTGTTTCTTTGGAGGATTTTCTAGTATTTCTTCTGGAGATGGCAGATTATATTTCTGGAGCGTCTTCCTAATTCTACAGATGAAAAATCTGTCTTCTTCTTTTGAGTTTTCCATTTCCCATATGAGTATGTCTTTTTCGATGGATGAGTCAAGCCTGGCTAAGGTGGTAAATAAGATCATTGCATTTTTGTCCAGCGTTGTCTCTATTGGTTCTGCACCTATTAGTGTGTAGATGGCTACTGCTGCGGTTCGCTCTGGAAGGCATTGAAATTGCCTGCAGGTTGCCCTTTGAAGCTGTTCTAATTTCTTCGTGTCTAATGGTGTATATGCTTGGATTTCCAGCCCATATAGATAACGTGGGACAGCGTATGTATTCCAGATTTTCAGTAGAACCACTGGGGACATTCCTGATCTTGCATGCAGTCCAGGTCCTAGTAAGGCATATATTGTTCGTCTGCCTATACTCAATCTCTCTTCAATATTTATTTTCCCGTTTTCTTGGTAAGTTATTCCAAGGTGCTTAATTGATTGTACCCTGTTTATTTCCTGGTCTCCTAATACATATTTTTTCGGATGTGTTTGTAGAGCTTTTGATACATTTATTACTTCAGTTTTTTCCGGGTTTAGTTTCACTAAATCTCTTTTGGTGTTATATTCTAGGAGATTTAACATGGCTTGAATGTCCTTACTCTCTCCCAGCAGAGCAATGTCATCTGCACAGGCTGGCGCTGATACAGTAATATTTCCAATAGTAGCTCCTAGCGTGCTTTTTGTAATACTATCCAAAATTGTGTTATTATACCTCTTGTAGAGTAAGGTTGACAGTTTTGCACCTTGGCGTATCCCTTGTTTAATATCTATACTTTCTGTGGTTTGGTCTCCCCATTTAACTTTCAGGATTAGCCCATCATAAATGTTCCTTAGTAATAGCCACATATCACCAGTAATTCCATCGTGGTATAGCTTATTTAACATTATGTCATGGTTGACGGTATCAAATGCTTTTTCTGCGTCTACAGTCAGAAGTTCTAAATCCCGATTAAATTTTTTGTATATTAATATAGTTTCTGATGCTATAAATGCTGTAAATTTACTAGATGCGTGTTCAGTAAAACCTCTCTGTAAAGGATTTTGCGTTGGAGATAGCTGTTTTTCTAATCGCTCTTTGATGACCGACTCAATAATTTTTGAGAACGTGTTTGTAACGACTATGCCTCTATAATTTCCTGGTAAAGTTTTGTCCTTTTTCTTTTTCAATACTGGTGTTAAGATTCCTCTTTTCAAAGTATCTGGAATATTAAGCTCTTCAAATATTTGGTTGGTGATACTACATATTTCTGTTGCCAATTCAGCATTTGCAAATTTAAAGTGTTCTGCTTGTATTCCATTTTCATCAGCAGCTTTCCCATTATTCAGCTTTCGGATAGCTTGTTTTATTTCTGCTTCTGTTGCTGGTGGAATTTTCACCTTATTGGCTGTTACTTCTGCTATGATGTCATTTTGTATTGTGCAGAGGCTGTTTCGTTCTAGGTCAAATTTGTTTTCGTCCAGATTAGGAGTAGCCAGATTTTCAAAATGTATTCTCCAGGCTTCCATAATATTATTTTGGTTGTATTCAACATTGTCTATGACCAGTGTGTCAGTATTTATTGCCGAGTTACTTCTCTGTATTCTTAGCAATTTGTGGAATGTTTTACTATCGTCTTGAGATGCCTCCATAATTTCTGAGATCAGTTTATCTTTCTTTGAGGCGTATGCTTGTCGCTGTACTTGACGCAATGTTCGTTTTTTCTTTATCATATCCTTTTTTTCGCTTTCAGTGCTACCGTTCGAATTTCCCTTATTTTTCCAAATCCAGTGTGCTTTTCTAGCCTCTTTAGATGCTTGGTCGATGTTATGATTCCATATTCCTCTACCTACAGATTTGAGTGTCTTTAGACGCCTGTATTTTGGTATTGACTTCCTTCCTGCCTTGTGTAATGTATTTTCTAGTGTGGCTATTCTGTCTGCAACACTTAGTTTTATAGTGTTTTTTTGCTTTCTTATTTCTGTTTGTATGATTTTCTTATATTCGTCAGAATTGCATTTGTCCCATGCTGGCTTGGTATATATTTTAGCTGATTTTGGTGCCAATTTACTTATTTGGGTGGTAAT
The DNA here is from genome assembly GCF_903642095.1 of Bathymodiolus brooksi thiotrophic gill symbiont. GTDB lineage: Bacteria > Pseudomonadota > Gammaproteobacteria > PS1 > Pseudothioglobaceae > Thiodubiliella. The sequence goes on along the minus strand of NZ_CAHJWD020000115.1, from coordinate 3,111 downwards.
TTCTACTTTAATGAGAGTATGGTCCGAGGTGTTTATAGCATCGAACGGCATGATTGAAACACTAGGTTGTAGGTTCAAAGTTTTTCCTTTAAACAGAATATAATCTATCTGAGATTTGCCTTTTCCGTTATGATGGTGGAATGTAAAGTCAATTGGATAGTTTGTAGGCAATATCAGGTTGCTTTCTACAGTAAACTTCTTAAAGATGCGATCCCTTCGTCTGTCGTCTCTATGTAATGAAGCATTCATATCTCCACAGAGTAGGATGTCGTATGTTTCTTCATATTTTTGTATGACCTCATTCAATTGATCCATCATGTCTCTGTATTCATAATCTCCCTCCTTGATATCGGATGGCATGTAAACATTTACTATGCATAACATTGTCGGTATATTGTTGATTGTAATAACTTGTATACGACTACCCCCATCTGATTTTATTTTAACTGCATTGTCTATGGTTTTCTTCCAGAATACGGCTATACCGCCATTGCCACGAAGGGACTTGTAGTTAAGTTTTATATCATCATCGTCCACTGCTTTAGCCGAAACGTTGAAATCTTTGTGCATATTTTCCAGGATTTTCTTTTCTAATGATAAAAGCCAATGTTCTTGTATGCATAGTATGTCACAAGTGTTCAGTATGTTTTCGAGATATTTTGAATTCCCTTTTGCACTCTGTATATTTATTGATCCTATGATTGTTGTCTGTATTTTTTGCTTTGCCATGCAGCTGTTGTTGCACGGCCGTCTCCTAAAAAAGGCACGTTTGTTGTGTTAGTTCCAGTTGGGGTTTCAATCATAGGTTGTGTATTTTGCTGATAATCTTGGGTGGCATTTGGTGGTTGTAGGTCTGCTGGGAGAGAGTATGTATGATTTTTTCCATCCAGCTGAGCTACCTCTTCTACACTGGTTTTGTTGTTACTGGTTGTACTATTTGTGTTATTCGGAGTTTGGTTTACATTTCCAGCAAGTTGAATATTCCTCCATTGTAGGTTTAATGTTCGATATTCACCACTTCGGTTTTTGCAGTTCTGGTTGCCTGTTCTTTGATGCTGATAGGTTGTTCCGAGCGGTGGCAAGCCCTTATTTTGCGCTTGACGATGCCTATACTCCCCTTCTGTTGGCACGATTGTTGTGCGAATAGGATTAACTGGGTGTCCGATGTTGTTATAAGGCGTGTAGTATTCAGGCTGTACTTGTGTTTGTCCCTTGTTTGTATTGATGACTTGTGGGTATTGACTAGCACGTTGGAAATGCACAGGTGGTGGTACAACTGGGTTCGTGAAGGCGACATATGTAGGTATTTGTGCCTGTGGAGGTGCAGCATATTGTTGGTTAGGTTGTGGATGATCTTGCTTGCTATTTTCCCTCCTGGTACAGAAATTGTCGTTGTATGGAGCGAGTTTCTCTTTAGCTTCTAGGATATTAAATTTGCATTTTAGTTCATTCATTTCCATGAAGTGTTTAATTTGTAGGTCTTTTAATTCTAGTTTGTGATTCATTTCTTTTTGCAGGTTGTCTATACGGTCAGTAAGCTGTGATTCAATCTGTCCCATTTTGTAGAATAGAGATTGTTGAGGATGGTCGTTTCCGTACATTTCAGCTCTATTTATCATTGGCTCCTTAATACCTAATTTAGCTGTTAGCAGATCTATGGTGTTTTTGTAGTCGTTGTTAGATATCTCAAGCATGGCTATTTTGGCTTTGCAGTCAGCAAGTTGCATTTCTACCGATTCATAGTCTAATTGATCTCTTTTCTTGGTTCGTTTCTGCTTGGTCTTGGCTTCCTGTCTATTAGCATTTGCTATAGTTGCATTAGTTGCCTGTGTGGTGGTACCTCTACCATACCTGTTAACCTCTGGGAACTGCTAGGGGGGAGATCTCCCCCCTACCAACTCTTCTAAGGGGGAGATTTTGTGCGTCGCCTTTAAACGCACAAAATTGTACCTTGTAGTTGCATACATGTGATAGAGTTGCTATGCTACAACTGGAGATTTGTAAATTTTTGGCTGGAGATTTGGTCTCATAACTGGAGATTTTTTATCGACGTATTTGATGCATGTTTTTATTGTTAATTGATGTTTTCTTTTTGTTTGTTTCAGTATTGAACCAACTGCATCCCATTTCAATATATATTGTTTACATTTCTGTCTTATTAGTAGTGTTTCATATGATGAATGAAGGATAAAAACTGTATTTATAATTTATTCATAATCATAAGGTTATAACAAAGCAATAACAATGAAGACAGAATGCTCTGAACAATAAAGTCATAGAGCACTAAAATTAAAAAGTCACTTTGCTGCTGGTGCGTTGGGTGATAGCATACGTTTTGGCATTTTTGTGGTTTATCAATTCCATCCTGGAACTTAGTCCTTAAATAATACTTTGATCGGCTTTGGTCCCAAACAAGCCATAACAACTCAATCCGAGATGAATTCATTGCACGTTTGATCGAAATAAGAAGTTTTCCTCGGCATCAAAGGTTGTCCGACTCCTGTTTGCACAACGGTTTATAACTATTTTTAATTGCCGCTATCACACTTCTAATCATCTAAGCGTGTGCCACAAACCCACTTCCTTATCCCCAATTAACTGTCAATCAGTGGATAATTGTTGTATAATCATCAACACCTTAATTAATCTCCATGACCCAATTTACCTGTAAAGGTGTCAAACAGATCAATAACCGGATATCATTTAAACACCTTTACCATTCGTATCTCTCGGCGTTTTTCATCAGCGCGGGAGTTCCAAATGGGGAATTTCCAGAAATATTGATCGCAAAATGTAGGTCAAGATTTTATTGTACTTGATTTTTTTGTTGGGGGGAGATCGTGCGGGAGGAAAAGGTGTGTGCGGGAGATTAATGTCTCCCGCGCATGAGACCCAGTCCATGCGGGAGATAAGGCTCTTACGCGGGAGACTCCCGCGAAAAGGGGGAGGGTTAACAGGTATGCTGTGTACATGAACTATGAAAAGTTTAAAAGTGACAGGCCAGATCGTTTCCGTAGTTTGACATTACTGTCAACGATTTTCTCTACATTGTTGGGGAAAAGTTTTTCAATGATTACCTAAGGATTGACACAAAAAGGTTTCCGATTTCTG
>NZ_CAHJWD020000114.1 GCF_903642095.1 Bathymodiolus brooksi thiotrophic gill symbiont | reverse complement strand
ATGCCCTTCTACTGCAAAAACACATTCAATAACAAATTCCCAATAATTATAAAGTCATAAAGAAAAAGAAAATGAGCCGCAATACCCGGTGTCCATGTATATCCAGTGTTTGGGAGCAATATTCCAAAATATTACATAACATGCATTTTGACCATGTAATCTGACACCACAATGCATTTTGTAACATTTTTGTATGAAAAATGTCACTCTGGGTCTGTTGTGACATGTTTAGGCTAATTTGAACATGATAGCAACAAAAGATAATTTTGACGTTTTTGTCTTAAGGTGTCAATCCACTAATTAATTTCTTTTAGGTTTTCTACTAAATTTGTGTTTTTTCGAGCCTACCTGGTCATTTTATCTTAAGTTTAACCTTTCGAAGACCATATATTTTCTGAAGCGTACATGATTCCTCTACGTTCTGTCAAAATATCAGGGCATGTTTAAAATCTTGCAGTGAAATGCCATGCTATGGAAAGCACCTACTCTAAAAATAGCTCGGTCATCCCCACGAAATTCACTATTTATAGGTCATGCATCAAATGCTCCATAGAGGTATTAAAGTACAACTAAATCCATCAAATTTGGGCTCAAAATAATCCCTATTTATTTAACTTCAATTATCAATTTTAATTAGTCCATTCCATTCAGTAGTTTTCACAATACTACAAAGTGAAAGGAACTTTTTTCTTGAAAAGGGACTACTTTCGTATATGTTCCAAGCTCTGATTGGTGAATTAGTGGTTTGACACCTAAAGAGCATAAAAACTTGTTTCTTTCACCATTTGTTGGCCTAATTTCTATTCCTTAGACAATATCAACCCAAAAAAACCTCATAAGGTATGTGGCTGTCTGATATTTGCAAGTATAAGTGTTCAAATGCAAAGGTACCCCCTCGAAGATTTTTAATGAAAATATCTCCATTTACAGCTGTTGAGTTCAGATTGTGTAATATACCAAAACTTACCTATTCTCTTATATATTACAGTTATTCAGCTAGTTTCTAACATAATAAGCAATCTTAACACATATATATGCCTCAGTTGTATATTTAATAGCTAAATACTATGAAATGTTTGCATTTAGCCCCCCCTTTTTTCGTCCCATAAAATGAGCTCACATCATTCTAAATTTTGTTAATCCATGCTTTAACCTCATAAATTATGTAGTTTAAGTCATAAAATAAGTTGTAGTATCTAGATCTTTA
>NZ_CAHJWD020000113.1 GCF_903642095.1 Bathymodiolus brooksi thiotrophic gill symbiont | reverse complement strand
TTTTTTTTTAGAATATAAAAGATGAGAAAAGAGGTATTTTGCAGAGTTTAAAATTGTTTACTATTGATATATGTGATAAATATTTTTTTGTATAATTAGGAAAAAAAGTAGATAAGAATTTAATGTATTTTTAAAAAGAAGAAGAAAAAAAAAAGAAGACATTGAGAAGATGAGATTGTACTTTATATTGGCATTTATATATAAAACTTTTATGGTCTGGCCTGGTGCAAACAATCAATTGGACTATACAAAAGTATTATTTGGATGGATCAAACATTCATATTGTTTTAATTATCCCGTAATGAGTATACTATAAAGTATACTATAGTATAGTAAATATAAACAAGAAAAGTATATTTAGATAGACTATATCAGTTAGTATTTAGTGGTGTCTCTATGGAAAGGGAATTTACATAAGAATAAAAACTATGTCAACAATCCTCAAACAGTTTTTCAAAAGTACTCCAATGTAATTGAAATTCTGCAATTCTTTGATTTCGGACAGCAATCATTTTTTCAGTTTTATATAAATTTATCAAACAGGCTTTAAGCGAATGAAAGGATAATTTTTTCTTCAGACATCTGTTTGTATATATATAGTATTTTATGTTTAGTAAAATGGCATTGTATACATCATCTTTATATACTTTATCAACATCCCCAAAAATTAGAGTCTTCTTTAAAAATGTTTGGTTTATGTCTTTGTCACCGAACCAAGAATTTACTTGCCCTAGCAGATTTTGTACATTTTCACAACCCCAAAAAATGTGTTCAATGGTTTCATTTTCCTTTTGGCAAAAATTACAATTTGCATCATCAATAATTTTAATTTTTTTCAGGAAATAATTAGTAGCCAGAATATTGTGGTTTATTCTAAATTGAAACCAATGTAATTTTGTACATGCTGTAGCTTTAAATGGGAGTATATAAATTTGTTTCCACTCATTTGAATTAATATCGAAAACTGTATTCCATTTTCTTTGAGCTGTAGGAACACTACTGTTTTTATTTAGAATTGTGTACATATCTTTTGAACCTTTAGAACTTCGAAAAATATTTTGTAGAGATGATGGGACAAAAGGAGTCTGTAAATTAGATGATTTGTCTCCATATGGATATAATTTTAGCATTTGTCGTAAAGAACTAATAACCCCATTATATTGCAGAAAATTTACACAAAGTCCAAATTTGTTTGAAAACTGATCTAAAGTCAGAAAAGAACCATCATCATTGACAAAATCGTTAACAAACTTTACACCCCTATTGAACCACTCTGGATAAAAGATAGTTCTTTTGTCAATTTTTACCTGTTTATTCAACCAAACTGTATTGGCAAGAAAGTTTGTCCAATCTTTGTTTTCGTCTTTTTCAATAACAGATTTCCAAGCATATAATACATCCTTCCAAAATTGATTTTTTACACTTTCTATTACTTGTTCTATATATCCACTACCGCCACATGATAGTTTATTTATATCAATTGATGACATAAAAATATTCTGCCATTTACAATTGTTGAAAAAGAGTCTCCTGATCCATGTGGACTTCAAAGCCAAAATAAAAGAATGTATATTAATCATCTTAAGTCCCCCCTCTTGATACTCCTTTTGCATGATATCCTTTTTCACTCTATTAACAGATGATTTCCAAATAAATGTATATAACATATCTTCAATATCTTTAATAATTTCTATACTAGGGTTTGGAAGTGCAATAAAAAGATGGTTAAGTACTGGCAGAATTAGTGATTTAACCACAGTAATCTTACCTATAGGAGTTAAATTTCTTTTGTTCCACTGTTTAAAGAGTCCTTTCATTTTTTTTAAATATTTTTCATAATTGATCTTTGTAATTTTAGAAATATCAACATCGAAATTTATTCCCAGAACAGTAAACGTAGTTTTTCCCCAGGAGAGATTCCAGTTTTCACATAGTCTATCACTGCTGTATTTTTTGCTTCCTATCCAAATAACTTGTGTTTTTGAAAAATTTATTTTAAGGCCTGATATCTTTTTGAACCATTCCAATTCCAAAAGTGTTTCATTTAATGATTCTTCTGATCCATCCAAAATTACTGATGTATCATCAGCGAACTGAGAAATTTCATGTTCTGAGTGCAAGACTTTAATTCCTTTTATTTTAGGGTTTTCTCTTATTTTTATAGCCATTATTTCAGCACATAGTATGAATAAATAAGGGGACAACGGATCCCCTTGCCTACAGCCTCTCTCTATACGAAAAAACTCAGATAAATTCCCTCCCTGATTGACTGCAGATTTAATGTTGTTATAAAACGTTTTAACCCATTTTTGAATAGATTCCCCAAAATTGAAAAATTTTAAAATGTTATTAAGAAAGTTCCATGATATTGAGTCAAAAGCCTTCTCAAAATCTATTAACAAAAATAAACCAGGTATATCATTCTCCTCTGCATATTCCATTATATCAAACAAAAGCCTAATATTTTCCCCTATGTACCTACCTGCAATAAAACCAGTCTGATCATTATTAATTAATGTGGGGAGAACTTTTTTAATTCTATTTGCTATCACCCCAGACCCTATCTTATATACTGTATTCAACAATGAGATTGGCCGCCAATTTTTTAGAAAATGTCTTGATTTGTCTCCCTTTGGTAAACATGTGATTATACCTTGTTTTTGTGTAACAGATAAACTTCCTAAACTATACCCATAATTTAAAGAACCAATAACAAAAACTTTCAGATCTTTCCAAAAAAACTTTAAAAACTCTGATGTAAACCCATCTGATCCAGGACTTTTGTTATTTTTCATCTTTTTCAAAATTTCCCCAGCTTCAAAGCTCCCAATTTCCCCTTCTAAATTATCTTTTTCTTCTTCTGTGAGTTTTCTTATACTTGCCCCCTTCAAACCCTCCACTATATCTTTAAGACTACAACCTTTATCTTCATCTTTATTTTTGTACAAATTTTCATAAAAATATTGTACTTCTTTTAATATCTCCTTCTGATCTGTAACAATTTCCCCATTATCTTTTTCAACTTTTGGAATTATCTTACTGGTATAATTTTTAGACTCTAGCCCACAAAAATATTTTGTTGGCTTTTCTCCTTCATCTACCCATTGAGCTCTTGATCTTACTAACTTACCTTTCATTTTTTCATTTCTAAGAGATTCCAATTCATGCTTTTTTGTTTCTAAATTTTCAATTGAGTTTTCAGTAACATTTTTTTCAAGGGTAGCAATTTCTTCTTGAAGATCTCTAAATCTCTGTTCCTTAATTTTTTTTATATAGCTTGCAAATGAAATTGTTTTTCCTCGTATTTCTAAAAGTAACATTTCCAAAAACAGTTGAACGTTAATAGTAAGTTGCAGTTCATTATCATCAATTTCTTGAATTTTATCCCTATTATAGATTAATGCTGCATATTGTTTTTTCAGATCAATGATTTTTTCCCTTACAATTTTGCTGTAGTCCTTTTCGTATAATAGTGAGTTGTTAAACTTCCACAAGCCTTTACCTTTATTGAAGGGATTAAACACAAGGCTTAAAATAATCATTGAATGATCAGATCTGTAACTTGGATCAATAGTACAATTTTTTAAATTAGTAAGCATACTTTCTGTAAAAAGGAAAAAATCCAATCTAGCCTGTCTAAATGGATTTTTTTTCCTCCAAGTATAACGAAAACTATCTGGATAAAGTTGCCTATAAGGGTCTATTAGACTTCTTTCTTCAATTAATTCTAAAACCTTCTCTCTCGACTTTGGGTTATTTACATGCAAATAGTTACAGTAATCTAACTCTGGACATAATACAAGATTGAAATCACCACAAATTATAAAATTTTCATTTCCAAATTCCTCAACTATTGACATGATATTCTCATAAAATTGAGGATTATCATCATTCGGTCCATAAATAGAAACAAGTGTAAAGTTAATTTTGTCAACATTAATATCTAAAACAAGATAATTCCCATTTATGTCTCTTTTCTCTTTAAGAATATTAAATTCAAAATTATTGTTAAAAAGAATAGCAGTACCCCTGGCATTTGATGTAAATGAGCTAAAATAACATTCATAATCCCAACTTGATCGTATGCTCTTTTCATTTTCACAAGTAAAATGAGTATCTTGTAGACAGTAGATGTTGCACTGCTTTTTTTTTAGATAATTAAAGACATCTGTTCTTTTTACAATGTTACCGAGTCCCTGACAGTTTACTGAAAGAATTCTTACACTAGCCATTAAGTAATCTTATAACATAACACACTGATTGATTATCATAAATAAACAGACAATATACATAAATTCTGCACCAGACCAACCAATATAATAATAAGTACACAAAAATTTTTTAGTTTATAATTATTTTATTTGATCAATGATACAAAGAGGATCAGACACAAGTTTTACCAACTTATGGAGTCTTCTCCTATATATACAATCATTATTACATTATATTGAGAATGCACAAGAAAACAAGAAAAATACAATTTTATCATATAATATAGCTGAAAATAGTAAACGAGTAAAAAGAAATGAAGAAAAAGTATGTGTGTGTGTGTGTATGGATGCTGGATGATGTTTGGTTAGTACATTAAACGATTAGAAATCGTTTAGACCTTTTTATGAATCGGAAAACTGAATAAAAAATAAAGCAATTATCTGCATAGCTTAAGGTTTCACTTCCTGAAGTGAGAAGTGAAGTATTGATCGATTGAGACAAATCGCTTATGCTGAGAAACAGTTCATTTCTTATTTCAGAATATTTGGTACAAACAAAAAAGAAGTGGTTCGCATCTTCTTGGGGGGCACCGCAGCTACACGCTGGGCTAGATAAAATATGAACCTTATGTAGATCATGGTTGAGGAAAGAAGCTGTACATCTAATTTGTGTTAGGATCACGTTTAACTTTCTAGGGCCATAGTAATAAAGTTTGGGAACTGAGATCTTATTTGGTTGGCTGTTAAGACGAATAGCGTTTTTGAATTTGGATAATGAATCTAATTTTCTGATTGCAATGTCAAGTTTATTCCATTCTTTAACTGTGGAAGGAATAAATGACGAATTGGTTATAGAGAGTCTACAGAAAGGAACTATTAAATTATCACCATTTCGCAAAGGGTATATAGTAGTACTCTGAATAGTTGGGGGAACTAGATAACGCAAGTATTCAGGTGCCATTCCACATTTTATATTAAAAAATAATTGGAGTTTTCTGCGGTATCTCCGCTCTGATAGTGTTTCCCAACCTGTCTCAGCATATAAATACTCCGATTTTGTAAAAATGGGTAAACCTGTTACAATTCTGGCAGCGTCTAATTGAAGTTTTTCTAATTTGTCTGAATAGCCAATTCCACAATTATCCCAGACTTCACAAGCGTATTCAAAAAGGGGGCGAATGTAGACTAAATACATTTTTTCTAAGTTGGATCTATTTAGACTGAATTTTAATTTCCGTAATATACCTAAATGTTTGGTTATATTTGTTATCATATTTTCTAAATGTTCATTCCATTTTGCATTTTGAGAGAGGATAACTCCCAGATGCTTATGGCTAGTAGATAAAGGGATACTTTTGCCATTAAAAGAAAATTCGATGTTGTCTATGTTACCGGTATTGGAGAAAAACAAGATTTCTGTTTTTTCGGGATTGAATGACATTAGCCATTTACTAGACCAGGCATTTAGTTCGAGTAGATCATGATTGATTACAGTTTTTATTTGATCAACACTTTGACTAGAATATCCGAGTGATGTGTCGTCAGCAAATAATCTACTCAACGATATAAGTTTTTCTCCTATATCATTTATGTATATTAGAAACATGAGGGGACCCAATACCGACCCTTGGGGTACACCAGCTGAGACAGGTTCGAAACTTGACCAAGAGTTTTTATTAATTACTTTTTGTCTTCTTTTGAACAGATAGTTTTCGAACCATTTTATTAACTTTCCTTGAATTCCGTATGAATTCATTTTGTGAATAAGACCTTTATGCCAAACCTTGTCGAAAGCTTTAGAAAAATCGCAAAAGACGAAGCAGCTAAATTCTTTTTTTTCTAGAGAGTTTAGGATCGAATTGTATAGTTCTAATAGTTGATGGACAGTGGAATGTTTTGGCAAAAACCCCGATTGGTATTTATATATGAGATTGTTATTAACAAGATGATTGTAAACATGCTTATAAACTATTCGTTCCATTAATTTACCTACACAACTTATTAAAGATATCGGGCGATAATTGGAGGGTAGGGATGTGTCACCCTTTTTGAAAATTGCAACAACATGAGCACTCTTCCAATTAGAAGGATATTTGCTCTGTTGTAAAGATTTATTAAATATTATTAGAAGGGGCTTTGCAATTTTCTCAGGAGAAATTTTAAGCATTTTATTACTTATTTTGTCTGGTCCTGTTGCTTTGTTTGGGTCAAGAATTTGAATAACATCAATAATTTCGTTCTCTGTTATATGTATTTCGTGAATAATATTATTTGTTTTTGAGTCAAACTGTGGGAGAGTAACATTTTCTTCGTCCAGTTTTGATATTGAGCTAAAATATTTATTCAATAACTCGCATTTGTCCGAATCGTCATAAGCAATATCATCAATATTTTGATCATTGATTGAATTTCGGAGTGGGGGTATACAATAATTTCCTTTGTTAGATTTGATTAACATCTTCATTATTTTCCAATACATTTTGGGGTTTGAAGAGTTATTTAATAAAAAGTTGTCTAAATTATTTTCAAATTTCTCCTTTGCTATTTTTTTCATATTATTTACCTTATTTCTTTGTTTTTTATATTTAATAATGTTGTTTTCGTTTTGAGATTTTAATAATTTTTTCCTAATCCGGTCACGTATGCGGATTTCTTTTCGTATTTCGTTACTGAACCATGGTTTGTCTTTTTCGCGTATCAATATTGTTTTTGAAGGGATACATGCACTTGAGATTTGAAGGAAAGTTTTTGAAAATTCTTCACACATATCATCTACATCATCAAAATTACAAAGTTTTTCATTCCAATTTATATCAGTTAGCATATGATTAAATCTAACAAAATCAGTTTGGTCATATAACCAGATTTCTCTTGTAAATGATTTCGATGTAGCTTTTGGGCATTTAATGAATGCAATTGCTGCATCGTGGTCGCTTATATGTCTTGGTATTTTAAGTACATCAGAATAATTACAGTTCAAGGTATCGCTTAGAATAATGGGGTCTAATAAAGTACTAGTATTACCACTTATCCTGGTAGGTTTATCAATCACATTCTTAAGATTAAAAATATTCACAAGGTCAATAAGTTTGTTGTTATTTGAACACAATAGATTTGAATTCAGATCGCCCGTGATAATGATGTTTTCATTTACCTGAAGGGCCAACTCTATTGCGTATGTTAATCGTGTCCAGTAATCAATATCTGTACACGGAGATCTATATGTGTTGCATAGTAAAAAAGATTGACCTTTGGATCGTATTTCAACCCAGATAGTTTCGTCAAGATTGTTTTCTAATTCGGATTTCCTACTTATAGAGATATCATTTTTCGAATAAATGAGGAGCCCACCACCACTATTTGAACGGTCTTTTCGATGGATAATATTCGGAAACGAATCGAGAGTTATGTCACTATCATTTATTTGGTTATCAAGGTGTGTTTCAGTTACAACTAATATATCGAAATCATTCAAAGAGGTTTCAAGGAACTCCATTTTATTTCTAATACTGCGGATATTAATATTACACAACGAAATACATCTATCAGTATGATTGTTTTCCAAAATTGACTGTGATAATTCGTGTGGACCAGGATTAGATTCGATATTTCCGACAAGTAGTATAAAATGGAGTGTAAAAAGTAAAAACAATGCATTTACATTTGGATTTAGACCCTGGAGCAAGAGAAGGCAGACAAAAAAGAGAGAGCATCGGAGGTTAGTTCTAAATATGTTCAAATAAGTATCAGTCCGAATAACAAAAGGTCCACACAGTCTGCAAGTGTGAGAATGGAATATGCCTATAGCCGCTCTGTATTCTTCCAAACTATTACCCATTGGGCTTTAGGTTTGAAGACAGCAAAGAGCAGAGATAAGCCCGTCCCACTCCCACATCAAAACACACACCGCAGCATCCACACACAAAATTAAATGGGAGAAATAGCAACAATGATGAAAAAGTAAAGAAAGTTAACAAAACATAAATACATGTATATATACAAGCAAAGAAAATGAAAAGTAAGTTCATTTGAAATGTTGAGATATAGCGGGGTTTCAAATGGGAAATTAGTGGTTATATTAAACTTCATTGGGAAAAAAGAACCATATGTCATTAATTTACAGATATGTTGTATCATTCCTGTCACAATTCATCACTCCACATATCTACGACTTAAATGTTCCTCCTACATTATATGTATAATAGATAATTTTATACATTTGTATATCGTAAACACTACATATTGGTAATACAGTTTTAGACACACAAAAGAAAATCACTTTACACACATATACACATTATCACCAATCAATTAAAAAAAAAGGTAATCATAAAAAATAAATAAATAAAAAAATAATAAAGGAAGAAGAAGCTGAGAACA
>NZ_CAHJWD020000112.1 GCF_903642095.1 Bathymodiolus brooksi thiotrophic gill symbiont | reverse complement strand
GTGTAATATAACGTCATTATAACATAAAATATTACCTTCTAGTAATCTTGGTCGTCTACAAGACACACGTGTATCAAACACCTTGGAGTGTGTTATATTAGTCATGCGCAAGATGTAATGGTCGTGTAATAGAGCTGTCCTAAAAATGGGAAATGATACTGGAAGAATTAATTTCTAAATCTCCAAAAGCTTCAAAGGAATGTCATATGTCATTTGACAATCGAATGATTGCTGAAAATTTTAACAAATCTGCACTTAATCAAACTAACATTACCTGTAATTAGCGAACCGGTTTGTAAATATAAACAAAGATGGCAGCCCCCACAAAAGTAAACAATCCAAACGTCGAAGTACTAATAAACCATAAACAATCTGCATTACCATCCGAAAATACACTAGAAACACCTGGCAGACCCAATAAAAGACGAACTCCTGAAAGTCCAGAAGATCTGCCAGCAACTTCAAAACAACAAACACGACAAACGAGGCATCGTAGCACATCAGTGGGTGAAAAAGGTCGTAGTGCATCAGTCAGTACCAAAAAAACTCCAGTGCAAAAAAAAACTATCACTGTACAAGTTATTGAGGCACTAACTAGTCCAGAAGTTCTTGGTAAAATCATCCCCATTTTGTCTGACAAAATCAGTGAGTCAATAACTGATTCTATAAACAGCTCAGTTGAAGCAAGCATTAAGGCGCTGATGGACGAACATATTATTCCACTAAAACAAACACTGAAAGAACAACAAAAACAAATCGACGAACAGAAAGAGATGATATCTAAGCAGGCACACCTTGTAGTCCAACGTATTCAAGAAGAACAACATTTAAAGTCATCACTAAAGGAAAAAGACAAGGAAATAGACTCTTTACATGACATTGTTAATAATTTAGAAGTCCGTCTTGAACACCAGGAACAATATTCCAGGAGGACCAGTCTTCGATTCCATAACATTGATGTACCCGTAGACAATAGAGGTCATATCATTCACCCTGTTAACACAGATGACATCATAGTAGATATCTGCAAAAATAAACTTAAACTAGACATCAGCACCAATGATATTAGCCGGTCGCATGTTATTGGTAAAATCAGAAACGGAAAATCTCAAGTCATTGTTAGATTCTTATCATACAGATGTCGCGAAAAAGTGTATAACTCCAAAAGAAATCTCAAAAATGATGCCAACAGAATCTTCATCACAGAAAACTTGACAAAAACAAGGACAAACCTAGTAAAATCCCTCGCTGATCTAAAGTACAACCAAAACATCAAGACCTACTGGACAACGGACGGTCGTGTCTACGCAAAACTTAACGAAAGTAGCAGACGAACGCTCATACGGAACCATGATGACATCAGAAACCTACTTAATGCCTCTGACTATGATATAAATTAAACTTAAAAAACTTAGCTATATATTATTTATTTCAGATTAATAGTTATTGTTTTTGAGTTTTTTTTCCTTGTCATTCATGTACTGAATTGTATGTAAATATTTATCTTCCATCAAATTTGTATCCACTAAAATGGACTATCCTCTTACAATTCCATCCCCCATATAACTTTTATGCAGTAAATCCAGGTCAAATCACATTGTTTTTCTCCATAATGCTAAAAGTCCAGCCTAAATTCACTAAGTTTCATATTTATTGTTCTTCATATCCTTTTTTTGTCATAACCCAACTTGTCCACACGCTGTAAGTCATACTATCCAAAACAAGCATTTTTTTTCAACCTAGTTATATATGTGCCCCCTATCATACCCCGTAGGAGAAAGTGGACGTATCAAAGTATTGTCATATTATCGAAAACCCTTTCATAAAAAGTCAAAACGTTTAAAATTAAACAATACAATTCAATTAAATTGATATATCTGCACAGCGTAAATCCCCAATAATTAAAGATTGAGTTTTATTTATTATCTATAGGTATTGCTATACAGAACCCTTAATTTCCCGAGAAAGGGAACGTGTCAAAGTGTTAGCTTATTATCGAAAACTGATTTAAATAAAATCAACTTATAACTCATTCTATGCGCAATCGACTGACAAATTTATCAAATACCTAATACAGTAAAGCTATCTAGTTAAACTGTCACATTAGTTGCGAAATTACGTGGTTGATTTCCGCGATCTATTCTAAAAGGTGTTCTCGAATCATCTGTTGTAATTTAATTTGAAAGCAAAACTGATGATGTCTTCCTGTCTGAACAGATTTTTTTTTTCTTTTTCCAACAAATATTAGGC
>NZ_CAHJWD020000111.1 GCF_903642095.1 Bathymodiolus brooksi thiotrophic gill symbiont | reverse complement strand
ATTACTCAAGATACTGTTGACATATTGATAGAAAATTTATGTAATATATTTGTCACATCTGTCCAAAAAACTTTTGGAACTTATAATGTTAAGGAAAAAAACAAGAATAATACTTTCAAAAAAGAAAATAAACCCTGGTTTGATTTAGACTGTAGATTTGCACGTCAAAACTACAGAAAACTTAAGAAACGTTTTAAACGTTCAACTTCTCCACAAAATCGCTTAGCTATGATTGACGCTGAAAAACATTACAAACATACATTGGACAGAAAATATAAAAATTATCGAAAGAAATTTTCAGAAGATATACACAATATGAGTAAAAACAATCCTAAAGAATTTTGGAAACTTTTGAACAAAGGTAAAAGAAAGAAGCAACCGAATATTGAAATTGATAAACTTTATGATTTTTTTCAAAATTTGAATACAAGAGACATTTGTGATGGTAACAACGGCTTACCAGAGGTTAATATTCTACAGAATGAACCAATCAATGAACACATAAACGCCTATATCTCAAAGGAAGAAATTTTAAAATGTATACAAAAATTAAAGAATGAAAAAGCTTGTGGTGAGGATGAAATTATAAACGAATACATCAAGTCGACATCAAATCAATTTATAAATATTTATGAGAAGTTATTTAACATTATCTTTGATAAGGGTTTTGTTCCTCATATTTGGTTGATTGGTACAATCAAGCCTATTTATAAGAATAAAGGCGATATTTATGAACCCAAGAACTATAGGCCTATCACAATTGTAAGTTGCTTGGGAAAATTATTTACATCAATTCTGAATACAAGACTCAATAACTTTTCTGAGGAATACAGACTTATAAAAGAAAACCAATTCGGATTTCGCCAAAATTATTCAACTATAGATAACATTTTCACTCTCTTTTCGTTTTTCCAAATAATAAAACTTAAAAAAAGGAAATTATTTTGTGCCTTTATAGATTTCGAAAAGGCCTTTGATAAGGTATGGAGGGAAGGGCTTTTCTATAAAATGATGTTAAATAAAATCAATGGCAAAATGTATAATGTTATTATTAATATGTATGATAGTATAAAATCTTGTATCTCATATAATAATTGTATATCAGAATACTTTGATTGTGCAAATGGAGTCAGACAAGGGGAAAACCTGTCCCCTTTTCTTTTTTCATTGTTTTTAAATGACGTTGACACTTTTTTAGAAAACAAAAATATTACAGGACTACAAACTATCTCAGATGAAATAGAAAACAATTTAGACATTTACCTTAAACTTTTTATTCTGTTATATGCTGATGACACTGCATTGTTAGCTGAGACAGCAAATGATCTCCAAACTCAACTGGATGCTTTTTATGAATATTGTAATTTGTGGAAATTAAAAGTAAATGCAGATAAAACCAAAGTAATGGTGTTTGGAAATGGGAGATTACCACAAAATTTGAGCTTCAGCTATGATAATCTAAATCTTGAGATAGTTAAAAATTTCAACTATCTTGGGATTATTTTTACTAGAACAGGAAATTTTAGTTTAACAAAAAAACATCTAGCTGATAAAGCACTAAAAGCTATGTATGAAGTTTTGAAAATGGGAAGAATGTATAAACTATCAATAAAATGTCTACTTGATCTATTTGACAAAATGATTAAACCCATCCTGTTATATGGCTGTGAAGTGTGGGGCTTTAGTAACAATGATATTCTGGAAAAATTACATCTAAAATTTTGTAAGATT
>NZ_CAHJWD020000110.1 GCF_903642095.1 Bathymodiolus brooksi thiotrophic gill symbiont | reverse complement strand
CAACTACTTGAGCAGTTCCAGCAGTAGCGTTCACACCACCTGTAAAGTGTTTGGTTACCCTTGTTGGATTTGGCAATGCAGTTTCACTTCCACCCGTAACTGACTGGAAAAGATTACTAGCTACAAGCGTTTCGGCCATCAAATTATAAGTAATTGGAAGATACGGGGTGCAGCGAAGATTATAGTGTATAGGCTTTATGTCGTATTCTACGCCACAACCAGGAGTATTGAGATTATTAACATTAAACTCAAACTGAACATTGCCATCAGCCGAAGTATGGTTACCAGTGGTGCCTATCTTTGAGGTAATAGTAATAGGGCCAAAAGTTGCTACTGCCTGCACAGCAGGTGTAGCAACAATATTAGCAGTAACTTGATTAGCTCCAAGTGTATTAACTGCAAACGCCTGAGAAGCGAGTAGAGTTAGAGATAGCAAGATGGTAGTGGTGTAACGATTTAAAATAGTCATAACGAATTCCAAATTTAAAAATAAATAAAAAGAGGCTGAAGTTAAAAATTAGTAATGGTAAACAAAATAAGAGTGCACGAATTTATAATTTAATTTGCTAGAAATTATACACAATAAAAAAGGATTGTAACAAGGGGCTAGTAATTTATCGTTCCCACGCTGTGCTTGGAAGTGCATACTTGGGGGTTTTTGGGAAAAGATTATAATAAATAATTGGTGAGTGTAGATGTATCTCATAAGTGTTTAATTGCTTTATAAAAATGAATATTTGTGTGGTTTTTTTATTTCTATGCCATGGGGGCGAAGATTGATTTGTTGGCGTATTGTGTAAAGCATAAATTAGATAAGACTTGCTCAAAAAAAAAGCCCCGTTTTCACGGGGCTTTTTTCTTTGTTTACTTCATTTACTTATTAAACAAATCGGCGTTTCCTTCTGATTAGATAATAAGCACTTAACACCATTAACAAAATAAAGCCCATATCAAATCTAGCTGGTGCATTAGGATTGTAAACACAACCACCGCCACTGCTACCACCTCTAGAAGGGGGATCTATAGAATCTTCAAGATCTGGCATTGCGATTGAAATAGTGCTTGCAACCACACCGTTGGCATCGCCAGTGTTGTCGGCTTGTTCGCCATCGGTATCGTTTACACCGCCATCTTTAATAGCTAACATAAGGCAAGTTGCACCTGTGGTTAATCCAGCCTTCCAAG
>NZ_CAHJWD020000109.1 GCF_903642095.1 Bathymodiolus brooksi thiotrophic gill symbiont | reverse complement strand
GTATCGTAGTAATTCTTTTTCGATTGTCTAAGGATAGGTTTCGCCTTTTTAGATAAAAAAACAAATTAAGAATCGGTCGAGTATTCCGTTCAAAATATAAAATTTTCGCATATCCATCAAATCGGCATTTGGGAAAAATTTATAACTATTTCAAGTCGCGTATATGTAAATAATTTTCAAACAGTAACATATATCGTAGTAATTCTTTTTCGATTGTCTAAGGATAGGTTTCGCCTTTTTAGATAAAAAAACAAATTAAGAATCGGTTGAGTATTCCGTTCAAAATATAAAATTTTCGCATATCCATCAAATCGGCATTTGGGAAAATTTGTATACTATTACATAAATAACAGCTTGTAACATCATAAAAACCATACAAGTGCCATAAAAAACCATCCTGATGATATTCGGTTCCCTGGGCACCTCTGTCCCAGAGAGAGACTCATCTTTTTTTTTTTTCAAATTTCATATATTAATATTCGGTTATGATCTGACCCAGAGAGTTCAAGTCCCGTATATGTAAATAATTTTCAAACAGTAACATATATCGTAGTAATTCTTTTTCGATTGTCTAAGGATAGGTTTCGCCTTTTTAGATAAAAAAACAAATTAAGAATCGGTCGAGTATTCCGTTCAAAATATAAAATTTTCGCATATCCATCAAATCGGCATTTGGGAAAAATTTATAACTATTTCAAGTCGCGTATATGTAAATAATTTTCAAACAGTAACATATATCGTAGTAATTCTTTTTCGATTGTCTAAGGATAGGTTTCGCCTTTTTAGATAAAAAAACAAATTAAGAATCGGTTGAGTATTCCGTTCAAAATATAAAATTTTCGCATATCCATCAAATCGGCATTTGGGAAAAATTTATAACTATTTCAAGTCCCGTATTAGTTCATCCCATTTTCCTTAAATTTATTTTTTATTTAAAAAGGCGAAACCTATCAATCTAAAAAGAATTACCACAATATCTGTTACCATTATTTATATATAGAGTCCAAATGCCGATTTCATAGGTACACACGATCGATTTTAAATTTTTTGATTTAGAAGGCGAAACTAATCAAAACAAATGAGTATATATGACGGTTTGAATATAATTTACAAATACGACACTTTTTACCATATATAAATTTTAAGCATATATATCGGTATATGGGATTTTATTTTGAAAGATAAATTCACACATTTTTAGATTTATAATTTTACTTAATTATTGTTTTTAATTTAATTCATAAAATTCCCGCTCACTTTAAAATGAACCTAATGTGAAAAAATACAGCTAAGGGAAAGGTTCATTTCCGAGAATTTGATTGGTTACTGATTTATCACGTGTATCACTATATATGGATGTAACTTCAAGCTCCATCAGTTGTGATGGATCGCACAAAGTTGAAAGAAAGGTGTTCGTGGACGATGAGGTCAATACATGTTCCACCAGACCAACTGGAAGTTTTCCATGGTGAGAGTAACGAGGACGAAATTTTACTGCGGATGGCAAGGAAATATAGGAGGCTGCTGTACCATAACCGCATCCTATTCTTTGACAAGTGCAGCATAGATCCAGAGGTAAGATCTATAGTACATAAATATCGTGCAGAGTATGGCGTGCACGCCTATGAAAAATTGGCAGAGAGATGCAAAGAATTGCTGGTGGAACAGGAGTCTTGACTTCATCGTCTACAAATCAACGGCCCTTTTCAGGGTCAGCAATATTTTTCAAAAAGATCTTAGTTGTATTGTGGGTTATGGTTAGAGTTGTAATGCGATTTCCTTCGAGTGCACTTATTCACAACAAAAATAACATCATAAACATCTTTGGTACTGTCGAACTTAGCAACTTATTGTGTTAGTGTGGATATTGGTATTTTCGGAGCTATCTTGTTGTTTAGGGGAAGTTGCAATTGACGGTAAATCACTTTGGCGATTTCCACACATTTCTGCCATTTTTGCAGAAGTGAATGCAACAGTTAAATCAATAGGTAAGGTTCAGTTAGAGCATTATGATAATGCTATGTCTTGCCTCACTATGGTAATAAAGGGCGTGTCCATGAAGGCCAGACAGGACACTCGCCGAGATAAGTGTACCGACATAGGCAGGACAGCACCACCGACTCCGTGGGAGGTAAATGCTGTCATGAGGAAGGCATCTCCTTTGGTACGTATGATAGTCGATAGGTGTGTAGCGATTTATTCATGATGAATTCGTATTTCTGCGCGGAGGTATGTACTCATCATGCCCAGAGACCTTCCATGGTGGAAAACCTTAGGAAGGCAGAGTTTGAAGCTGCCCAGCCAGTGAGGAACAAGGAGACGGGCAAGATAGATTACATTGTTAGGGTTGCAGATCATAAGACGGCCGAGTCGGCCCCAGGGGTAATCGCCCCATATTCATCAGCTTCTAGGTAAGTATGTTATTATTAGGCAGCGTATACTGGATTCTGTAAATCCAGTTCCCCGACCTGCATCTTTGTTAGTAAATAGCAAAGGGAGACCATTCACCAATGTCAGTGAGGCAGTGGATAGACTTCATAAGAAGTGTGGTTTCACTGTTGCCTTTACCAACAGGGATGCACGTCGGTCTTATGAGACATGGTCACAGAACCTTCCACAGAAGGACGATTTAGCGTGGTATATAGCGCACTCTACCGAGGTTGCCAAAAGGCACTGTACTGCCCCCGATGTACACAAGGCCAGTAAGACTTGTAGTGCAGTGATCAACGCGATGATAGAGCATAGCGATGGTAGATATTCCCGAATCCCTCCCTGATGTGAGTTGTGTTAGGCGTAGGGATATGCCCCTTCCATCTCCCTCTGTATTTGGTTCGGATGCCCCTCCCTCTAGATCAGATACCCCTACCTATGCCTCTTCATCAGATGGTCCTTCTGCTGCATTATGTACCCCTTCCTCTTCTGCTGCATTAGGTGCCCCTCCATCAGGTGGGACTTCCACCAGTGCTACATTTGGTTCCCTTCCCTCATCACCTTCTATTTTGACACGTTGTTATGTTTCATTGTGTGCTTCTCCACCTGCTGATAGTTGTCGTCCCGTGTTAACCCCAGGTCATTTACCCCACACTGATGGTTCTCTCCGGTCTCCGCCACCTATTGCATCTCGCTCTCCTACTCCCCCTCCTCAGGTTGTATCCCCCCTACAGCGAGAGCTAGGTGCAAGGAGCAGGCGTTTTCCCATTTGCTTGGCGAGTTGAGCCCCATCAGCGATATGACCGTTGTCCTCAGTATTATTGAGCTTCAGGGACGATTTCCTGGTCTGGGGAAGGTTTGGGCTACCACAGTACATGAAAGGCTCAGATATGCGAAGCGTAAGAGCTTTCATGAGCAGGTGGCAGATCAGATTATTCAGAGTGTAGTCAAGAAGAGAAAGATTTCTCTTCTTGACTTGGACGAGTCAGAGTTGTCTGATTTTTGCCCAGATTCAGCGATGCTTAATTCACGGTACGGGGGCAGGTACAGAGTCCAGGACAAGTTGGTAAGGAGGTTTATGCCACATCGCTTGGCTAGGCTAAAGCAGGATGTGAGCGGATTTTTATATCTGCGCGATGAGGAGCAGATTCTTGAGAGAATCACTTCTCAGGATTGGTCAGGTTTGGCTTTGAAGCCCACAGTAGACATGGGCAGAGGCGTCATGGCCACCCGTTTCTTCAGGTCGGGTTCAGTGGTGTGTGACTACCACGGGCCTGTCCTGAAGAAAGACCAAGCGGAGTCACTGTGTAGATCCATGTCTGCTGCAGAGTCTAATTATATGTATTTTTTAAATATGACTCTCAGCGGCTTTGCATAGACGCAGCGACTGTGCCTTGCGTCTGCCACCCGAGGATTCCGACCACGTTTGGGCGGATGGTGAACCATTCAGGGGTCCATCCGAACCTACGCACGGTTTGTAGGAGGATTGGTTACGCGTCCATTTGTTACTCGTCGCCACGACGGACGTCAATCCGAACGAAGAATTTTTCTTCGATTACGGTGTCCGAAGTGACGACGAGGGTAGTAGACTATCTTTTCTGATGACTTAGTTTTCACTACTAAATTCAGCCATGCCATACCGAAGGCAACACATTTCAGTGTATCTGGTGCCAAGTTGGGTGCAGCTACTATATATGTGCACAATGGTCTATGCCTGATAAATATTTTTATTTCTATGTCCCTCCGTTATCGAGGAAAACTCGAAAAACCAATACCGAAGGAACAAGTGTTGTGCTACTTGACCTACGTCAATATTACGAGAAGTCAAGTCTAGCAGTTTTTTTAAAAACATTTATTAAAACATATTGATTTTTATTTCAAAATTAGAAAGTAAATAAAAGCTTGAATTGATTTCACTCTTAATGCTATTTTGCCTTCTTTTCTTTTCAGGGTGAGATACGCCTGCTGCCAAGGTTCTGTACCATAGATATCATATCTTCACCACACAATGTTCACCAGCCAAAATATAATATGTATGCTTCTAATTCATTATTAATGGTATTTTGCCTGTTTCTCCTATCTTCTTTTCAGGGTGGGGTACGCTAGCTACTAAGGTCCTCGATCCTGTACCCTGGGATGCCTATGGCATGCTAAAAGGTAGCTGAAGACACTGGCAACTCCGCAGCTAACTCATTATGATGTATTAATGTTATTTTTGTTGTGAATAAGTGCGCTTGAAGGAAATCGCATTACAACCATATTATGAACGAAATAGTACACCAATTATAAAGGTCTTTTCAATTTAAAACTGCAATTCTTATCTAGAAGACAATTACTACAATATATGTTACAATATTCTTTTGTTTTTTTATTTAAAAAGGCGAAACCTATCCTAAAAAGAATTACCACGATATATATCTGTTATCGTTTGAAAATTATTTACAAATTATTCCCAAACTCCGATTTGATGGTAATGAGGGAATTTTATATTTTAAACGAAATACTTATTTTTAAATATCAAAACATATTGATTTGTATTTCGAAATTGGAAAGTAAATAAAAGCTTGAATTGATTTCACGCTTATAAAGATTTAAAAACAAATATGATATTGATTAAAATTGTTTGTTATGCATTAGCTGTCAGTTGCAATATACATGATGTAACCAATATATAAGAAGCCATCTATTTTGAGATATCATTCAATGTTACATAAGAATTAGATAAGAAATTTCTAGGAGGCAAGGATTTATATAATTAACACATTTCACATTTCATTTATTTAGGCTAACTTGGGTCAGTTATCAATTAAAAAATCAGTCTAATAAGTATTTACCTAAATAACGATATTGTGATGGGTATTTCTTAAATAAATTGTATTAAAAATCATTTTAATTTATGAAACTTTCTGTTTACATATTTATATTAATTTCTTTATTATTTCATCCCATTTTCCTTAAATTTATTTTTTATTTAAAAAGGCGAAACCTGTCAAT
>NZ_CAHJWD020000108.1 GCF_903642095.1 Bathymodiolus brooksi thiotrophic gill symbiont | reverse complement strand
TATTTACATTGGAGCACAGGCGCTTGTGTAGAGTCAAAAATATGCTCGCTATGTACCTAAAATACCACAAGGCCGGACTCACTCCTACTACCCCTGTCACTTCAATCGCTATTTCCCCTGTCAAAATGTCGATAGGACGCAAATCGCTTACTAATTTGCGTAGTGAAATGATTTTTCTTCAAGGAAAACCCGTTTTTTATATCTTCCTACCATCTACACCCCCATACTGACAGATAATCCTCAGATTTTGTTGACAATGGACACCTAAGTGGCAGCAAAGCGAAAGTAGGTCACGTGCGACATATTTCCGCCTTTCGGTCGTTCTCGGGTTTTATCATATATAATTACTAAACACTAGAAACATTACAAGGCGCCAAAATATGACTGACAAAATGAATGAAAACTTCAGTGCTTCTTGGTATGCAAATAATACTAAAAATAAGGCATAGGAAATAATTGTATTTAAAAAACATTATAATTATACAGTAACAATACTGATATATAATTACGTTTCCCGAACTTTTCTTTCTGAACTTCTCAGGTATGTTTCGTAAGGCAATGATAAAACCCGAGAACGACCGAAAGGCGGAAATATGTCGCACGTGACCTACTTTCGCTTTGCTGCCACTTAGGTGTCCATTGTCAACAAAATCTGAGGATTATCTGTCAGTATGGGGGTGTAGATGGTAGGAAGATATAAAAAACGGGTTTTCCTTGAAGAAAAATCATTTCACTACGCAAATTAGTAAGCGATTTGCGTCCTATCGACATTTTGACAGGGGAAATAGCGATTGAAGTGACAGGGGTAGTAGGAGTGAGTCCGGCCTTGTGGTATTTTAGGTACATAGCGAGCATATTTTTGACTCTACACAAGCGCCTGTGGTTCACCTACGATTTTTACGCTAATAGGTGGCGCATGTGTTCCATCAGTTATTACTTTCGGAACTCCTCGGCTAGCATCAATAACGTAACTAATGTAAACTACGATATTGATTTACAAAAAATGTATTGTATTCGTGTAAAATGCCACAAATGCTGTGTTTAACAAGATGAGGGTAGCTATCAAGAAGACTGACCATGCGACGAGAGGTCCGTGGACGCCAGGGAAATACGACGTGGTTTGCTCGGCACATAATGACATTTCAAGGACATCGGCTTCTCAGAGTGTCGGGATTATTATGTTAGATGTCTTCCAGTGTTGATTGAATAAAAAGTTTATATTACTTTTACTTAAGGAATGGCTCCTCATTTGCGAAAAATGTTTTTCAGATGAAATAGAATCTGAAGAACACCTTCTATTAAAATGTTCTTTTTACTATACTTCCAGGCGCAAGCTTCTTGAAACAATTAAGAATAACATTAATCATTCTAACCTTGAAAAATTATCATTTGGGGATAAATTTATATGGCTTTTAAACTCAGAAAGTAAAGATACTTTAATATGCATGTGTGATTTCCTGTTAAAAAG
>NZ_CAHJWD020000107.1 GCF_903642095.1 Bathymodiolus brooksi thiotrophic gill symbiont | reverse complement strand
CTCTTCCAGCAGGTATCGCACCCTGCTACATATCTTCGAACATCGTTCTGTAAGTCGGGCCAATAATAACTCTGTCTTATTTTACTCAGTGTCTTGTTAACACCCAAGTGGCCAGATGGTCGGATATCATGACAGTGACTTAACACCGTTCGTCTCTGTGTTAGTGGCACTATAGCTTGAAAGCTTGACATTGTCGTGCCTATCACCTTCCATTCTCTGCACAACAAACTTTCATGAATAACAAGTTTGTTCCATTGGCTATACAAAGACTGCATTACATAATTTTCCCCTCTAATGCTGTCATATGACGGTTTTGTGCCCTTTTCAACCCATTGTCTCATTTTCTGGATGTTACGGTCGCTCTGCTGTGCATTCACTAAGCTCATGTCACCGCTATGAGTTATGTCACTCTTCTGACTGACTGCTGTATGAATGGTATGTTTACTATCCGTGTCTTCCGATGTTCCACAGTGTTGGCACTGTTTACAAGGCACACGACTCATTCCGTCCGCATTAGAGTGTTTGCGACCTGCTCTGTACTGTATCTCCATATCAAAAGAGCAGAGAATCTGGAGCCATCTTGCCATTTGCCCTTCAGGTTCTTTAAAATTGAGAAGCCAACGCAGCGAACTATGGTCGCTTCTGATGACAAATTTCCTGCCCAGTAAGTAATGGCGAAAATATTTGGTGAAGTAGACAGCAGCTAAGAGCTCCTTTCTAGTTACACAATATTTTCTCTCCGATTTTGTCATGCTCCTACTGGCAAATGCGATGGCCTTCTCTTGGCCATTCTGCACTTGTGATAACACAGCTCCAATGCAGCTATTGCTAGCGTCAGTGTCTAGAATGAATGGTTGACTAAAGTCTGGATGTGCCAAGACTGGTGACCTAACCAAACAATTTTTCAACTGGTCAAAAGACACCTGACATTCATCTGTCCATACAAAAAGCTTGCCTTTTTGTGTCAACTTATGCAAAGGCTTTGCAATATCTGCGAATCCTTCAATGAATCTTCGATAATAGCTACAGAAACCAATGAAGGATCTGAGCTCAGTTACGGTTGTTGGTTCGGGCCATGTTTTAACAGCTTCGATTTTCTTTGGGTCTGTTGATATACCATTCTCTGACACCACATGGCCCAAATACTCCACCTCTCTAGCAAATAGTCGACATTTTCTAGGCTTGAGTTTAAGACCCGCGGACGATAGTCTGTCAAAGACTAAAGACAAATTCCGAATCATTTCATCAAAGTTTTTGCCGTATATGATAACATCGTCCAGGTATATAAGACAAATGTCCCACTGCAACCCAGCTAAGACAGTCTCCATAAGCCGCTCAAACGTGGCTGGGGCATTACATAAGCCAAACGGCATTACCTGAAATTGATAAAGACCTCTCCTGGTAGCAAATGCGGTCTTTGGGCGGTCTTTTGGGTGGCACTCTACCTGC
>NZ_CAHJWD020000106.1 GCF_903642095.1 Bathymodiolus brooksi thiotrophic gill symbiont | reverse complement strand
AATGTGGTAACCCAAGATTTATTTCACTCGAGGTGAGCACACAATCCATCATATCCCTAGTATAAATACGCTAAAGAGTGTGGTAGCCCAAGATCTACCTCACTCAAGGTGAGCATCCAATCCATCATATCCCTAGTAAAAATAATCTAAATAATGTGGTAACCCAAGATCTACCTCACTCGAGGTCAGCCCAATATTCATCATATCCCTAGTATAAATACTCTAATGAATGTGGTAACCCAAGATCTACCTCACTCGAGATGAGGCCACAATCCATCATATCCCTAGCATAAATACTCTAAAGAATGTGGTAGCCCAAGATCTACCTCACTCGAGGAGAGGACACAATCCATCATACCCCTAGTATAAATACTCTAAAGAATGTGGTAACCCAAGATCTACCTCACTCGAGGTCAGCACAATATCCATCATATCCCTAGTATAAATACCCTAAAGAATGTGGTAATCCAAGATCTATTTCACTCGAGGAGAGGACACAATCCATCATATCCCTAGTATAAATACTCTAAAGAATGTGGTAACCCAAGATTTATTTCACTCGAGGTGAGCACACAATCCATCATATCCCTAGTATAAATACGCTAAAGAATGTGGTAACCCAAGATCTACCTCACTCAAGGTGAGCACCCAATCCATCATATCCCTAGTATAAATAATCTAAAGAATGTGGTAACCCCAGATCTATTTCACTCGAGGTGAGCACACAATCAATCATATCCCTAGTATAAATACTGTAAAGAATGTGGTAACCCAAGATCTACCTCATTCGAGGTGAGCACACAATCCATCATATCCCTAGTATAAATACTCTAAAGAATGTGGTAATCCAAGTTTTATTTCACTCGAGGAGAGGACACAATTCTTCATATCCCTAGTATAAATACTGTAAAGAATGTGGTAACCCAAGATCTATTTCACTCGAGGTGAGCACACAATCCATCATATCCCTAGTATAAATACTCTAAAGAATGTGGTAACCCAAGATCTACCTCACTCGAGGT
>NZ_CAHJWD020000105.1 GCF_903642095.1 Bathymodiolus brooksi thiotrophic gill symbiont | reverse complement strand
ATGACGATTTGTATATTCTTTTTGAAAACAATTCGGGTTTACTGTTAACCGTCCCGTTTGATTACATGATTACATTGTTACGGTCGGTCAACCATGAATTTCAATTTCAATGCCTTGAAGTGAATCAATCGAGTTCACCTTGAATGTAAATTGTACTTTTGATAACATTGCATTTAATGTTGGTTTTCTTTTGGGTTTTTTTTCCAAAGAAAACAGCAACAAATAATACATGTAGGTTTAGCCAAATACTGGTTCATTTATAATGCGTAATTGACATAGTATATTGGGATTTATCCGTTGTTTTTCATGCCTCTTTTTTAGAAGCGGGGGTATTATTATGTATGCGTATTTAAGTGTTCATATATTCAGAATAAAACAATACTCTTTTAAGTAGAAAAAATAGCTATGTGGTTAAGCGTGCTGGGTGAGGTGGATTTAAATGACCAATACGACATTGAATGTACAATTGCTTGATTGTTTATAAACATACGGTAAACGTGACTGTGCTTGTATACACATACACGTGGTTGCGTTATTTACTTGTAACCAAATGAATAGTATCTACTAAATAAGTAAATCTATATACATGTAGCTATAGGACGGATAGCTGTAGCATCATTGACCTCGGGTATGTGCTAACAGCTATTCGACTTATATCACTAAAATAAAATATTCAGTAGATAAATGTCTTTCTTTTTTTTCTTTTTTTCTTTTTTTTTAATAAATAGTAGGCAAGTCAGGGTTCATTTTATAATGTGTGGTCAACAGATCTAGAACATGTTGAAATTTACATTATTAATATTGCAATACGTGTAAAATCAGTTGATTTTCATGCCTCTTTTTTTTTTCTTTTTCTTTTCTTTTTTTTTCCTTTGGCAAATCTATATGTAAACGCGTTCATATAAACAAACAACTCTTAGGTTACTCAGTAGAGCATGACAGATGAGATGGATTTAAATGACCAATACAAACTATTATATATATAGTGTATTTAAATTGTTATATTTGGATAACAACACAATAATGAGTGTGTAATGTTTGTAAACCTGCGGTATATTTGTATACAAATGCACGTGGTCGAGTTATTTATGTTTCAGTTTTATTTCATGTCACTCTTTGTATGATGTTTGTGGCAAATCTAAAGTATATATAGGCGAACTAATATATATTTTTATACAAAAACTTGTAGGTAGAGCAATTTATTTGCGCAGTGAAGCATGAAGGCCGAGATGAATTTAAATGACCAATACAAAATATAATGTATTTAAATAACGATACACTATTGCCATGATTGCGTGAATACTGTTTGTAAACATGCGGTATATATGTATAAACAAATGCACGTGGTCGAGTAATGTATGTAAAGAAGGGACAAAATGGGTAACAAAGTAAATAAGCAAATTGGTACTTATGACAAATTACAAGTAAAGCATAGTGTTCACATTGTGAGTTCAAATATAAAACAGCAATCATCATTTCAATTTAATTTAGGGAACCAAGAGCAAGTCTGTCAACATCTTCTAGGTTCCTAACAACTTTAGTACCCGAATGTTCGCTCTTCTTCACAATGATGGAACCATCATGAGTCCAGTAGGAGTGAACTTTGTTGTTTATTCGATGGGTATTCAGACGTTTTAACATGTCATATCTGTGTTTGGTGAGGTTTTCACATATGAATATTTTGTCCTTGTTTCCTTTGAGTTTTTTTTTATTACTGAAGACCATTGCTCGTTGTCTGTAGGTTAGGAACCTGACAATAATTGAGATTTTGCCATCTCTAGATTGACCTATTGGATGAGATCTGCCTATGTCATTAAGATTGAGCTTAACACCAAGCTGATTTTTACAGATTTGGAGGACAATAGAGTCAGTATCAATGGGTTGGATAATGTCACCATTACTGTTAGTTGGAACTCTGACATTGTTGAATCTCAGACTTGTTCGTCTACTGTATTGTTCCTGTTCTTCAACCCTTTCCTCGACTTTGTCCAACTTGTCTTGTAATGTCTGAATAATTGTGTTTTGTTTGTCAATTTCTTCTCTTTGTAAGTTAATTACATGGTGAGCACTTTGGATTTTTTCAATGTGTGGGAGAAGGCTATCATCTACCATTTTTTTCAGAGTGGGTTTAATTGACTCAATGACTTTCTGACTTATCATAGGTATCAGTTGGTCCATAAATTTTTGATTTTGTAGGGTGGCACAAACGACGTGCGACAACTGAACAACTGTATCATCTTGTACTTCTTGTACTTCTGAACAGGGTGGTGGATCAGAGTTAGATGCAAGTCTACTAGGGTGTTCAGGTGTGGTAGGACTAGAGTTTAATCTGGCTTGTTTCTGCACTTGGAGTAGGGATGGTGATATGTTATCTGGACTAAATGGATCTGATCTTTTATTGTTATTTTTAGGAGTTTGTGTCAGAAACCTATCTAATGATTCTTGTTTACCATCCTTCGCCATCTTGAATGTTGTTTACAATCCTTTGTCGTCCACAAAATCACAGAAAGTCACTATATATGCACAAAAAA
>NZ_CAHJWD020000104.1 GCF_903642095.1 Bathymodiolus brooksi thiotrophic gill symbiont | reverse complement strand
TTTTTCCCCCCCCCCCCCCCCCAAGAAACTAAAGATCGAGCAATATGAACCCCATTAAAACCTTGGGTGAACTCATTTTCTCCGGAAGGATAAGCAGTTCCTGCTCCACTAGTGGCATCCGCAAATAATTAAATTGACTGTCAGTGATTTAAACATGTACATATAGTTTTTGTATTCTATGAATGAATGTTGTACTTGCCTTAAAAATAGAGGTCCTGCAGAGCTCCAGATAAGCTGCGTATTTGCGTTTTTTACGCTATGAAAACGAGTAAAAACGCATGTATTATCAGATCAGAGTGTACATTTACGCATACATATTGCTGTGTAAGCAAACTTTCCAAATTCGGAGCGTACTTGTACGCTGTTGACGATAATACATCGTGTACATAAACAATACATTTTTGACTTTGAGAAATTCCCCGTAATTACTTCTCTTTATACTTTTCGAAAGAGAAAGTGTATACATCCGAGGGGTACCGAATGTTTGCCTTTCTAAGCATCGATGTCAAAAGAGATCTGATTGGATGTTTAGGATAAATCATCCAATCGCGGTCAATATTACAAATAAATGCGGTTTAGTTAAGAACTAAAACGAAAGTGAATTTGGGAACACGTTGTTCGTTGAAAATGAGCAAGAACATGAATAAGCGCGCTACGGAAAATTATATACTTTTTTAAAAGTTCCTGACAGTTTCATCTGTGTCTAGTGACAGTATAGTTAAAGGAATCATTGATGACATTATCAACACGGCTGTGAAAACTGCCGAAGTCGACGAGCAAAAAACAAAATATTTACAACATTTTATTAATAAACATGACACAATCGTGTCAAATTAAACAGAGATATACATTTCACTTGCATCCTGCGTTTATTGAATAACACTTGTGTCAAACATAATTTTAAAAGTGTACATGTAAGCAATCTTTTCTGAAGTAGAGAGTACAACAGTGCAAAGGAAATATGCAAATACGCATCATTTTCAAAAGTAGGGGGTAATTACCCTTTGGACTTGAAAATTATCTGGAGCTCTGTCCCTAGTATAAATACTCTAAAGAATGTGGTAACCCAAGATCTACCTCACTCAAGGCGAGGTCACAATCCATCATATCATTAGTATAAATACTCTAAAGAATGTGGTAACCCAAGATCTATTTCACTCGAGGTGAGCACACAATCCATCATATCCCTAGTATAAATACTCTAAAGAATGTGGTAACCCAAGATCTACCTCACTCGAGGTCAGCACAATATCCATCATATCCCTAGTATAAATACCCTAAAGAATGTGGTAATCCAAGATCTATTTCACTCGAGGAGAGGACACAATCCATCATATCCCTAGTATAAATACTGTAAAGAATGTGGTAACCCAAGATTTATTTCACTCGAGGTGAGCACACAATCCATCATATCCCTAGTATAAATACGCTAAAGA
>NZ_CAHJWD020000103.1 GCF_903642095.1 Bathymodiolus brooksi thiotrophic gill symbiont | reverse complement strand
CTGAGTTCACCCCCGGTTTTAAGTGGCGTTCTGTTACTCGATCTTTAGTTTTATGTGTATGTATTGTTTTGTAGATTGTTGTGTCCTGTTGTCTATTTTTATTTGGCCGTTGTGTTGTCTGTCCTTCGATTTACTCTTTGGTATCTTCAAACACTTCTTGCAATTGTAGTTGGCATGCAATATCCTTGTGATATGTAGATACAAGCTTGCACAAATGAAGACCTCAGAGTCTGTGGGGTCTGAGCCTTTGGGGGTCCATATATATAGGTTACATTAGAATAAATTTTAATATAGCATTCCCCAGAACTAGAAATGACATATAATTGTAAATGGAGATTCAGTCTTATACAAAAGAAGGCACCATGGTCATTTTCTATTCAAATAAGATTAATTTTATCAAAACTGCATTTAAATGTTATATATAAATTTATTTATGGTATAGAAGGTCATTCAGTAATGGTCAAGGGGAGATAACTCCATTCTACTTTCAAAAGATGGAAGATAAACATAGAATTTGTTGGACCATGCACATAATCACTTGATTCTCTTATGCAATTCGTGCTCAGCCACTAAATTTATAAGGATACTTTGGGATAATTTTTTATCCTACAACCATCATACAAAGCACAACATCCATCAATGATTATGACATAAATATTATTTTGAAAATCTTCTGTAGCTGATTCAATTTAATCCAAACTGATGCTATGATAGTTCTTGGGCAGTCTTCTCTTAAAACTGAATGCACCAGCCCCTCCCCCCTCGATACAGACATGAGGTAATCATAATTTGTAATCGTAATCAGTTGTAATCGATTACATTTTTTCATGTAATTGGATGTAATCTGCCATATTTTAAATTACATGTAATCGATTGCATTCATTTTGACCCTGTAATCATGATTACTTTCTGATTACATTTAGATTACTTTTCATCATTTTGACTTATTTTGTCTTAACTGAAACATATCTCCTTAGATATTTAATGTATGATATGTAAATGAATTTTCTTCGTGAGGCTAATTTTTTTTTATTCTTGAATAATTTTATCAAACGTTCATATAATTTCCTAAATTTATGACATCAGCTTATTTGTGGCCAAAAAATTGTATCTAACACAAACATTTTGAAAATAATGTAACATTTTTGTTTCATATTTGACAGAATTTGAACTTGTTTATCTTAAATGTTAAATTTTACTTTCTTAAACCAAACGTTGTTTTTTAATCATTAAACATTCATATAATCTTATGAAACTTTTTAATGTTTCCTAGTTACATGTACAGTCAAACCTGTCTTATGTGGTCACCTCTATTAAGCAGTTGCCTGTATTAAAAGGTTACTTTTTAGCTCAACATTTCGAAGAAAAAAAGTTGAGCTATTGTCGTCACTCCAGCGTCTGGGTCGGTTAAGTTTTTTGTCAAGAGTCCATTTCTCAAAAACTATCAAAGGTATCCATTTGAAACTTGGAATACTTGTTCACTATCAAAAGAGGAACAAATTACAACAAGGCAGATGACCCTGTGATTTCTATATCCAGAGTTATCTGCCCTTGTTTTAACATACAGACCCTGGATCGTTAAGTTAATAGATATTTCGTATCTTTTTTGTTTGCATGTATCGTTCGTTCGTTTTCGTTTCGTTCGTGTAATTGGTTTGTTCGTTTCGTGTATCATTCGTTTCATGTAACGTTCGTTTCGTTCGTCAGTTTATGTACACATTCNAAATTTTTTCGAGTTAAAAACAATAAATTGTGCATTAACAATTCATAAACACAATTAAAATATAT
>NZ_CAHJWD020000102.1 GCF_903642095.1 Bathymodiolus brooksi thiotrophic gill symbiont | reverse complement strand
TGCGGTGCGGTGCGGTGCGGTGCGGTGCGGTGCGGTGCGGTGCGGTGCGGTGCGGTGCGGTGCGGTGCGGTGCGGTGCGGTGTAAGTATATGTGTATTCATAAGTGTTGAATTATTCCATAAAATAAATGTTTGTGTAGGTTTTTTTTGAGTTTTTTATACAAAGCAACCTCACTCCCCCGCTATATGTGGAAACGAGAGCATTACTAGATAACATCTATAACATTTTCAAGGACAACAGCACAAAGTAGGGAAGGGTTTGTAACCCTTCCCAAAGCTAGACTTTAAACACTAAGAGCGATTACAAGCCCTTTCCTACTTATAAATCGTATAAATATAAGCAATCAATAATGCATTTATGTAAAAATCCTTTAATGAATGATATAAAAAAATGAATTTCCCTGTTTATTTTATTAAGGTGGAAATTTGCGTAAATTTGACAGCGTATAATAAGCAAATTATAAAGAAAAGACACTGATGAAAAAAATTCCTGAATATTGTGTGACTAATGAGGCGGATTATCTTAATCGCCGTGCTTTTATTAAAAAAAGTGCACGCTTAGGTGTAGGTTTGGCGGCGTTTGGCAGTTTGCCGAGTTTGGCAGAAGGTGTGCAGGGCGGGGAATTGTCTGACAAAATAGTAGCAACTGATTATGGTAAGGGGCTAGCACCACATACTTATAAGGAGATTACTAATTACAACAATTTTTATGAATTTGGCACGGGGAAGCGGGATCCAGCAAAAAATGCACATACTTTGAAACCTGCG
Source organism: Bathymodiolus brooksi thiotrophic gill symbiont (assembly GCF_903642095.1). GTDB lineage: Bacteria > Pseudomonadota > Gammaproteobacteria > PS1 > Pseudothioglobaceae > Thiodubiliella. Next base: position 8,194 of record NZ_CAHJWD020000102.1, on the reverse strand, counting down.
CCTTGGCATATTGAGGTTTCAGGTGAGTGTGTTAAGCGAGGGGTATATGATTTGGAGGATTTTATTGCGCCTTATCAATTGCAGGAGCGTATTTATCGTTTTCGTTGTGTGGAGGCTTGGTCGATGGTTATTCCTTGGGTGGGTGTGTCGTTAGCGAGTGTGTTGAAAACTTTTCAGCCTACCTCAAAGGCAAAGTATGTGGTGTTTAAAACTCTGTTGGACAAAACTCAGATGCCATGGCAAAAACGCCCAACGCTGGATTGGCCTTATACTGAGGGATTAACGATTGCTGAGGCGATGAATCCTTTGAGCTTTTTGGCTGTTGGTTTGTATGGGAAAACTTTGCCTAATCAAAATGGTGCACCGTTGCGTTTGGTGGTGCCGTGGAAGTATGGTTTTAAAAATATTAAATCAATTGTTTCTATTCATTTTCAAGAGACAGCACCACTTAACACTTGGCAAGATCAGGCGGACAGTGAATATGGATTTTATGCCAATGTAAATCCAAATGTGGATCACCCACGCTGGTCTCAGGCGCGTGAACGGGTTATTGGTCGGGGCAGTTTTTTCTCGCCAGAAAAACGCAAAACTGAGATGTTTAATGGCTATGGTAAAGAGGTGGCACATTTGTATGCGGGACTGGATTTAACTAAAAACTTTTGATATTTTATGTATTTTTCTTGGCAAAAGTCTTTGTTGTTTGTGTTGCTTTTAAGTCCTTTTTTGGTGCTTGTGGCTGATGTATTTTTAGGTAATTTAATTGACCCAGTTGAGGAAATTACCAATCCAACAGGACAATGGGCGTTTAGGTTTTTACTTTTGAGTTTGTTGATTACGCCGTTGAATAGAATCTTGCCTTTTTCAATCATTAAATATCGCCGTATGATTGGGGTGTTTAGTTTCTTTTATGCGTGCTTACATTTGGGTATTTTTTTAATTAGTCAGGAGTTTAGTATGGCGCTTATTTTTGAAGATATTATGAAGCGGCCTTATGTAACGATTGGTTTTTTGGCTTTTATATTGTTATTTTCGTTGGCAATAACTTCAACCAACAAAATGGTGCGGCGACTTGGAAAACGCTGGAAAAAATTACACAAAAGTATTTATTTAATTGCTATATTGATTGCCATACACTTTTATTGGCAAGTAAAATCATCAATGGATATTGAGCCGATGATTTATACTTTGATTGTCTTATTGTTACTTGGTTTTAGGGTGGATTGGAAATGGTTAAAATAATTACACTGTTGGTTAGTTTGTATGTTGCTCAAGTTTGGGCAATGGAGGGGGTTAGTCAGGCTACATTAAAAAATGGCTTAAAAATTATTGTCAAAACTGATAATCGTGCACCTGTGTTTATTTCTCAACTTTGGTATAAAGTGGGTGCTAGTAATGAAAAGCGTCCGTTAACAGGGGTGTCTCATATGTTGGAACATATGATGTTTAAGGGAACGGATAATTACAAAACGGGGGAGTTTTCTAAGATTATTGCTCGTAATGGCGGGGATGAGAATGCCTTTACTTCCAATGATTACACCGCTTATTATCAAAAAATGCACAAGTCAAAATTGGCGCTTGCCCTCAAGATGGAAGCGGATAGAATGCGTCATTTGCAATTGTCTAACGATGAGTTTGAAAAAGAAAGGCAAGTGGTGATTGAGGAGCGTCGATTGCGTATAGAGGACAATCCAAATGCCAATGTGGCTGAGCATTTGAATTTGATTTCCTTTGCGAAAAAAAGTGCTTATCATTCTCCAGTTATCGGATTTAAAAAAGACATAGAGAATTATAAATTAAGTGATTTACGCACTTGGTATGAAACTTATTATGCACCGAATAATGCGACTTTGGTGGTAGTTGGTGATGTTGATGCAAAGGCAGTGATTGCTTTGGCACAACAGTATTTTGGTGGGTATAAAGCTAATGTAAACATTGGCAATATTGACGACAACCCGTCTATTACGCAAACGGGGCAATCTCATGTGTTAAAACTGAAAGCGAAACTGCCTTTTTCCATTCTGTCATTTCCTGTGCCAAGCCTTAAAACTGCATCAGACAAACACAGTGCCTATGCCTTGGATATGTTAGCATTTGTGCTGGATAATGGATTGTCCAAAACACTGGTTAGAGACCAGCAAATTGCTTCCAGTATTGGTGTGGGTTATGGGCTATATAGCAAATATGATACTTTATTAACACTGAGTTTTATTCCTGCAAAAGGGGTGAGTAATGAAGCGGTGCTATCTGCTATCAAAATGCAGGTTGCTGAATTGATTAAAAAACCTGCTATGATTAAAGAGGAATTGTTACGCACCAAAATACAACTTGAAGCCAGTTTTGTCTTTGAACAAGACCATATATCTACCCAGTCTTATTATTTGGGTATGCTTGCAACCGTTGGTTTGCCTATTGAAACGCTATTTTCCTATGTGGATAAAATGCGTGCCGTTAGTGCTGAGGATGTTGCACAGGTTGCCAAGCAATATTTACATTTTTCTGCTGCCAATTCGGTGCAACTCATTCCACAAGGAGATTAAATGAAAATCTTGCTCTTATTTTTGTTGTTTTCAACCAATATTTATGCCAAATTAAACATTCAGCATTGGACAACACCTGAGGGTGCAAAAGTGTTGTTTGTGCAAACCCAAGGCCTACCAATGTTGGATATTTCTCTTAATTTTAATGCTGCCAGTAGCAAGGATGGCGACCAATATGGCTTAGCTACTTTAACCAGTAGTTTGTTAGGCACTGCTACTCAGAGCCGTAATGAAGAGCAAATTATTAATGCTTTTGAGTCTGTGGGTGCACAATTTGGTGGCAGTTCATTAAAAGATATGTCAATCGTATCGTTACGCACACTTTCAAGGGAATCGGTTTTAAGAAAAGCACTTGATGTTTTTACCGAAGTTGTTACTCAGCCGAGTTTTCAACAGCAATATTTAAGTCGTGAAAAACGCCAAGCCTTGCAATCTATCAAAGCCAGTAAGCAATCTCCAGCCAGCGTAGCCTCAATAGCCTTTGCTCAAGCGGTATTTGGTAAGCACCCTTATGCCCACAGCAAAATCGGCACACCAGAAACGATTGAAGCGATTACCATAAGCGATTTAAAACGCCATTATCAGCAGTTTTTCGTTGCCAAAAATCTTACCATTTCTTTGGTGGGTGATGTTAGCAGGGCAAGAGCCAAGCAAATTGCACGCCAGCTTTCTCACGGTTTAAATATCGGTAAAAAAGCCAGTCCTAATCCAATTGTTAAGCCGCTTAATCAGGCACAGAAAATACACATTGACTTCCCTTCAAAACAAACGCATTTACTCATTGGGCAAGTGGGTATTAGTCGCTCTCATCCTGATTATTATGCGTTATATTTAGGCAATCATATTTTTGGTGGCAGTGGGTTGGTTTCCATTTTAAGTGATGAAATTAGGGAAAAAAAGGGCTTGGCTTATTCGGCTTATAGTTATTTTAGCAAAATGGCATCTAATGGCTATTTTCTATTGAAATTACAAACCAAAAATTCCCAAGCCAAGGAGGCAGAGGTTACTGCCCTTAATGCTTTAAAAAACTTCGTAAATAAAACCGTTAGCCCGCAACAATTGCAAGATGCTAAGGACAATATTATCGGTGGATCCTCCCTGAAAACTGCCAGTAATGATAATATTCTAATTTATTTATCTATTATCGGTTTTTATGATTTACCCTTAGATTTTTTAAGCAGTTTTACCGATAAAATTAAAGACATTAGTGCACAGGATGTGCAAAATGCCTTTAAGCGTTTGATTGACACCGACAAGCTTATTACTTTGAGCGTAGGGGGTAATAAATGAAGGACAGCGCCATTTTGTTGTTTTCTTATGGCACTTTGCAAAATACCCCCGTGCAAATCAAAACTTTTGGGCGTGAACTCACAGGCTATGATGACCAATTACTGGATTATAAATTAAAAATGATTGCCATTAAGGATCAAAAAGTTGTTGAACTTAGTCGTGAGGCACACCATCCAATTGCCGTTGTTAGTCAATCTGAGCGTATATCAGGCAAAGTGTTTGTAATCACTGCCGAAGAATTGGCACAATCCGATCAATATGAAGTTGCTGATTATCAGCGTGTGTTAGGAAAAATGGCATCAGGCACACCTGCTTGGGCGTATGTAGCGGCAAAGGTTTTAAAGTAATATTTTTTCAATATGCACAGATTTAATAAAATCTTTTTGCCAATTTTTGCCTAACTGCTGTTCAGCAATTAATTCTATTGGGTAAATTGGTTCAATACCTGTTGAATCGCTATAACGCGATAAGCCTTGCCGACAAGCAGGGCAGGTGGTGAGCATTTTGATTGGCTTGTCGGTTGGCTGTAGTGTTGCTAAATCTTTTTTTATTTCAGTTTCCTTGCGGAATTTCACTTGTTTGGCAATATCAGGGCGGGCGACTGCAAAAGTGCCTGCTTCGCCACAGCAACGGTCGCTGCTAACAACATCTGAATTCATAATTTCAGAGATGACAGTATTTGAATCTTTTGATTTAATTGGGTCGTGGCAAGGGGCGTGATAGAGATATTGTTCGCCAGTCTTGTTAAGTGTTACCTTATTTTCTAGTAAATATTCGTGAATGTCAGTTAGGCTGGAATTTTTAAAAATATCACCCAATTCATAAGTTATTAACTGGTCAATACAAGTGCCACAAGAGGTTAGTATATGCTTGATATCAAGATAATTGAGCGTGTTTGCCATACGATGAAATAGGACACGGTTATCAGTTACCATAGCGTTGGCTTTTTGTTCGTAGCCATTAGATTTTTGTGGATAGCCACAGCACAAATAACTGGGTGGCAACACGACTTTTACCCCTTGATGGTATAACAATGCGATGGTTGCTAAACCGATATTGGAATACAATCGTTCTGAGCCACAGCCAGGGAAATAAAACACGCTGGGTGAGTCGGCAGTGGATTTTTCAGGGTGTGCTAAAATCGGAATACTGCCTGCCTCATTAATATTGAGCAACTTCCTTAGGGGTGCGGTTGATGCGTCAGTTGGCAGGGGTTTGTCTAAAATTGTGACCAATTCTGTAAAGGGGCTTGGTCTGCCAACGGTTTTATCAGGCTGTTTTTTGAAGAATGATTGACACAGTTTTGAAGTGATATTTTGTGCTTTGTAACTAAAGTCAATTAGGAGTTTTTTGGTAAAGTTAATTTTCCAAGGTTGGCTCATATTGAGATAAGCAATAGATGCTTTGGAGGCGATATTAGTGTGTCTTTGTTTTTGTTTTACTAAGATGTTTTTCATCTTAATAGAAACATCGCCAAAATCAATATTCACAGGACAAGGTTTTTCGCAACGATGGCAAATGGTGCAATGGTCTGCCACATCGTTCAGTTCATCAAAATGGTCAATTGAGACACCACGACGCGTCTGCTCTTCGTAAAGAAAAGCCTCGGAAATAAGGTTGGTGCCGATAATCTTATCACGGGGTGAGTAGAGTAAATTGGCTTCTGGGACATGGGTGGTGCAGACGCTTTTGCATTTGCCACAGCGAAGGCAGGATTTTACCATATCATTAATTTCACCAATTTCACTACTTTCTAAAATCAACGCTTCTTGTTTAACCAATTGAAGTGAAGGGGTGAAGGCGTTTTCTAAGCCGCTATTTGGCATTAATTTACCTTTATTAAAATGCCCGTTAGGGTCAATCTCTTTTTTGTAACGAACAAATGCTTGTTTGAATTCATCTGATAAATATTGGTATTTAGTGAGTCCAATACCGTGTTCACCTGAAATAACGCCACCAAGTTGCTCGGCTAAAATCATAATTTCATCCACCACTGCTTCAGCCTGTTGGAGCATTGCCGTATGATAAGAATGCACAGGAATATTGGTATGCACATTGCCATCACCAGCGTGCATATGCGTAGCAACAAATAAACGAATTTCTCGGTATTTGGTATGGATGGCTTTAACCTCTTTGCGAACATTGATAAATATATCGCCCATCAGTAAATCGTTTAAAGGTTGGGCAAAATCATTCACATAAGAAATCACATGTTTGCCTGTTTGTAAGGCTTCAAAGCCAGAATCTTGTGCTAGACTTGCCAAAGCATCTTGCCATTTGAGATTGACCTCATTAAGCAAAGACAAGGCTAGTGTAATTTTGTCTTTTACTAAAGTGGATTCTGGGTGGATATTTTGAAAGTAGGTTTTAATTTCACTCAGTGTGGCAAGCTTGTTTTCAATAGATAGGCGGATATTGATGTGCTCAATACCATGACTGTAATCACTGAGTTTATCCAGTGGAATAACCACATCTTCGTTGATTTTAAAGGCGTTGGTGTGGGCAGCAATAGCAGCAGTGTTGGCACGGTCTTGCCAAAAAATTTGGCGTTTTTCTAATGATTTCGCCACAAAACATTCGCCCCTTCTGGCTTGTGTTAAAGTAATAATTTTATCGGTCTGAGTGTGGAGTAACGCTTCATTTTCAGCACTAATATCAATCAATAACACCATTCTTGGCAACTCTGAACGGTTGGCTTTTGTGGTGTAGTTGACGGCTTTAATGTAGCGTGCATCAAGGTGTTCCATACCCACTAAATCAACTTGTGCATTTGCATCAATACTGTCTTTTATCTCTACAATGCTGGATACTGCTAATTTTAAATCGTGTCCAAAAAACTCTAAACACAATGTATTAATGCATTTGAGTGGTTGATGTAGAATGAACTCAGCAGAGGTAATAAAGCCATCACACCCTTCTTTTTGAATACCAGGTAATCCATCTAAAAATTTATTGGTAACATCTTTGCCCAAGCCATTTTTACGCAGATTTGTAGATTTAATATCAAGTCTTTTGGTGTTAATAATGGTTTGTGCATCGGCTTTTAATGTGTGAATATTAAAACTCACTTCGTCTAATAGTTGAATCTTGTCTTGATTGTGGTCAATACGCACTACTTGAAGCCATTTTCCATCAGGCATTACCATTTTCCAAGAGAGCAGATTGTCAATCGTTGTCCCCCATCTAAGTGCTTTTTTACCACCTGCATTCATTGCCACATTGCCACCAATAGTGCAAGCATCTTGTGAGGTCGGGTCAACGGCAAACACCAAGTTATTTGCTGTTGCCATTTTGCTAACGCGTTTGGTAATCACACCTGCACCGACATTAACACTGTGCATATTGTTGTTGCACTGCACGGAATCAATAAAACTGAGTTTTTCGGTATTAATCACCGCAGTTTGTGTATTTAAAGGAATTGCACCGCCCGTGTAACCTGTGCCACCCCCTCTGGGAATAATGGTTAACCCCAATTTAATGCAAGTTTTGATAATAGCGGCAATTTCAAATTCGGTATCTGGCGTAATTATCACTGCAGGATATTCAACCCGCCAGTCCGTTGCATCCGTTGCATGGGAGGCGCGTGATAAGGCATCAAAACGAATATTGTTATTGTGGGTAACTTTGAGCAGTGCTTTTTTAATGCGATTTTGATTGCTTTGAAATTCACTTAAACACGATTTAAAATCATCTACTGCTTGGTCAGCACTGCGTAACAATTCAAGCACTTTTTCATTACCGTCAGAGCGTATGCGAATTTGATTTAGACGAGAATATAACGCTTCAGTGAGCGACTTCCAGCGGCGTTTATTTTTGATTAAGTCTTCTTGCAAATAAGGGTTTCGATTGACCACCCACATATCGCCCAGCACTTCAAATAGCATTTTGGCACTACGACCAGTATTGCGATTTTCTCGTAATTGATTTAACAAATCCCATGATGACTCACCAAGGAAACGATGCACAATTTCTTTGTCAGAAAATGAAGTATAGTTATAGGGAATTTCGCGATATTGTTGCAATTGAGAATAGGGTAATTAAAGTTGGATTATTTTACTATGAGACCCCTATATAAATATGGTTGATTAACAAAATTCAATTTTTGCCAAGTGGGTGAAAAGTGGATTGTTGATAATTATTCATATTTAGGTAAAAGGTCTCATTATAATAACTGCTTATTGTTTTATTTGAGGTTATTATGTTGTGGGTAAAGGCATTTCATATTATTAGTATTATCACTTGGTTTGCGGCATTATTCTACTTACCTCGTTTGTTTGTTTATCACGCTATGAGTAACGATACAACAAGTATTGAGCGTTTTAAAATCATGGAACGCAAACTTTATCGTGGCATTATGATGCCAAGTT
>NZ_CAHJWD020000101.1 GCF_903642095.1 Bathymodiolus brooksi thiotrophic gill symbiont | reverse complement strand
GGTGATGATGACGGCGATGGTATTTCCAACAACAAAGACAACAACACCGCAATTAACAAAATCCAAGCAGGTGCAGGCAAAACCATCACTAGCCCAACAAACACCAGAATATTGTTAGGGGCAATGGGCAAAGATTCTAGTCGTTTAACCCTTGCACAAATGCAACAATATATCACCGACAATAATTTACCTAATAAATCCAATGACACATCAAGCACTGGCGATATTTATGATTATGTCGTTGAAGGCTTAAGTGTCACTGGTGCTACCACCTCAGTGATGATTGAACTCACTACTGCAATCCCTGCAAATGCAGAGTTGCGTAGATATTCATTAGTAACTGGTTGGGCTGATTTTGAAGTTAATACTAATAACACAATCCACTCCAAAACAAGCACAACTTGCACCGATAATAGTGCTTGGAAGGCTGGATTAACCACAGGTGCAACTTGCCTTATGTTAGCTATTAAAGATGGCGGTGTAAACGATACCGATGGCGAACAAGCCGACAACACTGGCGATGCCAACGGTGTAGTTGCAAGCACTATTTCAATCGCAATGCCAGATCTTGAAGATTCTATAGATCCTCCTTCTAGCGGTGGTAGCAGTGGCGGTGGTTGTGTTTACAATCCTAATGCACCAGCTAGATTTGATATGGGCTTTATTTTGTTAATGGTGTTAAGTGCTTATTATCTAATCAGAAGAAAACGCCGATTTGTTTAATAAGAGACTTTTACATAAATATGAATAATCATCAAAAATTCATTTTTTACCAATTTGATAAAAATTGAATTCTGCTAATCATCCCTATTTATACAAAGCTCTCAATAAGTAAATAAAGCAAACAAAGAAAAAAGCCCCGTGAAAACGGGGCTTTTTTTTGAGTAAGGTTTACCTGATTTTATACTTACCTTTATTCCCACGCACAGCGTGAAAATGAGAGTATTTATGTAAAGGACTTTTAGAGAATTAAAGTGTTAAGGTGTTGTGTTTTTTGAATAACTTTATTTGATGTGTTAATTAAAATTGCAAGATTTGAAGCTTCCCATACGGGCAAATCGCGTATATGGTCGCCTATGTAGTCAAATTTTTGTTCGCCAAAGCGTTCGATTAATTTCTTGGCTTTGTTGTGTGAAGAGAGGTTAAAGTCTTTGTTGCTTGCCATAACATCGTTAAATAATTTAAGGTGTTTGGCAACGGAGAGTGCATAAACTTTGTGTGAGGCGGTGGCGAGAATGATGATATCACCTTGTTTTTTGCGTTTTTTGATGTAGGCGATGGTGGTTGTGTTGTAAGGTAGTTTGCTGGTGTCTATTTTACAGCGTTTAACCAATTGTTCTTTTAGGTATCCTTTGCCGATGAGAAACCAAAAAGGATAGAGTGGCAGTAGCCATGGGCTTTTTTTTAATACTGCCATTGAGGATTCGTATAGTAAATCGGTATTAATGAGTGTGTGGTCTAGGTCAACAATGAGTGGGGTCATTCCAATACACTCCATTTCTCATAATAACGCACTAAATCAGCTTCCAATCTTGATAGGCGAATGAGTGCGTCTTGAGATTCTGGTCGTTGGAAAAATTCGAGGTCTGAGAGTTGCAATTGTATTGCTTTGATTTCAGCTTCTGTTTTTTCGATTTTATCAGGTAATTTTGCCAATGCTTGTTGTTGTTTGTAACTTAGTTTTTGTTTGGGATTGCTGGGTGCATTTTTCTCTTGTTTTGGCTTGGTTTGCACTTTGGCTTTGGTTTGATTGTCTAAATTGTCTTGTTTTTGAATAAGATAATCGTCATAACCACCGGCATATTGATTGATAACGCCATCGCCATCCATAACAACGGTAGAGCCCACAACATTGTTTAAAAAAGTTCTATCGTGTGAAATCAAAATCAATGTGCCTGTGTATTCCACTAGCATCTCTTCTAGCAGTTCCAAGGTTTCTACATCAAGGTCGTTGGTCGGTTCATCAAGCACTAGTAAATTGGCGGGTTGGGAAAGAATTTTTGCTAACATTAGGCGGTTTTTTTCACCACCAGAAAACATTTTAATGGGTGCCATTGCTTGCTTGCCAGTAAATAAAAACTGACGCAAATATCCGATTATATGCTTGCTTTTACCGCCGATATTAATGTGTTCACTACCGCCTGAGACAAAATCCATGGCTTTCATATTGGGCTTTAGCATTTCACGCATTTGGTCAAAATAAGCCAACTTAATGGTTTTGGAGCGGCGTATACTGCCACTGCTGGGTTGTAATTCATCAAGTAATAATTTAATAAAAGTTGATTTACCTGAACCATTGCCACCAATAACCCCGATTTTTTCACCTTTTAATACCAGCATAGAAAAGTCTTTGACCAGTTGCAAGTCGCCAATAGAATAAGACATTTTTTTAACTTCAAATACCAGTTTTGATGCACGCTTTTCATCTTCTGCTACTGAATGTATTTTAACTTTACCTTGTTTTTGTCGGCGACTAATAAAGGAATTTCGCATTTCTTGTAAGGCACGCACGCGACCTTCGTTACGGGTTCTTCTGGCTTTAATGCCTTGGCGAATCCACACTTCTTCTTGAGCGAGTTTTTTGTCAAATCTTTTGTTTGCCAATGTCTCTGAATTAAGTAGATTGTCTTTGCGTTTGACATAGTCTTGATAGCCGCATTCAAATACCGCTAAATTGCCACGGTCTAAATCAAACACTTTATTGACGATACCAGCGATAAATGCACGGTCATGGCTAATGAGAACCAAGGTGCCGTGATAATCTTTGAGCATTTTTTCCAAATCAAGAATGGCAGTAATGTCCATATGGTTAGTTGGTTCATCAAGTAGCAGCACATTCGGTTCTTGTATTAACGCACGCGCCAACATTACCCGTCGCCTCCAGCCACCAGATAGGGTGGATAAAACGGCTTCTGCATTCAGCGAAAAACGATTAAGAATGGTTTCAATTTTGTGTAAATATTGCCAGCCATCAAGGCGATCAATTTCTTCTTGCAGTTCAGCTGCTTCGTTTAATTTTTCGTCTGCCATTAAATGTTGATATTTTGTCAACACAATACCAATATCGCCCAAACCTTCGGCGACAATATCAAATAAATTTTTATTATTGTCTTCTGGTGGACTTTGCTCTAAATAACTAATTTTAATGCCATTTTTAATTTTTACTTTGCCATCATCTGGCTCAATTGCACCAGCAAGCACACGCATAAAGGTGGATTTCCCCTCGCCATTGCGTCCAATGAGGGCGATTTTATCGCCTTTTAAGATGGTGGTACTAACCTCATTTAGGATTAATTTTTCAGAAAAATTAAGGGAAATATTATCAAGTGTAATTAGTGGCATAGGTTAAAATTATTTATATTTTTGATTAACAGAGACTTTTGTATAATTGTTCATATTTATAAAAGCTCTTAACAGGATTTAATTATGCGTTATTTTATTCAATTTTTACTGCTATTAGCACTTATTAATCCCATTTATGCTGAAAGCATTGAGGCAAATACTTTTATTAATGCCCAACAAGAACGGCGTTATCGCACTTTGATTGATGAAATTCGTTGCCCTGTGTGTCAAGGGCAAAGTATTGGTGGTTCAAATGCGGGTCTGGCAAAAGACTTGAGGGAGAAGGTTAGGGAGTTGATTTTAAGTGGTAAAACCAACGATGATATTCGTGCATTTATGGTGGCTCGTTATGGGGATTTTGTGGTGTTTAAACCGCCTGTAAATAAAAACACTTATTTGTTGTGGTTTTTGCCTTTTGTTTTTTTAGCATTTGGGTTGTTTTTTCTTGTGCGCTTTTTTAGTGCCAAAAAACCCTTAGTTGCAAAGATTGACTCTACCAAAGCCAAAGAACTCCTTAAATGACAGAACTTGTTGTTAAAACCAAAGGTCGTGGTGCTATTGAAATTACCCAGCAAGTGAATGCAGTTTTGGCACAGCAAGATGCTAAATTGTGTCATTTGTTTGTTACTCATACTTCGGCATCGCTGATGATTACGGGCAATGAAGACCCTGATTTATTGTTAGATATGGAAGATTTTTTACAAACAAGTGTTGTTGATGCGAACCCAAATTACCGACATAATGGCGAAGGTGATTTTGATATGTCGGGGCATATTCGCAGTGTTTTAACTGGGGAAAGTAAAAGCATTCCAGTGGTTGCTAACAAACTTGCTTTAGGTAGGTTTCAAGGTTTATTTTTATATGAACATCGTGCCAAGGGAAGCAATCGAAAACTTATTGTTACTTTATTATGAGTAATATAACAGAGCTCAGTGATTTAATGGTATTAGCTTATACGCACCAAAAAAATGGCGAATTATCTAAGGCAATTCAGGCTTGGAATAGGGTGCTAAGTCATCAGGCGGCGGATAAGGAATTAAAAGCCAATGCACATTTGAGTTTGGGCCATCTTCATCAATTGCAAGGTAACAGTGATTTGGCAATGGAAAGTATGTCGAATGCGATAAAATCTAATCCAAATAGTAGCGAAGCGTATTTTTGCCTAGCAAGTATGGCACAGGAAAAAGAAGATTTTAACTTGGCAATCACATATCTTGAAAGCGCTTTAGTCTTGAATGACAAAGATTGTGGTGCATTTAATAATTTGGGCAATTGTTACGATAGATTAGAAAAAACTGAGCAAGCCATTGAGGCTTATTCTCAAGCAGTGGCATTGGATGAGACTTATATTGCTGCCATTTATAACCGTGGCAATGCGTTTTTAAAGTTAGGAAAAGAGGCGTTGGCGTATCAAGATTTGTCAAAATCCATTAATTTAGACACAAATTTTTATCAAGCCTATTATAATCGTGCAACTTTATTAAAAGGCATGGGCAAAATTAAGCAAGCTGATGTAGATTTTTCCAAAGCAAAAAGTTTGGCAAAAAGAGAATTGGAAAGTCAAGAAAAATAAACACTCATTAGGAAAGTATGAACAATCAAGAAGACAATAAATTAGTAGCAGAAAGAAGGTCAAAATTAGCAACACTGAGAACGAAGGGAAATCCGTTTGTTAACGATTTTAAACCGCAGAATTTTGCTGAATCTATTTTAGCAGAATTTGACCAATTTTCAAAAGCAGAGCTGGAAGAGAAATCCATTGAAGTATCAATTGCAGGACGGATGATATTAAAACGGGTGATGGGCAAGGCAAGTTTTGCACACATTCAGGATTCTAGTGGGAAAATTCAATTGTTTGTAACCCGTGATGAATTACCCGAGGATTTTTATAATGAACAGTTTAAAAAATGGGATATTGGCGATATTATCGGCACCAAAGGCACGCTGTTTAAAACTCAGGTTGGCGAATTATCGGTGCGAGTGAGTGAGATAAAATTATTAACCAAATCATTGCGACCGTTGCCTGATAAATTCCACGGTTTAAGCGATCAGGAAATTCGCTATCGCCAGCGTTATGTAGATTTGATTATGAACAAATCCTCACGCGATACCTTTAAACGCCGCTCGCAAATTGTCGCTTATATTCGTAATTTCTTTAATAAAAATGATTTTATCGAAGTGGAAACGCCAATGTTGCAAAGCATTCCGGGAGGGGCTACTGCCAAGCCATTTGAAACCCATCATAATGCATTAGATATGCAGATGTTTTTGCGTATTGCACCTGAGCTTTATCTCAAGCGATTGATTGTTGGTGGTATGGACAGGGTATTTGAAATCAATCGTAATTTTAGAAATGAGGGGCTATCTACTCGCCACAATCCAGAATTTACTATGATTGAGTTTTATCAGGCGTATGCCACCTATCACGATGTGATGGATTTAACCGAAAATTTGTTTAGAGGGATTGCAGTTGATGTATGTGGTAATGCAGTTGTGCAGTATCAAGGTGATGAGTTTGATTTTTCTAAAACCTTTGAACGCATTAGCGTGTTTGATTCAATTTTGCATTATAATGCGAATTTATCTGCCGATGATTTAAGTCAGAATAACGCCACTGCCACTGCTGAAAAATTAGGCATAACAGTCAAAGACACTTGGGGTTTGGGTAAAATCCAAATTGAAATTTTTGAAGCCACTGTTGAAGAAAAGCTCATTCAGCCAACTTTTATTACCGAATACCCAACTGAAGTTTCCCCTCTTGCTCGGCGTAATGACGATAATCCATTTATTACCGATAGATTTGAGTTATTTATTGGTGGCCGTGAAATTGCCAACGGTTTCTCCGAGTTGAATGATGCAGAAGACCAAGCCGAACGCTTTCATAAGCAAGTGGCAGAAAAAGACGCAGGCGATGATGAGGCAATGCATTATGATGCTGATTATATTCGTGCTTTAGAATACGGTATGCCACCTACTGCAGGTGAGGGTATTGGTATTGACCGTTTAGTGATGCTATTTACCGACTCCCCGTCTATTCGCGATGTGTTGTTATTTCCGCATATGAAATTAGAGACTAAAAACTAGAATAATGGCTTTATGTAGTGGTTTTATTGTTTAAATTATACAAAAAAAAGGGTGATTAAATGAATCAAGATTCCTATCAATCAATGTTAGCGACTATTCAAGCATTTCACGATAAACATGATTTTAAAAATAACGGTGGTGAAGATTTGGCTTACCGTGTAGCACTAATGGCAGAAGAATTGGGAGAAATATCGGCTTGTGTGACCAAAGGAAAATCCAAAGCCGATTTAGCAGAAGAATCTGCCGATTTATTGATTTTATTAATAGGCACGGCAATTAGTGCTGATTTTGATTTGAATGAAGCATTTTGGCAAAAAATGGAAAAAATCAATCAAAGAAAATCCAGAATGGTCAACGGTAAAATTCGAGTGTCGGAATTTAAAGGGGTCTAGGTTGGGTGAGGATTTTCTGGTGAGTTATTAGGTTTATCCGAATATTTGATTGTATCAACATAGAATTTAAGGTAGAAAAATGAATAATATTTTAACGATTGACGGCCCAAGTGGCGTAGGTAAAGGGACAATTGCACGGATAATGGCACAAAAACTGGATTGGCATTTGCTTGATTCTGGAGCAATTTATCGTGCTTTTGCTTTGGCAGTTGATGCTAGAGGGGTGGATATTGGCAATGAAAATGCGTTGGAAAAAATTGCACAAACTTTAGATTTAGAGTTTAAAACTGAGGTGGGTAGTGAATTGGTTAGCGTGTTTTTAGATGGGAGAGATGTTTCTAAAACTTTGCGTACTGAGCAAACAGGTGAGATGGCATCTAAAATAGCAGCCATTGGCGTGGTGCGTGGTGCGTTGTTAAAACGCCAACAAGATTTTGCACAAGCACCGGGGCTGGTTGCAGATGGGCGTGATATGGGGGCGGTAGTTTTTGCAGATGCTCCTTTTAAAGTATTCTTAACTGCCAGTGCACAAGAGCGTGCAGAAAGACGCTTAAAACAATTGCAAGCACAAGGCACTGCAGGTATAATATCGCAAATCTTGGCAGTTGTAGTGGCAAGAGATGAGCGTGATTGTTCACGTGAAAATTCACCACTTAAACCTGCTAAAGATGCCCTTGTCATTGATACCACTGAGTTATCAATTGATGAAGTGGTTGCTCAGGTGAGCGAATTAGTAACAAAAAGTTAAAGTCTAAGCGGTTAGATTTTATTAAAAAATTAACCCGATAAATGCCAACTTATACCGTTGTTGGAGTTTTTTACCGGTCAACATCTAAATAAAACAATATGTCAGAATCATTTGCAGAACTATTTGAGAATAGTATAGAACAACAAAATGTAAAAGTAGGTGCCTTATTAATGGGTACTGTCGTTGCTATCAATCGTGAAAAAGCGGTTATCAATGTGGGATTAAAATCGGAAGCATTTGTTTCCCTTGATCAATTCAAAGATCCTAAAGGGGAATTGGAAATCGTAGAGGGCGATGTTGTAGAAGTTGCATTAGAATCTATTGATGATGGCTTAGGTCATACTTTGTTATCTCGTGAAAAAGCCAAGCGTATTAAGTTATGGCAAGCACTAGAAACTGCAATGAATCAAAAAGACATTGTTACGGGCATTGTTACTGGTGCTGTTAAAGGTGGTTTGACGGTTGATATCGGTGTTGTTAAAGCATTTTTACCAGGTTCATTAGTGGACATCCATCCAGTTAAAGACTTCTCATACCTTGAGGGTCAAGAAATTGAAGCAATCGTTATTAAAATGGACGAAGTTAGAAATAACATCGTCATTTCTAGAAAAGCGGTTATGCAAGAAGCCAACTCTGCGGACAGAGAAGCGCTACTTGAAGGACTTGAAGAAGGTCAAGAAATTGAAGGTATTGTTAAAAACCTTGCAGATTACGGTGCATTCGTTGACCTTGGTGGTGTTGATGGTTTGCTACACATTACAGACATCTCATGGCAGCGTGTTAATCACCCATCTGAGAAACTAACTATTGGCGATAAAATTACCGTTAAAATCCTTAACTATGATAAAGAGAAGATGCGTGTATCGCTAGGTCTTAAGCAGTTAACTGCCAGCCCTTGGGATAATATTTCTGACCGTTTACCATTGGGTAAGAGAGTTGCAGGTACCGTCTCTAATTTAACAGATTATGGTGCATTTGTACGCATTGAAGAGGGCGTTGAAGGTTTGGTTCATGTTTCAGAAATGGATTGGACAAATGCCAATGCTCGTCCTTCTAAGATTGTTAAATTAGGTCAAGAAGTTAATGTGGTTGTCTTAGATGTTCAAGAATCTAAGCATCGTATTTCGTTATCAATGAAGCAAGCACAAGAAAATCCTTGGGAAGCCTTTGAGTCAACACATGAAAAGGGTAATAAGATTGATGTTACTGTTAAATCAATTACAGACTTTGGTTTGTTTGTCGGCCTTCCGGGCGGTATTGATGGTTTGATTCATTTAGCTGACCTTTCTTGGGATAAATTGCCAGCAGATGAGTTGGTTTCTAACTACGCCAAAGGTCAAGAACTTGAAGTGGTTATCTTAAATATTGATGCTGAAAAAGAGCGTATTTCTTTAGGTATTAAGCAACTAGAGGAAGATGACTTTATGTCTTATGCTTCTGCAAACAAAAAAGGTGTTATTGTTAAAGCAACTATTGATGAAGTTACACCAAAAGGTGCAGTAGTTGTTTTGGCAGAAGGTGTTACAGGTTATTTGAAAGCAGGTGAAATCTCTGAAGATCGTGTTGATGATGCATCAACTGTTTTGAAAGTAGGTGATGAAATTGAAGTGGCAATTGTTAATATTGACAGAAAAACACGCAATGTTTCTGTTAGTATCAAAGCAAAAAATTCAGCTGAAGAAAAGGCAGCAATGGCAGACTACAATAAGCAGTCTTCTGATGCAGCAGAAGGTGCTACTTTGGGTGACTTATTAAAGAAAGCCAAGCAGTAAATTTTGAAAAAAACTGACCTTATCCTTAATTTATCAGAAAAAAGCACACTGCCTAAAGCAGAAGTAAAGACTTGTGTGGATACCATTTTGTCAATACTTGCGGATGGTATCGCTACGGGTGAAGGTGTTGAAGTGAGAGGGTTTGGCAGTTTTTCTAGAAAGCATAAAAATGCACGCCAAGGTATTAATCCTAAAACTGGAAAGAAAACCTCAGTTGATGCAAAATTTATGCCATTCTTTAAGCCAGGTAAATTACTTAAAGAAGTTGTAAATAATTAAAAAATTAGGATTTATATTACTGTATAATTTTGATTTTTTATGGGGCGTTAGCTCAGTTGGTAGAGCATCGGACTTTTAATCCGCTGGTCGAGCGTTCAAATCGCTCACGCCCCACCATATTAAAAAAAGGCTTATCGTTAGATAAGCCTTTTTTGTAACATTTTTTTCATGAAATTTTAACCCACTGGGTTAAGATAAAATCAAGGTAAACAGATGACAGTAAAAAAAGACAAAGTAGTTGAAATGCATTGCACGCTAAAAAACGATAAGGGCGAGGTAATTGATTCAACCGAAGGACGGGAGACCATGGTATTTTTACAGGGACATAGTAACATTGTCCCCGGACTGGAAAAGTCAATAGAAGGGATGAAGGTTGGCGAATCTAACGATGTTGTTGTTCAGTCAAAAGAGGCGTATGGCGATTACCATGCTGAAGGTGTTCAAACAATTCCAATGAAAGCTTTAGAGGGTATTGACAAACTAACAGTGGGTTTGGAATTGCAATCCCAAGATGAGCAAGGCAATCCGTTTATTGTTCGTGTTAAAGAAATCAATGAAGACACGATTGTTGTTGATGCTAATCATCCTTTAGCAGGGGAAACACTGCATTTTAGTGTTAGCATTGAGAGCATTAGAGAGGCAACTAAGGAAGAATTGGAACACGGACATATCCATGCTCACGGCGGTTCTTGTTCACATTAAGCATCTGGTGTGACAGATAAATTCTGCCCCTTGTGTTATTCTGAGAAAATTCAGCCTTATTATCAAAACAAGGGTGTTGGTTATCTAAGTTGCTCTCAGTGTGAGTTGGTGTTTATGTCAAAAATTCATCATCTTAACGACACAGAAGAAAAGTTGCGTTATGATGCACATCAGAATAATCCTGATGATAAGCGCTATCAAGCATTTTTATCTCAGGTGCTTGAGCCTGTTATTCATCATCTTAATAAGCAGGGTTTTAAGCCTCCTAAGATTAATGCAAAGGGCTTGGATTTTGGTTGTGGACCAGGTCCAACTTTGTCGTTAATGTTTGAAAAACAGGGGCATCAAGTGGATTTATTTGATAAATTCTATGTTAATAACCCAGCGGTTTTTGAACAAAATTATGACTTTATTACCGCTACCGAAGTGGTAGAGCATCTGAGTGCACCAAATGTTGAGTTACTTCGTTTGTTTAACAGTCTTAAAAAAGGGGGTGTGCTGGCGATAATGACGCAGATGATGGACGATAAAACTGATTTTGCCACTTGGTATTATAAAAATGACCCTACACATATTTGCTTTTTTTCGAAAAATACGATGCGCCACTTGGCAAAACAATGGCATGTAAAAGTTTTATTTTTTGGCAATAATGTTGCTTTGTTTATGTCATAATAATGGTGTTGTATTAAGCCATCATAATTTATCCCAAGTTGTTTGATGGTAATTGTGTTTTTATTTGGAGGTATTATGCGTTATTTTTTGATAATAAGTGTTGTTTTTGTTTTAACAGGTGTTAATGCAATTAATGCTCAACCGCTTAAGCAGGCGTTGGTGAATATTGATACCGAGGAACTCATAAAAATTTTAGATGAAGATGCAAGTGTGGTGTTGATTGATGTGCGTGCACCGTTTGAGATTAAGCATACTGGCACAATTAAACGCGGACAAAATGTCAATATTACGCGTGGCTGGATAGAGACTCAAATTGGGGATTATGTGCAGGATAAAGACACGCCAATTGTGGTGTATTGTGGTTTGAATATTCGTTCGCCATTGGCAGCAAGAACTTTGATGGAGATGGGTTATACCAATGTTAAAAATTATTCTGATGGTTTTTTAACTTGGAAGAAGAAGTTAAATCCAGTTAAAGTTAGTGATTACGAACCGAATAGTATCCTTTATCGAAAGCCAGTTAAAGTCATAGAAAATGTGTATTCAGCGATTGGTGCAACCCAGCCCAATACTTATGAGAACTCAAATCACAACAACAATTTATCGTTTATTGTAACCACTGATGGTGTTTTGGTGTTTAATGCAGGTGGCAGTTATTTGGTCGCTCAGGCGTTGCATGATGAGATTAAGAAGATAACACAACAGCGTGTAAAATATGTGGTGCTTGAAAATTCCCAAGGACATGCAACTTTAGGTATAAATTACTGGAAGCAGCAGGGTGCAAAGATTATCGCACACACCAAAACGGATCAAGCAATTGCAGAATATGGCGATGCTGTTTATGCGTATATTTTAAACCGACAAAAAGACAAGATGATTGGCACTAAAGTTATGCGTCCAGATGTGTTGTTTGACAAGCAATTTAATTTAAATATGGGGGGCACTCGGATTGAGTTGCTACATATTGGTGCGTCACACTCACCAGATGATATTCAGTTATGGATGCCAGAGCAAAAATTGTTGATTAGTGGCGATACGGCATTTAATGAGCGGTTGTTACCCGTATTTCCACATACCGATATTGTGGCATGGATTAAAACTTGGGACAAAATTGAAGCTTTGCAGCCTAAAATTATTATTCCCGGACACGGGCGTCCAACTGATTTGGCGACGGTAACTAAATTTACTAAAGATTATTTGCTGGTTATGCATGATGAAGTTAGGAAAATCTTAGACAACGATGGTGATTTGGCTGATGCCTATAATATCGATCAATCTGCCTACCGAGATTGGGGAACATATCGAGAGTTGCATCGACAAAATGCTGAGCGAATTTTCAGCAAAATGGAGTTTGAGTAAAAAACCAACAAACCCAGTACCTTAGTTGGCAATTAAGTTTAAATAACTATGGTAACGCTTAGGGTGGATATCGTTAGTGTTCAATGCGTTTTTAATAGCACAATTAGGTTCATTGACATGTGTGCAATTTCTAAATTTACATTGACCAATAAAGGGGTTAAACTCCTTAAATCCATTGAGAATTTCTTTACTGCTCAAGTCATCTAAGTGGAATTCACGCACCCCCGGAGAATCAATTAAATCACCGCCTGAAGGGATATGGTAAAGCGTGGTATTGGTGGTGGTGTGTTTACCGAGTTTACTTTTGACAGATATTTCATTTACACGCAAATTAAGTTCAGGTATTAACTCGTTGATTAAAGACGATTTACCTACACCTGATTGCCCGAGAAAAATATGCACTTTGTCGTTGAGTTGCTCTTTGAATGTATCTGTGCCTATCTGCTCTTTGACGCTTAAATAATTGACAGAATAACCGATGGATTCGTATATAGCAAAGTCTTTTTTGACTTGCTCAATGTTATTGGACAGTTCAATTTTATTAACGATAATGCGAATTGGTAAATTGCTATTTTCTGCAACCACTAAATAGCGGTCAATCAAATCAAATTGATAATGAGGCTCTATAGCAGCCACCAACCATAATTCATCAATATTAGCGGCAATGAGCTTATGTGAGCGTTCTAGAATATTGTCACGCACTAATAATGCAGTAACAACTCCTGTATTTTTATCCACCATTTGAAAGATGACTTGATCGCCAGCAACGGATAAATCAATATGGCGTCTGGCACTACATTGGATTAAATCACCCGATTTACACTCAACTAATAATCGTTGACCGTAACGGGTAATTACTAAGCCTATTTGCTCTTTGGTATCATTGTTTACTAAATCTTGGGTATTGTCAGCCACTCGGTTGGCTCTAGCAATACGCTCTGCTTGAATCTTTTCAATACGCCATTTTTGGCGTCGTGTTAGACTCAAGGTTTAAATTTATAGTATTTTTCGTTTAAGTAACCAACCACAGCTTTCTCTTCTTCAGGAAACCAGTCTACGCTAAACGCTTGAACGCAACGACTTACTTGTCCGCTTAATTTAGGCAGTGATGTTATTTTGCGATCTTGACGCATATAAAAACTGTCGTCATGTGTGATATGACATTCTATGCATGTTTTGTCGTGTAATGCTGCACCGTCTTTACTGGCAAAAGTTGCCGTTGATAGTAGGGCGATTGTTATAAATAATGTTGTTTTCATTGTTTTTTCCTTAATTGTTTTATTCTAATGGATGCACTGGGGTGTGAATCGTGAAACGCTGAGTATAACTTATCTGGCGTTAGCGTTGATGCATTATCACGATAAAGCTTAACCAAACTTGAAATTAAATCATCAGCATTAGTGTGTTTAACAGCAAAGGCATCAGCTTCAAATTCGTGTTTTCGTGATAAGGCGTGGCTAATCGGCTCAATAAAAAAGCTAAATATTGGTAGCGTTAAAGTAAATAACACCAAAGCAGTATGATTGCTTATTTTTTCAATACCCAAGCCATTAAAAAACCAAGGTTGTGTAATAAGATAACCTAATAGTGCCAAACCAAGTAACGAAGTAAGGAAAGAAATTATCATTTGTTGGCGAATATGTTTATGGTGAAAATGCCCTAATTCGTGTGCCAAAATAGCTTGTACTTCGTTGTCATTCATACCTTTGAGCAAAGTATCAAAAAACACAATACGCTTGTTTTTACCAATCCCCGTAAAATACGCATTACCATGTGATGAACGCTTAGAGCCGTCCATCACAAAAATTCCATCGCTTTTAAAACCAGTGCGCTTAAGCAAGTTGTCAATTTTAGCCTTGAGTGCTTGATTCTTTAAGGGATTAAATTTATTAAATAGTGGTGCAATAAACGCAGGATAAAGCCACAACATTAACAAAGAAAAACCTGTTAACACCAGCCAAACAAAAAACCACCAATATTCACCCATTTCATTCATTAAATACAGCACCACATACAACAATGGCACGCCAATCACTAATGCCAATCCAAGTCCTTTAATTGTGTCGCTAATTAGCGTGCTTATCGTGGTTTTGTTAAAGCCAAATTTTTCTTCCAAAACGAAAGTTCGGTAGAGGCTAAATGGTAAATCAATTAAAGAACCTATCAACATCAAGCTAAGAATAAAACCCACGCCAACGAATAGTATATTATCACTTAACGAATGCCAAAAGCCATCCAACCAATTCAAACCGCCACCCAAAGTCCAAGCCAACAAAACAAGTGCTGAAAAAACCACCTCGAAATAATTAAGTGTTAACTTAGCGTGTGTGTAATTCGCTGCTTTTTGATGTTGCTCCAAGGTGATTTTTTGACTAAATTCACTAGGAACAGCATTAGAAGAGCCAATGACGGCTTTATTTTGACGAATGTTAAGCCATAAAAGGGTGGCAACATAAGAAAAGATTGCAACCAAAAAAGTGAAAGTAAAAAGATTGAAAGCCATGATTGAGTATTGTGAGTGAAAAAAGGTTATTTTACCGTTTAACGGTTAATATTTTTCAAGCATTGTCATTACAACAATATATATTATTACCAAAGGCAATGAAATGACACTTGCTATGACAGTAGAGAAATACACAAACTGCAACTAGTTTGGCTAGATGCATCAAAGTTGAGAGCGATGGCGTTACTATTAATAGTTCCAATGCAGATATGCTTATTAATTTCACTGTAGCCAATGTTATTGCTCAAAGTGCTCTGACTGATGGCACACTTGATGAATATATCTTATCGTAGCATATCTTGCCGACTAGGTAATTTGTATAATCAAGCACAACGAAAGACCTTTGCATAAAGTATGAATTATTAAGCATTTACTTTTTACCCTCTTAGCAAAAATTGAATTTTTTCAATCATCTATAATCATACAAAGACTTCATCGTATTATAAAAATAGAAAGCATAAAAGCGGATAAAGGTATAATCTTAAGAAAATTTATTTAATAGATAATTTAATGGCGTTAATTGTTCAAAAATATGGTGGCACCTCGGTTGGCTCGTTAGAGCGAATTCAAGCGGTTGCTGAAAAAATTAAAACTTTTGCTAGTAATGGCGATAAACTTGTTGTGAGTGTATCGGCGATGAGTGGTGAGACCAATCGAATGACAGAATTGGCACAAAAAATTCAAGATACACCCTCTTTAAGAGAAATGGATGTTTTGCTAACCACAGGCGAGCAGGTAACAATTTCGTTGTTGGCTATGGCATTACAACAATTGGGTTGTGATGCTATTTCCTATACAGGTTCGCAAGTGCGTATTACGACAGATTCTGCATATGGTAAGGCGCGCATTAAATCTATTGATGGGCATCGTATTCACACCAGTTTGAATAACGGCAAAATCGTGGTAGTTGCAGGATTTCAAGGAGTGGATGAGCAGGGCAATATTACCACGCTAGGTCGAGGCGGTTCAGATACGACAGCGGTGGCTTTGGCAGCAACATTAAAGGCTGACGAGTGTCAAATTTATACCGATGTAGATGGTGTTTATACCACTGACCCACGCATTGAACCGAATGCGAGAAAAATGAACACAGTGAGTTATGAAGAAATGCTAGAAATGGCATCGCTTGGCTCAAAAGTGTTGCAAATTCGCAGTGTAGAGTTTGCATCAAAATATAAAGTGCCTTTAAGGGTGTTGTCATCACTGATTGACAAACCAATTGGCACATTAATTACCAGCGAGGAAAACATTATGGAACAAGCAGTTATTTCAGGCATTGCACACAATAAAGATGAGGCAAAACTCAGTTTAATTGGCGTGCCTGACGAGCCGGGGATTGCGTATAAAATCCTCAAGCCGATTAGTGAGGCAAATATTGAAGTGGATATGATTGTGCAGAGTGTTTCAGCACGAGAAGGCTTAACCAATTTTGCCTTTACTGTGCATCGTAATGATTTTGATAAGGCGCAAACAATTTTACAAAGTATTTGTAATGAATTAGGGGCTAAAGCAGTGCAAAGTGATGACAAAGTAGTTAAAGTGTCTTTGGTGGGTATTGGTATGCGTTCACATGCAGGTATTGCAGCGCAAATGTTTGAGGTGTTACATCAGGAAAATGTGAATATTCAAATGATTTCCACTTCTGAGATTAAAATATCGGTGGTAATTAGTGAGAAATATTTAGAATTGGCAGTGCGTTCGTTGCACGCTTCTTTTGGTTTAGATAAGGAATGAAAATGTCAGGATTTGAAGATAGAGATGGTTTGATTTGGTTTGATGGCAAGTGGGTAGATTGGCGTGATGCTAAAGTCCATGTATTGACGCACACACTACATTATGGCATGGGCGTATTTGAAGGTGTTCGCGCTTATCAAACCGACCAAGGTGCAGCGATATTTCGCCTAGAAGAACATACCGATAGATTGTTCAATTCTGCCAAAATTATGAATATGGATATTGGTTTTTCAAAAGATGAAATCAATCAAGCACAAAGAGATGCTGTGGCTAAGAACAATTTAGACAGCGCCTATATTCGCCCCATGTGTTTTTATGGCTCAGAAGGCATGGGTTTGCGTGCTGATAATTTAAAAGTGCACACTATTATTGCAGCGTGGGAATGGGGTTCGTATTTGGGTGAGGATAATATGAAAAATGGGCTACGCATTCGCACTTCAAGTTATGCACGCCATCATGTTAATATCGCTATGACCAAAGCCAAGGCGAATGGCAATTATATTAATTCAATGTTAGCGTTACAAGAGGCATTGACAGATGGTTATGATGAGGCGTTATTATTAGATGTTGATGGTTTTGTAGCAGAAGGCAGTGGTGAGAATATTTTTATCGTGCGTAATGGGGTGATTTACACACCTGATTTGACCTCAGCATTGGCAGGTATTACCCGTGATACGATTTTTACATTAGCAAATGGTTTGGGTTATAAAGTAATTGAAAAGCGCATTACTCGTGATGAAGTATATTGTGCAGATGAGGCTTTTTTCACTGGAACAGCAGCAGAGGTAACGCCAATTCGTGAATTAGATAACCGCACCATCGGTATTGGCACACGCGGCCCTATTACCGAGCAATTACAAAGTTTGTATTTTGATTGCGTGTATGGCCGTAATGAACAATATCAGCATTGGATTGCTAAGGGAGGCTGTTAATGGAGAAGGGTGTAAACAATTTTCAACAAAAGTGTGTGAGTTTTAATGGGATAGAGGCAGAAGATTTACCAGTGCATTGCCCCCCTATGGGGGTGGAAAAATGGAATATGCATCCTAAAGTATTTTTGCAGTTTAACGATAAGGGGCATGCGACTTGTCCGTATTGCGGTGCAAAATACGAATTAATATAATTACAATTTTGTCATGGACAAATTCATTAACATTGTTTTAGTTGGTCCAATGGGTTGTGGCAAAACATCCGTTGGCCGTCGTCTTGCCTGTGTATTAAAACGAGATTTTTTCGATACCGATTTTGAAATTGTCGCACGCACTGGTGTGGCAATTGACCATATTTTTGATGTAGAAGGTGAAGAAGGGTTTCGTCAGCGTGAAATGCAGATGTTTGAGGATTTGTGCAAAATCCCCAATGTTGTTATCGCTACAGGTGGCGGCATTGTGATTAAAGAAGAAAATCGCATTTTGCTTAAACAAAATTGCTTTGTGGTGTATTTATCCTCAAGCGTTGAACAATTAGTTGAACGCACTGCAAAGTCTAAATCACGCCCTCTGTTAGAGCAATCAAATAATCGAAAGCAAACCATTTACGATTTACTGAATGCCAGAGAGGGTTTTTATCAAGAAGTGGCTAATGTGGTTATTGATACCACAGGCAAAAAACTCTATGCCATTATTAACGACATTAAAAAGGCGGTATTAACATGAAACGAATTTTAACTATTTTGGCACTATTGGGTGGTATGAATGCTCAAGCACTCAGCACACAGGCATTTGTCAAGCAATTGCGAAACACACATCCTTTTTTCAATCAACAAGTGCTTTCAAGTCAAATCAAACAAATTGAAAAGCAAGCGACAAGTGCCAATGAAGATTGGTTGATTGCCTTGGATGGTTATTATAAAAACGAAGATGCTGACAATATAGCATCAAGTAGTTATGATAAATTAAATACCACTTCAGCGGGTCTTTCTGCAACTAGAAAATATGCCAATACAGGTAGTAATATCATTTTTAAACACACTTGGGTGGATAGAAGAGGTGAAAATATTGACAGTGTGCAAAATCAGTTTTCGGTTGATTATAAATATCCATTATTAAGAAATAAGAATGGCATTAACGACCGTCTGAGTGCCGATGTAGCACAGATTGCCATTGATAAAAATACGCTAGAACGCCTAGAAGCGGAAGAAAGTTTTATTTTAGCAAAACTAGAACGCTTTATTGATTTGGCGTATGCACAAGAACGGCAATTGATTAACGAACATCGATTAGCACTTGCTGAGAAGGAGTTAAATTTAGTGAAGCAAAAATATACGGCTTCTGTGGTTGAAAAAGTGGATGTTTTGTTGCAAGAAGATGCCTATCAGCGGGCAAATCAACAGTTGTTACAAGCCCAGCAAGATTTAACCTTATTGCGTCATGAAATCGCCATCACCCTAGATCTAGATTTTGCTAAGGCGGTGGCCAATACCAATTTATATCAAACCTATGATTTGCAAGTAACAACTTTAAAAACATATTTGTCAAACAATGCTAGAGTGTTGAAAATAAACGCTTTAACGCAAAAAACCTTAAAACGCCAATTGCAAAGTTTTAAAAATAAATCCAAGGCAAAATTAGACCTGAGTTTAGGCGTGAAAAGCACAGGTGAGCATAATAATTACTCAGATTCACTCACAAAACAAAGTCCTGCTTGGAAAATTGGTTTGGGTTTATCTTATCCATTAGGTGGCGTTGAAAGTAACAGTAATATCAATAAAACCAATATCCAACTGTTAAATTTAAAGCAAGTTCGACAAGAACAATGGCTCAATATTTACACACAAGCAAAAATACTTCAGGAAAAAATCAACTTGCTGGAGAAATTATTACAAGCCAACCAAAAGCAAATCAACATTGCCAAAGCACGCACTATAGAAGAAAGAAAGCGTTATGACGACAGTAATGGGCAGGCAAGTTTTGTTATTAATGCACAAAATAATGAACAAAGCGTGCAACTAAGTTATGCACAAGTTGCCAAGAATTATCAAAAAACTGTGCTTAAATTTAAAGCCACTATTGATCAACTAGTCAAATGAGAAAAAACCTTCTTAAATATCAAATAACACCCAAAAACATCAACGCACATATTTTCGAAGTGCGCTTAACGCTGGACAATCCCAACCCGATGGGGCAAGTATTTTCATTGCCAAACTGGATTCTTGGTAGTTATTTAATTCGTGATTTTTCCAAGCATATTGTCAGTATTCAAGCGCACAGTGGCAATCAAGAAATTAACATCAAGAAACTTGATAAAAACCATTGGATTGCCCAGCCCTGCAAGCAAAAAATCACATTGATTTACGAGGTTTACGCCTTTGATTTGTCGGTACGATGTGCTTATTTGAGTAATCAGCGTGCGTTTTTTAATGGCAGTAGCGTGTTTTTGCAACCCCTTGGTTTTAACGATAGCCCCTGCGAAGTTTTGATTAACTATCCAACAGATAAAGTCATAGGGCAATGGTGTTGTGCGACCAGTTTGACGCTAAAAGATAAGCAAAAAGAGGGTGAAATTTATACCGCTAATACTTACCTAGATTTAATTGAACATCCTGTTGAAATGGCAGACTTTACCCGTTTTGAGTTTAGCGTAGCAAACACACCGCATGCTATGACCATTACGGGCGAGCATTCAACTGATATTGACAGATTACGAACTGATTTAATAAGCATTTGCACCCACCATATTGATTTTTTTGGTGGCAACATTCCCTTTGATGATTATTTATTTTTAACATTGGCAACTGCTAAGGACTATGGCGGTTTGGAGCATAAAAAATCTAGCAGTTTAATTTGTTCTAGAAAGGAATTGCCCACTCAAGAGCAGCCTGAGATTACACCTGAATACACTCGCTTTTTAGCACTTTGTTCACATGAATATTTTCATGCATGGTGGATAAAAACCATTAAACCTGCCAGTTTTCACAAATTGGATATGAGTTGCGAAAATTACACCGAGCAACTGTGGATATTTGAAGGCTGGACTTCTTACTATGATGAGCTTTCGTTATTGCGTGCTGAATTGCTTTCTGTTGAGCAATATTTAAGCCTATTTGCACAAACTATCACCAAGGTACAGCAAGGACATGGTCGTTACAAACAATCACTGGCAGCATCCAGTTTTGATGCGTGGACTAAGTTTTATCAACAAGATGAAAACGCCCCCAATGCGATTGTTAGTTATTACACTAAAGGCGCATTGTTGGCATTTGTGCTGGATATTGAGATACGCAAACGCACGAATGACAAGCACACATTAGACGATGTTTTACGCTTGATTTGGGGTAATTATCAAGCAACTGGGTTGGAAGACAATACTGCACAACAGGTGGTTGAGCATTTAACTCAAAGTGATTTTAATTCCTTTTTTACCCAGTATTTATATGGCGTAGACGACTTGCCACTCAAGCAAGCTTTTGAATATATCGGCATCAATTGCGAATTTAATCACAAGAAAAATGATTTATCAAAGTTTGGATTTGCCATTAATAAAACACAAAAACACGCCATTATCACCCATATTTTTGATAACACTTGTGCACAAACATCGGGACTGTATGTTGGGGATAAGATTGCCAGCATTGATGGGAGTGAAATATCCGCCAAAGCATTAGGAGAAGTAATGGATGGTTATAGTGAAGGAAAATGCATTAAAATTAGTATTTTAAGAGATGAATTGCCCCGTGAAATACTACTTATTATTACTCGCAGTGAAAAAATACACGCCACTTTAATGCCAAATGACGAAGCAAACAAAGCCACTTTAAAACGACAAAAACAATGGTTTAAAGGTTGACTAAAAATTAATACGAATTGCCGATTGAAAAACCCCTTATTATTGAAATAACCTATGTCTAAAAACAAATATCAGCTACTACAAAATACCTTCGGATTTGACGAATTTCGTCCATTGCAAGAAGCGGTAGTGGATAAAATTTTGAACCGTGAAGATGTGTTGCTAATTCTACCAACGGGCGGCGGTAAATCACTGTGCTATCAGTTGCCAGCGTTGTTAATGGAAGGGGTTGTGGTAGTGGTTTCACCTTTGTTGGCATTGATGCAAGATCAAGTTCATGGCTTGACAGCAAAGGGAATTCGATCGGTAATGATGTCGTCTATGCAAAGTATGGAGGAGATTCGGCAAGCGCAGAATGATTTGCAAAATGGTGCGGTAAAACTGGTTTTTGTTGCTCCTGAGCGTTTGCAAAATGAGCAGTTTTTGAATTTTTTAACCACACTTAAGATTGCCTTTTTTGCCATTGACGAAGCACATTGTGTGAGCGAATGGGGGCATGAATTCCGTGCAGATTATCGCCAATTGGGTTTGTTAAAATCCCGTTTTCCTGAAGTAGGTATTGCCGCCTTTACGGCAACGGCAACCACGCAAGTGGAAAAAGACATTGTCAATCAGTTGCAATTTAGCCGTAGTGATAATATTATTCGTGGAAAAATTTATCGAGATAATTTGTTTATTAGCGTTCAATCTAGGCAGGGCAACGGACATCAACAATTATTAGATTTTTTGAAAAATCACACGAATGAACAAGGCATTATTTACACTCTATCACGGAAAAATACCGAATCATTGAGTGCGTTTTTAAGCACTCAAGGTTTAAAAGTACGGGCTTACCACGCTGGACTGCCCACCGAAGAACGCCGCCAAGCATTCAGCGATTTTGTGAATGATGAGATTGACATCATGGTTGCCACCATTGCTTTTGGAATGGGAATTGATAAAAGTAACATTCGTTTTGTGGTGCATATGTCCATTCCCAAAACCATGGAAGCATATTACCAAGAAATGGGCAGGGCAGGTAGAGATGGGATGAAAAGCGAGGTTTTGTTGCTTTATTCCACAGCAGATTTAGGCTTATTAGGGCGTTTTATTGCCGATATTGAAAATGAAGAGTATCGAAATTTAGCCTATTACAAACTTAATTTAATTAAAAAATATGCTTTCTCTGAAAACTGTCGGCATCAAGCACTGAGCCATTATTTTGATGATGAAATGCCTAAATGTCAAACTCAATGCGACAATTGTCTAAATCCCGATGTTGAACGAAGCGATATTAGCAAGCAGGCAAGAATGTTTTTATCAGCCGTTTATCGCACTGAGCAAAATTTTGGACAAGTGCATATTGTTGATGTTTTATTGGGTTCAAAGAATAAAAAAGTATTAAATAATGGACACCAAGATTTGTCTGTCTATGGCATTGGCAATACGACCAGCAAAGCTTTGTGGAAAATTATTGGCGACCGCTTGCTAGAAATAGATGCATTAACGGTAAATGAATTTAAAGCCTTAAGGCTAACCAACATTGCCATGAAAATCTTAAAATCAGAGCAAACCGTAGATATTCGAAGTCGCAATTTACAAGGAAATACCAAAGTTGTTACGCAAATAAAACAGCAAGAATACTCAGTAGATGAAAAGATTTTAGAAGCATTACAGATCCTCAGGCGAGAAATTGCTAGAGAAGAAAGTATGCCCGCTTATATTATTTTTGACAATAAAGCCTTAACAGAGATGGCACATTTTCTACCCGATAGTGCAGAAAAACTATTACAAATCAACGGCGTAGGAAAAATCAAACTTGAAAAATACGGCACTCGATTTTTGGATCTATTAGCCACCTTTAGAACAAATGACTTCCAAGAGCCCATCGCCAAAGCCAAGCCCACTACCCAAAAACTACACCCCACCTATCAAGCCACCCTGACACTTATTGAACAAGAGGAAACCATAGAGAACATCTGTCAACAACGCGATTTAACCCTCACCACCATACTAAGCCACATTAACAAACTGGCAAACACTGGCAAAATTGAACACAGCAAAAGACAGCAACTATTCGCCACAGTTCCTACCGACGAAACCATCACCCGCTGGATTATGCAAGGCCTTGAAGAAATGGATTCAATTGAAAAAATACACCACCATTTAGCAATTTTTAAACAACTTAATCAAATAGATTGAAAATTAACACAGTTTTTTTTTGCTTATTAGTTTAATTCTTTAGGTGTAATAAATTTTAAATTGTTAGGGCTTTATATCAACTAAAAAAATAGCCTCCCCTTTAAAAAAAGGGAGGCTATTTTTTCAGGACTATCAGCCCTTAAATATTGAGAACTTGTTGCGATTGAAATGATAAAAGGTGTCGTTATATTTTCAACTTATGCTTAAATTAAAGCAAAAATTACCAGCGATACCCTAAAGATAAAGTAATCTTCTCGGAAGAATTGTTGTTACCAAGAGAAGTATAGCCTTCATTTATTAATTCCTTTGTTCTATCGTTTGCTTTCGATATGTCGGAATACATTAAATCAATTGACCATCCATTTTTTTTTGAAGAAATATAGCCTATACCAAGATTAGCTCCTTCAAAGTATTCAGTAGCCGTATACGTATAGTTATAGTTAACTCCAAATAGAATTTTTTGAATTATAGAGTTAGTGCCATAATTTGCAGTGAAACGAACAGAATCATTGAAATAATATTTGCCACCAACAACATATCCAAGACCTAATCCAGCAAACAACTCTATTTTTGAATTTATTGATTTATTGGCAGTTACACCTAAGAGGGCATAATTAACACCTATGCCTGCTTCAAATTCTACCTCAGAACTTGCTTCAATTGCCATTTCTTCAGCGTATGTTGACATTGACAGCATACCAGTTAAAATTAAAATATTTATTTTTTTCATCTTATTTTAAAATCCTTGTTTGTGATTAAAGATGGACAATTATAACTTATTTTTTAAGTTTTTTTTACTTCTTGCCCTCCTGCATTGTGTTAGACAATCCAAATAAATCCTATAAAGCCCCAATAATTTTAGGCAACAATCTAAAATTTCTTATTTCAAACCTATTAAACTAAGTAAAAAAAGTTACTTTACGCTACTAATGTTCATTCTACTGTGATTTAATAAGTTCTTTTTCATACATTCACTTGAACAGAATCCAGTCCTTACAAAACATTTCCATTAATCATATTAGAAAAATTTGTAGCAAATTCATTCTGTGACACCCCTTGAACTATGGTAATTTTTCTTGATCCTGAATTTACAATGTAAGTTCTTCCACATTGATTATCAACTTCAGTATCTGTGATGTTTACATCCAAATATTCACTTTGTGTTTGGTATCCTTTTATTCCATCAGCCATAATCACTGTTGCTAGAGGATCAAAAATAGGAACAGGAATTGCTTCTTTATCGCTTCCTGTTACTTTTTTGAAAATATCTTTCACTAGCTTTGCGATGGAATCAGTGGCTGTTATTTTGTCAACATAGTCAGGATTTAATATGACATAATTACAAGCATCCAATGGTATTAAAGTAATGGGAATGTTCGATTTGAACACTTTTTTGGCTGCTACTGGATCAATAAAGACATTCCATTCGGCGGCATAATTTGTTGCATAAATAGGCCCTTGATTCCATTCAGGTTTTGCATCATTGAATAATGCTACATTGCCATCTACATAAACAGCACCTGCCATTGCATAAATTTCTGTAATTTTATCAATGCAAGTTGAGGGACATAATTCCAACATTTTTGCTAAATTAGTGAAGCCACCAAGAGAAAGAATCGTAATACCTTCCTCAGTTTGATTTAGTGTATCTGAAATAAATTCCCATGCAGGTTGTGTTTGAACATCAATTGAAGTTTTTGGGTTTAAAGATCCAAGTAACCCCATTATATCGTTTACATTATCTCTAAAAGATTGCGGGAAAACATGGTTAAATTTCAAAGGGATACTGGTTCCAACGCAAACTTTTGCTTGAGTTTGAGCCCCCATTTCCATAAGAGTTTTAGCAATAACCGCTCCCCATCGAAGGTTTGCCTCTCCACAACCTGTTACCGTAATTCCTACTATTTCAATAGCAGGATTTTTCATGAGATACAAAATGGAAAGCACATCATCCCACCCCATATCAGTATCAATAATCACTTTTTTCTTTATATTTTTCATATATTACTTCCTTTAATGCGAGTAAGAGTTTATTTTTTATAACACACGAATTCAATCGATAGACTAGCAGTTGTCTAGAATAATTTTTATTTGAGGATTGACTAGTTAGGTAATGGCAGTCCTTTATAGGTAAAGAATAAAACATTCTTAGGAATGTTGCTAATATTTACTTTTTTGTCTTTGCCTATAAAGCACCAACTAAGTAAAATATATCTACTTTCAAAGCTCAAATTGTTAGTTTCTTCGTGATTATATCTTGTGATTAACTTTGAACTGTCTGTAATAGCATTAAGCAGATGAGTATATTTATCTTCAGATTCTGAACGAACATATAGGTTGATTTCACTATACTTATTATTTAATTTAGTCTTTTTAGGT
>NZ_CAHJWD020000100.1 GCF_903642095.1 Bathymodiolus brooksi thiotrophic gill symbiont | reverse complement strand
AACACTGTTAATCGCTATATCTGAAAATCGATAATAGCACGAAAACCGATAACACGATGCTAAGTAGCATTCAAAATGTCTGACATTCAACAATTTTAACGCCCAAACAAAATACAGTACTCCACTGCAGACTAGTAGTTTAATGATAGTGAATAGAGTTTGAATTATGCTTGCATGTCTCCCTTCATATTTGTTCTGCCATGTTCGGATGAAAAGCGTCCATCCCATGAAGCGACGACGTCAAGATGAAGATGAAGTCTTCTAAAAGGTTTTTCAGAACGTTCTCCCATGTTTCGTCCATAGAATAACTGAAGATCTTATTTTTGATAAAATGTTCACCCTCCTTAACTGATGCATTGCAGCATAGGGGGATTCTTTCCACTGCCGGCCTCTTCGACATTATTTTCGCTTCAGCAGACCATTTTCTATTCTATGTCGTTTAAACGTTTGCTCTCAATACAGTGTACATTAAGCGCTTTTACGATCGAGATTTGAAATAAATAAAGCCCGGAAAAAAATCCGCGGACACGATCGAAATTCCGGCGCGATTCCGATTTTTTTTAATAAAAAAAATTGTCTGAAACGCAAATAAAATAATTTGGGCGGCAAGTTTTTCAGTGGGTCGGGCGGCAATGCCAAGTAAATAAAATTTTATTTTAAGCCACTCTCCTCCTGCAATAGTATTAAAACATTTGACTTCTCTACCCTCTACACAACTATTCCTCACTCTAAGCTGAAGGACAAATTAAGGGAGTTGGTCCAACTGTGTTTCATAAAGAAGAAGGGCCAACGTAGATACAAATACCTTGTGCTAGGAAGGGACAGAACTTATTTTGTAAAAAAAAAAAACCACTCTGATTCTACCAAA
>NZ_CAHJWD020000099.1 GCF_903642095.1 Bathymodiolus brooksi thiotrophic gill symbiont | reverse complement strand
TGAAAGTTAGATAATAGTAACCACTTATCATCTAACCGAGAAAACTTACCTATGTCAAACCTTTATCTGAAAGTTAGATAATAGTAACCACTTATCATCTAACCGAGAAAACTTACCTATGTCAAACCTTTATCTGAAAGTTATATAATAGTAACCATTTATCATCTAACCGAGAAAACTTATCTATGTCAAACCTTTATCTGTATCTGAAAGTTAGATAATAGTAACCACTTATCATCTAACCGAGAAAACTTACCTTAGTCAAACTTGTATTTGAAAGTTAGATAATAGTAACGCCTTATCATCTAACCGAGAAACCTTACCTTAGTCAAACCTTTATCTGAAAGTTAGATAATAGTAACCACTTATCATCTAACCGAGAAAACCTATCTATGTCAAACCTTTATCTGAAAGTTAGATAATTGTAACCACTTATCATCTAACCGAGAAAACTTACCTATGTCAAACCTTTATCTGAAAGTTAGATAATAGTAACCACTTATCATCTAACCGAGAAAACTTACCTATGTCAAACCTTTATCTGAAAGTTAGATAATAGTAACCACTTATCATCTAACCGAGAAAACTTACCTATGTCAAACCTTTATCTGAAAGTTAGATAATAGTAACCACTTATCATCGAACCGACAAAACTTATCTATGTCAAATGTTTATCTGAAAGTTAGATAATAGTAACCACTTATCATCTAACCAAGAAAACTTACCTATGTCAAACCTTTATCTGAAAGTTAGATAATAGTAACCACTTATCATCTAACCGAGAAAACTTACCTATGTCAAACCTTTATCTGAAAGT
>NZ_CAHJWD020000098.1 GCF_903642095.1 Bathymodiolus brooksi thiotrophic gill symbiont | reverse complement strand
AGTTGCGCGCACACAAATCACCTCACCTGTCAGAGGTACCATTAAGCAGTTGAAAATTACTACTATTGGTGGAATTGTCCCTTTAGATGATAAGTTACTTATTGAGTCTGAGGTTCGCCCAGCTGACATTGCTTTTTTACGTCCTGGGCAAAAAGCCACCATAAAGTCAAATACCTCCGGCAAAGCCGGAGGCTTGAAAACCGTGAACCGCTCAAAGCGGGCTGATTCATTGAGCACCCAAGGGTGCAAGGGTAACTAAAACAGGTTAAGCTGCTCTATTCGCTTATCTTCACTTTCTTGATGTTTTATGTAATTTCTCACAGTTTCTTCATCTCTTCCTACTGTTGAAACATAATACCCTCTTGCCCAAAAACTTTGGCCGGTAAAATGCTTCCTTCTTCCCATGTAGGTTCTTGCTATAGATATAGCGCTTTTTCCTTTTATAAAGCCAACGACCTGAGCCACTGAATACTTAGGCGGAATTGAAATCAAAATATGAACATGATCTGACATTAAATGTCCTTCTTCGATTGTACATTCTTTTTGAAGAGCTAAATCTTTTAAGGTAGCTCCAAGGTATTTCCGTAAATCTTTATAAATGCTCTTCTTTCTATATTTAGGGATCCAAACTATATGATATTTACATTCCCATTTACTATGGTTTAAACTATTTTCTGGTTTCATCATTTTTTCCTTATCTTTTGAACTTTAGGCGGTTCACAGATAAGGAGAATCTCGATGATTCCCGTAATTGTCAAACTTTGTGAGTCCCCCAGCAGAGCTGGGGGTTTACTTATTAGAAATTAAGCGGCTTTAAGTGTTTTGGCTATAAATGACTGTAAATATCTAGAATCAATTAAAAGCATAGAAATTATTATGATTAATATTTCTATGCTTTTGAATGTGAAATCTTAGTTATCAGTTACTGCACCCGTTGATGCAGAGCTAACTAATTTAGCGTACTTAGCTAATACACCGCGGGTGTATTTAGGTGCAGGTTGTTGCCATTTTGCAAGACGAGCAGCAATTTCAGCATCTTCCACATGTAAGGTTAGCATTCTTGCTTCTGCATCAATAGTGATTTTATCGCCGTTATTGATAATAGCTAATGCGCCACCAACATGTGCTTCAGGGGTGATATGGCCAACAACAAATCCATGGGTTCCTCCTGAAAAGCGGCCATCTGTAATTAATGCAACTTCTTTACCTAAACCTTTACCCATAATAGCAGATGTTGGAGATAGCATCTCACGCATACCCGGACCACCTTGTGGACCTTCGTAGCGAATGACAATCACATCACCTTTAACAATATCGCCATTTAAGATACCTTGTAAGGCTTGTTCTTCAGCATCGTAAACTTTTGCAGTACCTGTAAAGTGTAAACCTTCTTTGCCTGTAATTTTAGCAACCGAACCTTCAGATGCTAAATTACCGTGTAAAATCACTAAGTGGCTATCTTTTTTAATGGGGTGATCTAATGGCAAGATCATATCTTGGTCGATAGGATAAGGTTTAACAGTAGAAAGATTTTCTGCTAAAGTTTTACCTGTCACCGTTAGGCACTCACCATGTAATAGCCCACGCTCAAGTAAAATCTTCATCAGTGGCTGAATACCACCAATTTCAATTAATTCTGCCATTTGGTAGCGGCCACTGGGTTTTAAATCAGCAACCATCGGCACCTTAGCACCAATGCGAGTAAAGTCTTCTAGTGTTAAATCAATTTTTGCAGCATTTGCCATGGCTAACATGTGTAAAACGGCGTTCGTTGAGCCACCTAAAGCAATGATAACGGTAATGGCATTTTCAAATGACTTTTTAGTCATAATATCGCTAGGTTTAGTATCGTTAGCGATTAGCTCTAAAAGAGCAGCACCTGCGCGTTTACAATCTTGACGTTTTTCATCAGAAATAGCCGCTTGTGCTGAGCTACCAGGTAAACTCATTCCTAATGCTTCAATGGCAGATGCCATGGTATTTGCGGTATACATGCCGCCACAAGAGCCTGCGCCTGGAATTGCTTTTGCTTCAATTGCAGCTAACTCTTCATCATCAATTTGGTTGTTTGCACGTGCGCCAACTGCTTCAAAAACAGAAACCACATCAAGTTTTTTCTCTTTATGACAGCCGGGAAGAATAGTTCCACCATATACAAAAATGGCAGGTCGATCTAAACGTGAAATAGCAATCATGCAGCCAGGCATATTTTTATCACAACCACCGATGGCAAGTACCCCATCAAATCCTTGGCAACCGACGACAGTTTCAATAGAGTCTGCAATGACTTCACGAGACACTAAAGAATATTTCATGCCTTCAGTACCCATGGAGATACCGTCAGAAATTGTAATAGTATTGAAAATAACTGCTTTACCATTAGCTGCATCTACACCTGCTGCGGCATCATCAGCTAATTTGTTGATATGCATATTGCAGGGTGTGACCATGCTCCATGTAGAAGCAATTCCTATTTGTGGTTTTTTGAAATCATCATTAGTAAAACCAACTGCATGTAACATTGCACGGCAAGGTGCGCGCGCCATACCATCTACAACTTGTGATGAAAAAGGTCGAGTATTTTTATCGTTTGCCATGATTGTGTGTTTTCTTGAAATAAAAGAAGTTTCCCCTAAGCACATTAGGGGAAGAATAGGGTGTGGCTTTAGAAAGTATCCCAGTTGCCTTGAGATCTACGTTGCCAGCGTATTTTTGGAATTAATAAACCAAAGAAAATGCCGAGAAAAGAAAGAATACCACCGTATAAAAACCAGTCTTGGTTAGAGCTATCTTCTAATGCTTGGTTTTTACGTTTGAGCTGTTGTAATTCGCGTTCAACATGAACAACACGTTCTTGTAGTTCATTACGCTGACGTTGTAATTGAATCGCATTTGAGGCTGTTTTGCGCAAATCATTTAATTCTTTATCTAATTGATTGCGCTGTTTTTCTAGTGATTTATTACTTGTTAAAGAGCTTTTATTATCAGTTTGTAAGCTAGATAAATCAGTTTTTAATTGTTTGTTTTCAGCTTCTAGTTTTTCTAATTTTTTATTCGCTTTTTGTAAAAACCAACTGTTAATTGGTTGATTAAGTGTGAAACGAGTAGGGATATAACCAACCGCACCTGAGCCAGTTTCAGCCTTGGTGTAACCTGTTGTTTTATTTTTTTCTAATAACTTTAGGTGTGTACCACTTGGCAGCATACGAATAATTTTATGTTTACTGCTCTCTCCACTGCGTAGGGGAAATTTCATTGAGTCTGTCACATAAATAGACTTTGCAAAGGCAATATTAGTACTGAGTAATGCTAAAAGAAAATAAGCGATATATTTCACAAAAAATCCTAAGTTATGAATGCTAATGAAGGTGCTTACAATTCAAATACTTATAAAGTGTTTGTAAGAACGATCGGGTTAAAGTAAATAGTTTACGAACTTATGCGCACATTAGCAATTCCAACAGCGCTTTTTGTGCGTGTAGCCTGTTTTCTGCTTCATTGAAAATAACACTTTGTTTACCATCAATCACTTCAGCAGTGACTTCTTCACCACGGTGTGCAGGCAAGCAATGCATAAATAAAGCGTCTGAGTTAGCCGCATCCATAAGAGCTTGGGTTACTTGAAAGTCTTTAAATGCAATTTCACGTAATTTTTGTTCTTCTTCTTGCCCCATACTTGCCCAAACATCAGTCACAATGAGGTCAGATTTTTCTGATGCTGCTAAAGTCGTCGTAAATAATTTTACTCGGTTCCCCGCTGATTTTACTAAGTCTGTATTGGGTAAATAACCTTCAGGACAAGCAATGTTTAAATTAAAGTCTAAACGTATTGCTGCATTAATATATGAGTGACACATATTATTACCATCACCAATCCAAGTCACTGTTTTACCTTTGATATCACCTCGGTGTTCAAAATAAGTTTGCATATCAGCGAGTAATTGGCAAGGATGTAATAAATCAGTTAAGCCATTAATGACGGGGACGCTGGAATGCTCAGCAAATTCAGTGACTGTTGCATGGTCATTTGTACGCAACATAATTGCATCAACCATACTTGAGATAACTTTTGCACTATCACGAATGGGTTCACCACGACCCAGTTGTGTATCTCTCGGTGATAAAAATATAGCGCTACCACCAAAATTTGTCATCCCTGTTTCAAAGGAGATGCGAGTTCTAGTTGAAGATTTTTCAAAAATCATCGCTAAAACCTGACCTTTTAAGGGCGTAAAATCTGGGTTACGGTTATTTTTCAAGTCAATCGCACGTTGAATTAAAGTGCGAAACTCATCACTAGTAAGGTCTAGTAGGCTGATAAAGTGTCTAGGTTTCATTTTTTTTATTGTTTTTATTATATATTCTGGTCGATAAGAGTAACTAAGGTATCGACTAGTAGGTCTATTTGACTATCATCTAAAATAAGTGGAGGTAATAGGCGAATAGTTGAGTTATTAGTTACGTTAATTAATAGTCCAGCTTCTAAAGCAAGTTGCACAAGTTGCGTGCAGGGCGTATTTAGTTCTATGCCGATCATCATGCCTTTATTACGAACTTCGACTAAGTGCTTATTGTTTTTTAAAGCCGCGCTTAATTTAGTATTGATAGCCAAGCCTTTATTGGTAGCTTGTTGGCAAATACCTTCATCTTCAATCGTTTTTAACACGGCTAATGCTGCACGGGTTGCTAAAAAATTACCACCAAAAGTAGAGCCATGCTTACCTGCAGTTAATAATTTTGCTGCTTTGCCTTTAGCCATGCAAGCACCAATAGGCATGCCATTACCCAATGCTTTAGCTAAAGTGCAAACATCAGGGGTAATGTTGTTATGTTGGAATGCAAACCAAACGCCTGTTCGAGCGATACCCGTTTGCACTTCATCTAACATCATTAATAACTCGTTTTGGTCGCAAATTGTCCGAACTTCATTTAAGTAGCTCTCAGTAGGGATATTTACGCCACCTTCGCCTTGGATAGGTTCTAAAAAAATTGCAACGATATTATTATGTAACTTTAATGCCGCTTTTATCGCGTTAATATCATTAAAAGCGACATGAATAAAGCCTGGTAATAAAGGGCTGAACCCTTCTTGTACTTTAGGGTTTCCTGTTGCTGATAACGTGCCCATGGTACGGCCATGAAAACTTTGCTCCATGACCAAAATAGCAGGGGCTTCAATGCCTTTTTCATGGCCATAGAGGCGGGCGATTTTAATTGCGGCTTCATTTGCTTCGGCGCCCGAGTTGCAGAAAAAAACGTTTTCCATGCCGCTTACATGACAAAGTTGTGATGCTAGCTCTTCTTGTGGTTCTATGCCATATAAATTAGATGTATGTAATAAGGTTTTGCTTTGTTTAGAAATGGCCTCATGCACGGCAGGGTGTGCGTGGCCCAAATTGCAGACAGCAATGCCGGATAACGCATCTAAATAACGTTTATTGTTTTGATCCCATAACCACGCGCCTTCGCCTTTAGTGAAAGTAACGGGTAATCGCCCATAGGTAGGCATGATATGACTAGTCATAGAAATAAGGAGAAAGTCCCCTAAACTCTTTTAGAAAAAAGCGGTAATTATAGGGAGGTAATTTTTAATGAGCAAGAAAAAAATGATTTTATCGCAATGCTTTGTTTGTTAGATAAATCTTGATAAAATTACTAGGTTTTTATTTTTAAGTTTAGAGAGAGTATATATTATGGATATAATAGAAAGAATTAAAGAGCAATTAGCGAGTCATAAAGTGGTGCTATTTATGAAGGGCACACCTGACTTTCCTCAGTGTGGTTTTTCTGGGCAGGTTACACAAGTAATGCGTGCTTGTAATGCACAATTTGCATCATTTAATATTTTTGAAGACCAAGAATTACGTGAAGCATTGAAAGAATATTCACAATGGCCAACTTATCCGCAGCTTTACATTAATGGTGAGTTAGTCGGTGGCTGCGATATTATTATGGATTTATATAATAAAGGTGAATTAGGTAAAATGTTAGCTGCTGAAGGCGTAGCAGAGTAAAGATCTAAAATTCCCTCTGATTTTTTATTGGAGGGAATTTATCATGTTTTTTAAAAAGTCCTTTGTTTACTATAAAACGAAAAATATTAAAGCTGCTAAAATATCCGCATAAAAACTAAGTTTCTTAACTTTTAGGTTAGATATTCATTATGCGACGATTCATATTACTTATTTCTTTTGTGTTATTCTTTTTTGTAAGTACAGTGAACGCAAAGCGTTATGCGTTAGTTATTGGTAACAGTAACTACGGGCAAGAAATTGGTAATTTAAAAAACCCAGTTAATGATGCACAAGATATGTCCGCATTATTAAAGAAAAAAGGTTTTACGGTTAGTCTATTAACCAATGCTACTCAGCGTGAAATGAAGGCTAGTATTACCCAGTTTACTAAGCAACTTGTAGAAAAAGGTTCAATGGGTTTATTCTTTTTTGCTGGGCATGGTATAGAAGTGGATGGTCATAATTTTCTTATTCCTATTGGCGCTAATATTAAAGGTGAATCTGA
This sequence comes from Bathymodiolus brooksi thiotrophic gill symbiont, assembly GCF_903642095.1. Classification (GTDB taxonomy): domain Bacteria; phylum Pseudomonadota; class Gammaproteobacteria; order PS1; family Pseudothioglobaceae; genus Thiodubiliella. Next base: position 275 of record NZ_CAHJWD020000098.1, on the reverse strand, counting down.
TGTTCCTTATGAGGCGTTTGATTCTGGAAGAGTGATGGGAGGCATGGAGGCTTCAGGAAATAATTTAAATTTAATTATCTTGGATGCATGTCGTAATAATCCTTATGCAAGAAGTTTTCGTTCCGCTAGTAAAGGCTTGGCTAGAATTGGTCCGCCTAAAGGGTCTTTAATTCTTTATGCAACTTCACCAGGGGATGTGCCTGCGGATGGCTCTGGAAGAAATGGCTTATTTACCCAGCACTTACTAAAAGCGATAGAGCAATCCCATGAGCCAG
>NZ_CAHJWD020000097.1 GCF_903642095.1 Bathymodiolus brooksi thiotrophic gill symbiont | reverse complement strand
TTTGACTGTATTACAGGTTTGACTGTATTACAGGTTTGACTATTACAGGTTTGACTATTACAGGTTTGACTGTATTACAGGTTTGACTATTACAGGTTTGACTGTATTACAGGTTTGAATGTATTACAGGTTTGACTGTATTACAGGTTTAAAACTATTATAGGTTTGACTGTATTACAGGTTTGATTATTATAGGTTTCACTGTATTACAGGTTTGACTGTCTTACAGGTTTGACTATTACAGGTTTCACCGTGTTACAGGATTGACTGTATTACAGGTTTGACTGTATTACAGGTTTGACTGTCTTACAGGTTTGACTATTAAAGGTTTCACTGTATTACAGGTTTGACTATTACAGGTTTCACTGTATTACAGGTTTGACTATTACAGGTTTTACTGTATTACAGGTTTGACTGTATTACAGGTTTGACTATTACATGTTTGACTGTATTACAGGTTTGACTATTACAGGTTTGACTGTATTACAGGTTTGACTATTACATCTTTGACTGTATTACAGGTTTGACTGTATTACAGGTTTGACTGTATTACAGGTTTGACTATTACAGGTTTGACTGTATTACAAGTTAGATTATTACAGGTTTGACTGTATTACAGGTTTGACTGTATTACAGGTTTGAGTATTACAGGTTTGACTATTACAGGTTTGAATGTATTACAAGTTTGACTCTTTCTCAGGTTTGACTGTATTACAGGTTTGACTATTACAGGTTTGACTGTATTACAGGTTTGACTATTATAGGTTTGACTGTATAACAGGTTTGACTGTATTACAGATTTGACTGTATTACAGGTTTCACTATTACATGTTTGACTATTACAGGTTTAACTCTATTACAGGTTTGACTATTATAGGTTTGACTGTATTACAGGTTTGATTGTATTACAGATTTGACTGTATTACAGATTTGACTGTATTACAGGTTTCGCTATTACATGTTTGACTATTACAGATTTGACTGTATTACAGGTTTGACAATTACAGGTTTGACTGTATTACAGGTTTGAATGTATTACAGGTTTGACTGTATTACAGGTTTAAAACTATTATAGGTTTGACTGTATTACAGGTTTGACTGTATTACAGGTTTGACTGTCTTACAGGTTTGACTATTACAGGTTTCACCGTATTACAGGTTTGACTGTATTACAGGTTTGACTTTTACAGGTTTGACTATTACATGTTTGACTGTATAACAGGTTTGACTATTATAGGTTTGACTGTATTACAGGTTTGACTATTACAGGTTTGACTGTATTACAGGTTTGACTGTATTACAGGTTTGACTATTACAGGTTTC
>NZ_CAHJWD020000096.1 GCF_903642095.1 Bathymodiolus brooksi thiotrophic gill symbiont | reverse complement strand
AAAGGACCATCCAATGAACATTCCTTTTTTTTTTTTCTTTTATTTATTTTTCAATAGTCAGGATTTTACAATCCCCTGTACATTACCACCTGACTAGGGTATACAGGGGTATTAAAAAGAAATCAGTGAAAAAATAATGACTATTTCATTTTTTACAAATTAAATTTCAAAAGAGTTACAAAAAAAATTAAATATTAAAGTGAAAAGGTAGACTCTCTCTCCATCTCTCATACACACATTTACTCTCTACATTCTGTCTGTTACAACTTGTACATTTTTTCAAATATTTGCTAATACTGTGAAAAGTGTATTCTTGTTCCCATCATATACAACTGCCTTACAATACCTTTTTAATTTAGGATGATATATATAGGTGCCCAAAATTTTTCATAGGCTTGAACCGTATTATTTTTCTTTGCTATATACTGATCAAAAGATTGATACTTCTTAATCTTATTTTTTAACTCAATTGTATTTGGCTTTGCTTCATTGAGTTTGCATTTGTAAATATAGTTTTTTGTAAGTATTATCAATAAATTCAGCAATAAACTTTCATCTTTACAGCCAAGGAAAATGTTTTCTTTGTTCAAAACAAAATTAACAAAATATAGTTTAAATCTGTTCGAAATAAATTGCCACAATCGATAAGATATAGGACAATCAAAGAACAAATGTTCAATGGTTTCATCATTTGCTTTACAAAAGGTACATAAGTGTGTATCTTTTAATTTTATTTTATACAAAAATGAATTCGTAGCTATAATCCTATGCAGAAATTTAAACTGAAAGTTTCTCAAATAGGTGTCTCTGCATGATCTTTTCATAATTACAAAATATTCTGACCAATCAGTAATCTCTATATCCAACAATTTTTCCCATTTCAAAAATTTGTCAGTTGGATTTTGGACAATATTATCTATAAGACTTCTGTATATAAATTTAGCTTTTTTATTAGATACAATTTTTTTTACAAAAGTATCAGTTGTATCATGTGTATCAAAATGAATATCTAAAAGGTTTTCTTTTAAGCAATCTTTGAAAGCTTTCGGAATTCTAGCAATCAATCTATAAAACATCAGGAAATTGTTAGTTTCTAATTTCTCTTGAATTTGCTCAAAACTATAAAATTGCTTATTTTCATGATTAATAAGATCACTCACAAACTGCACACCTCTGTTTTTCCATAATAAGTAATATGGAAAATCATCTAAAGAAGAAAAATTCAAAATATCTAATGATAAAGTGTCATTAACAGAAGAATCAGTATGTGGTTTTGCTTCACTGAGACAAAGTAAAACATCACTCCAGAAAGGGTTTTTTAAACTAACAGAAATTTCTCTAAGCTTTTCTTTCTGTAGATATAAAACTCTTTCACCACCATACTGTTTAAGGTCAGTTAAAAATAACTTCTGCCATTTACCCTCTGGATTAGTCAGGAGTCTTTTTATCCAACTAAGTTTTAGATAAATATTAAAAGAATGGATATGTATCATATTAAGCCCACCTTGAGTGATATCACCAATCAATGTATTACGCTTAACACGATCTGGTTTATTATTCCATATGAAGTTATAAAATAATGAAGTTAATTCATTTAACCTAGACTGTGTTAGGTTTGGCAATGCAGTCAGTAAGTGAACTAATTTTGAGAGAGCAAGAGATTTTATAACTGTAATTTTCCCCATTAATGTAAGTTTTCTATGTTGCCAGCTCTTTAAAATTGCAGAGACCTCCTTAATCTTCTTTGAAAAATTAATTTCTGTAATACGGTTCAAGTCTAAAGAAAATTCAATCCCCAAAAGTTTAAAATTTGAATGTGACCAATGAAGGTTTGATTCAGGACATAGAATAAGATCTGAATATTTTTTGTTTCCCACCCATACTGCTTTTGTTTTAGAAGCATTCACTTTTAACCCTGAGGCTTTGTAAAATGATTCAAAACATGAGAGTGTTTCCTTTAAGGATATTTCCCTCCCATCTAGAATTAAGAATGTGTCATCTGCATACTGACTCAATAGTGTTTCATCATCATTAATAGTAATTCCCTGAATATCAGGGTTTCTTTTCAATTTCAAAGATAATAACTCAACACCAATAATAAATAGGTAAGGAGAAAGAGGGTCACCTTGTCGGCAGCCTCTTTCTAAATTAAAAAAGTGGGACAAGTGTCCATTATTAATAACACAGCTGGATGCACTAGAGTATAATGTTTCAAACCATTTACATAAGGAGGGTCCAAAATTGAAGCTATTTAATGCTTTTTTCAAAAATAACCATTCGATTGAATCGAATGCCTTTTCAAAATCAACAAGTAATAAAAGGCCTGTCTTATTATTTTCCTCAAGATAGTGCATTAAATCATATAAAAGGCGTGTGTTCTCACCCATAAATCTGTCTTTCATGAAGCCCTTTTGTGTATCACTTATGATGAAAGGTAAAACGGGTCTAAGTCTGTTAGCTAATGCTGCAGAAGCTATTTTGATATCAGTATTTAAAAGACTAATAGGTCGCCAATTACCAATATATTGTCTGTCTTTTCCTTCCTTAGGAATGCAGGTAATAACACTTTGATATTGGAATTCTGAAAATTTACCAGAATTGTATCCATAGAAAAGAGACCGAAAAACAAATGGACCAATATCTTTCCAAAAGAACTTATAAAAATCAACAGTGTATCCATCAGATCCAGGACTTTTTCCATTTATCATAAATTTTAATGACTCCGCACATTCCTTGAAAGTTAAGTTTCCCTCACATAGGTCTTTTTGATCCTCTGTAAGTTTAATGTCATGATTAAAGAATGACTCGTCATAATCATTGATATTCCTACTTGAATATAGAGTTTTATAAAAATGTTGTTGTTCAAGAAGGATTTCTGATGGATCTGTAATATGTTGGCCATTTTCATCTATAAGTTCAGTGATAGTCTTTTTTATAAAATTTTTCTTTTCTAGTTTACAAAAGTACTCTGAGCACTTTTCACCATTCTCATGCCAGTTAGCCCGTGATCTAAGGAGTATTCCTTCAATCTTTTGTTGTCGTTTATTCCCTAATTCTAATTGTTTGTGTACTAAGGAAGCTTGAGTCACATCATCTGGGGAGGAATTCATAATATTTTCTAAATTTTGTATATCATTTTCAAGTGTACGATATAGACTCTTTTCTTCTCTAGATTTGTTAATACTATATGTAATGGAAATAGATCTAATCTTCATTTTTAATATTTCAAAAAAAGTTTGGTCATTGCATGAAAACCTTACATTAAGATGATCTTCCACATCACCTGATAAATAATATTCGGAAATAGTTTCCGTAATACATGTTTTAACTCTCTTTATATAATCTGTATCTCTTAGTAACTGGGAATTAAATTTCCAGTACCCTTTCCCTCGTTTGGCTAAACTGGTTGCGAAGGTGAAAATAATAGCAGAGTGGTCTGTTTTATACCCTGGAATAATTTTAGTATACTTCATAAGTGAGTATAGGTCTTCTGAAACTAAAAAATAGTCAAGTCGACTTTGCTTTATGGGTGAGGACTGACGCCATGTATATTTTCTTTCATCAGGATAACGTGTGCGCCAAGGATCTAGAAGTTCAAAAGCTTCAATAATTTCATCAATTTTTTTTCGGGAGTAAGGATTTCTATTATGTATGATATTATATGTATCCATATACCTATCTAAAACAACATTCCAATCACCACATAATAAAATACTTGTGTTTGAAAAAGTCAATACTTTTTGCAATATAATATTAAATAGTGAAGGTTCATCTGTATTATAACCATATAAACAAACAAAAGTGAGTCTCTGTGTGTGAATAGTTATATCTAAAATAATGTAACGACCATTTCTGTCAATTTCAGAATTATGAATTACAAAATCAAGACCTTTTTTAAACATAACACAAACACCTGCACTTTTACTGTCATGGTGACTGAAAACACATTTATTTCCCCATTCATCCTCCCAATATTTTTCTATATTATTATTACTGTGTGTTTCCTGAAAACACACAATGGATGCATGTTTACTTTTGGCCCAATCAAATACATCTGCCCTCTTTTTTGAGTTTGAAAAAAGTCCCCTCACATTCATTGACAATACTGTTACATTATCATCCATGATCATAAAAGAAAAGCAGTTTTATAAACCATAGGAACAGGTTAATTAATGAAAATAATATACAATTGTAACACATAAGAAGTACACAAACATACACACATATAAACATAAGATGTCGGGTTTTTTTAAGACCAGTATTCATTTACCAATCTTTGTTTTTAACAGCATGGCATATATTTTTTTTTAAAAGATAAGAATCATATCACATGTTAATTGAATTCAATAATTTTTCAAATAACTATGAGTTATCTCCCATTTATGAATATAAGTTTTCATGTTTGATTAATGATTTTTTTATTTCATATTTTCAAGTAAAAATTCATAGTTAGAAAGAAAAAAAAAAAGAATCAAAACTACTCAACTTTTGTTGTTATTAATATTTGTTGTTGTTGATTTTAAACAATGAAATCTTGATCTTGATAGCATTTATCAAAAAAAAAAAAAAAAAACATTTTCCTTAATGAACGAAAAAATAATTTTTAATATTTCAGTTTAAGAAAAAGTTTAAGCAAAGAATTTTAATTATGCATGTTCATTAATTGCCCTCTTTCAACTTCTTTTTCAATTTCTCATCAATATTGTCAAAAAGATCGTATCTGATTCTACTTTTACCTTCTGGTTTCGCATACACATTGCAGTTATAGAACCAAACATTTTCAAACTTTTCAGTGTTTTTCAATCTTGCCATAAGTCCAAGGTTACGTTGAGTAATGTCATCGTGGAATTTCACATCTTTTGTAAGGTTTTTCTTCTGTCGCATAATTTGTATTTTCACATCAGTATTACGCACTTTCACAATAACCGGCTTCTGGAAACCGTCTTTTCCAGGTATTCTATGGATGGCTTGCACATCACTGGGTTGTATTTCTACTTTCAGTTCAGTCTTAACCAAATTAACGAACTCATCTCTCAAGATTTCACCTTTTTTCTCTGGAAAGTTAACCATTCGAATGTTGTGTTTTCGACTATACTGTTCATTATAGTTGGCTAACTTTAAGGCTTCAATGGATCTATTAGTATTGTCCTGTACTCTTTCCTCTAAGGACTCGATGATCTTATCTTTAGCCCTGATACGCTCCCTGATATTCTCATTTTCAATCATCAAAGAGTCTAACTGATCTTGCAGTTTTCCAGTTCTTTCCCATATTACATGCTCTATCTTTTTAGTGATCTTTTCCTCAAAATTAGTCAATAATTTCTGAACAATATCAGTGACGAGAACTTTTAAATCCTTTTGTTGTACTAAATTGTCCATTGCACCTTTAAGATCTGACTTGGTAACTGTACCCCGAAGGGATTGTTTAATTTCACTCAAGTCAGATTGAATGCCTATCATATCAACTCCTTCTGCACTTTCATTTGCCACATCTGAATGAGATCGTTTGTTCTGCTTTGGTGGTTTTTCTTTAGCAGAGTCTTTATCAATAGCCCCAGGCTTTTTGGGTGCCAACAGTGTTTGTACATTTTTCACACCTTTCTGATTATTGTCCACAGGCATGGTTGTAATATAGAAAATACAGCTCACAAAAATCAATAATTGAAAATCCTTCTGATCCAAAAATGTTTTCTTTAACTATTCTAAGTCCATCTTTCAGTGAAATGGCATGAAAATTATATGCATATAAAGTCCACTAGTTTCTGAACATGATGATGTAAATTTCCTGTATATGATCCAGCAAAAAACAGCTTTAAAAAGCCAAAATCTGCAGAGCTGAAAATCAACTCATTACATGGTTGGTGGCCATCTTAACTCCCTTTCCGAAGTAGTTGCCTTGTGAAGGTTGACTTCGATTTCT
>NZ_CAHJWD020000095.1 GCF_903642095.1 Bathymodiolus brooksi thiotrophic gill symbiont | reverse complement strand
TGTTTTTGTCTATTTGACTTGTGTACGTTGTTTGTATATATTCCTTGTACATGCCTTCAACCCTTAGGGGTAAAATTGAGCATTAATAAAGTTAGTTAGTTAACGGGTCACAAAATGTGCATTGCGTTTCTGATTATTGCCAAATATTGTGACACATGTATTCAGGTATTCGGTCAGAGGCCCGTCGACCGGATGTAAAATGACACTTGTATATTCTGCCTGGCGATTTCCTGTGTGGACCTAAACTCATTACGCAATATTAGGTACCCTGCTGAGTGAACCGGTGTGAATGTACCTGTCGTTTTCAGAATGAAGATAAAAATAAGTAAATCCCGCATTTCACTTCTTACTTCAGGAATTATTTGCCTTAATTTATTGAAGAATAAAATATTTAAAATTAAAATATGGTCTCTCGCTTCTGAAAATACATGAAAAATATAAGAAATATATTTTTCGCATAATATTTTACGTTTCGCTCATCAAAAATGACAAGCAAAAAAAGGAAAAGAAATTAACATTTTTAAATCACTTGCTCGCTCTGGACAACGTTTTTAGCACAAAATCCGAAGAACAAGAAGTAAATCTGGTGTGGCCTAATCTCTTTTTAATTTTTGACTGCCCTTCATCTGTTTATACCGCTCATGATCATGATCTCTTCCGAACTTTGTCTAAATGAATATCAGTGGATATCAAATTTGTGTCGTTCTGACGTGGGTTGTTCTCTATTTCCCGACGTTGGGCACTCGCTGCCTCTTCCATTTGTCTGAGTTCTTCTTCCGTATATTCTGGTTCAAGTTGGTAACCGAACTCTCCATAGTCGTCGAAATCTACATCACTTGAGGCGCTAGTCACTTTCCGTACCTGAGCTCGACATATTTAAGCTATAACTAAAACGTTAATTTCGGTGCTTTATATAGAAATGTTCCCAAACAAACAACACGCGTTGAACAAAAGAAAAGTAAAGAAATATTGATTGAGTAAAATCATAATCATTTGATTAAATTAAATTAATTAAAACATCTTTTATGAACACCGACTGTTAAAATAATGATTGAGTAAAATCATAATCCTTTGATTAAAATTAAATTAATTAAAACATCTTTTATGAACACCGACTGTTAAAATAATGATTGAGTAAAATCATAATCATTTTTTTTTATTGTTAAAAAGAAAAATTCATTTCTAAACGTTTAGGCCTAAATCATTTTATTTAATATTAAAATTAAAACATCTTTTATGAACATCGATCGTTAAATTATTATGATGAGACAGCTATATATAGTTAGGCCAATTTGGCGCCTCTCATAATGAAAACTTATAATTTCAAGGATGGTGTATACTTTTTTATCATCTAAAACATAAATTGTTCCTGTTATTTCAACATTATATTTATTCTAATGTTTTAAGAATATTTTATCTTTAATAGATAATAAACGATCTACCAACTCGTCTTGGAAAGCAAATAGTGTGTATTCAAATTCCCATTTTATTAATCCGGTCACCTTGAATTTTACACCTGTATAATTTTACCCTCCGGCTAGAAAACACACAAGCGGACATCTACATGCGGAGATCAAAATAACAGTAAACAGCATGCCGAATAATGATTATAAAAAAGGGATTAAAACAGAATCTAGCAATCAATACACAAGTTACGCGTTGTCAAAATTATCCATTATATTTTTCAGCACATTAGCAGTAAAACAAAATGAACATAATTGTAAAAGGGATCCGATATATAGCGAATATAGGTGACTGTTATAAAACACTCTTTCCGTTGTAAATATAAAGGAAATGAAACATTTTGTTCATTTAAAATAGTTGTTTGTCAAAAAAGTACGTAGCTGTTCACTTCAGTATTTAATTTTCCAACGGTTATTAGATTTAAATTACAGTCCTCTGAGCGCTTTAAATGAAGCGAATTTAACATCAGCGACCCAGACTTTAAATTTCAATCCCACAATGCATTTTTAGTTTAAAACGTCACAAACTAGTTGAAAAATTAGAAATTAAAATTACAAATTTGCGATTTGCTTCGTTATTTGTGGAAATATGTCGATAAAACTTTGTGAATATGTATTTTATATCACCAGGAACATATTTAGCTAACATGTAAAAAATCGCGAAGTTTCCCTTTAAAGTAACATTTTTCTAGTTATTTGTAGCTTGTTTACAGCCATACTTCTC
>NZ_CAHJWD020000094.1 GCF_903642095.1 Bathymodiolus brooksi thiotrophic gill symbiont | reverse complement strand
AGATTAGTCAGATTCAGTCTATTTGTTGACGCCATAATCCCCAAGAAGTTAATGATATTTGGTCTTTTTGTATATCTCTTCTTGATATAAATATCTCTATATTGCTTAAAATATGGACAATTTAAAATATAATGGAATTCATCACCAATTTCCTCTAAATTACATAAATTACATTTTCTATTTTCGCGCGGTATGTTATTCCATCTTCCATGTTCTATTGGCAGTTTATGGTTTGTTGTTCGAAATTTACATAGAGTTAAGAAATCTTTTTCGTCTAAAATATCAAAATATTGTTAAAAAATAAACGTTTCTTTAAAAATACAATAATTTAGGGTTTTAGAACAATTGTGTAATGTTTCTCGCCATGTCTGCTGGAATTGATCGTGCAATCTCATTTTTATATTGGATTTTAACCAGACTTCACTAATGAAAATTTGTGTTTCCCAAATATACGAAAAACCACATTCATCTAAAATAGTTTTTACACTGTTTAGCCAAGAAAAATTTGCATTCTGTGTATTACATAAATGGTACATTAAACGATACACAACAGAGCAAATTTTTGACTGTTTTCCTGTTATAAGTTTGATCCAGTATGACACCATCCGCTGTTTTATATCTATATAGAGGGGGTAGCGTCCCAATTCACCATAAATCATACAATTTGGAGTTGAAGATTTGAGATTTAGTAGAAGCTTACAATATTTCAAATGTACTCTCTCAATTATATCACAGTTACTTAATCCCCATAATTCACAACCATAAAGTAATATAGGTTTTACCATTTTATCAAATAAATCAAGTTGACATGAAATAGAAAGATTGTGGAATTTTCCTCTTTTCAGGATTTCGTACATTGCTTTGGTCCCTTTATCAGCAAGTGTTTTAATTGCCCTTTTAAAGTTTCCCGTTTTTGTCAATAATAAACCCAAATAATTAAATTCCTTCACAATTTCAATTTCGCTGTTGCTATATGTAAATTGTAAATTTTGTGGTAATCTTCCATTTGTAAAGCATACAATTTTAGTTTTGTCTATATTTACTTTTAATTTCCAAGCCAAGCAATAATCATGGAAAATAT
>NZ_CAHJWD020000093.1 GCF_903642095.1 Bathymodiolus brooksi thiotrophic gill symbiont | reverse complement strand
AACATTGGCCCCTATTCACTGTCGTGTACCCGATAAGGAATGGTCATTTCAAGATGGCGGATTGTAAATCATCAAAAAGGTAGGTGTGAAGATTTTGACTATTATCGTTCTTTATAGGTTATCTTAGTGTCTATGAGTTACACGTTTAGATAGGGCAGTCTTTTTTCTACTTCACCATTAAGTCAGTAAAGCTTGATCCTTTTGTTTTTATCGTAAACTGCCTTCGGTAGTTGATCAATGCAGCGACAAAGATATCGAGGCGTAGAATCCAATTTATTTCACCAATTCCTACCGCCTAGTGACTTTTTATATTAATATGTTGATGCCAAAATTATTCAAACATGTGAATTGTCCAACAAATGTCATTTCAGCCTTTGACAAGCCTTGTATCCCTCTTAAAACGTCTATGAAAAGTTTGTTTATGTCACGGAACGGTCACGACAAAAACATGACAAAAATGTATGGGAATGGTCTCATGTTTTGGGTGAAGGAATGGACTTTCAAGCCAAGGAATGGTCTTTTTTGTTTAGGAATGGTCTCCATCATATAAGATATGCTTATTAATAATATTATTGAAGTTCATTTCCGTTTGTGGTCTTTAATGTAAATCTTCTTATTTCATATGATCAATCTTGCCTTAAAATACCCGAAATGCCTTATTTGCTATTAAATTGTTATAATCTTTTCCATTTCATTATGCAATGTTTCTTTTATCTATAGGTACAAGTGTTACTACTGCCAATTTGATACTTCCAATCACCAAGCCATAGTGGACCACTGCTGCCAGAATTATCGGGATGAAACATTAAAATTTAGATCTTTTGAATTTAACACTAATGTGGGTAAATTTGGTTAAGAACTCTTTCAGCAATTGTACACATATTGTAATGGTTTATACTTTGTGATATTGACAGGGAGTCATTTTTTACATAAAAATATTTTTGTTAAAAGAAATATTCATTGTTATTTAAATAAATTTTATGAAATCAACTCTTTATATCTTTATTATCAATTTGCAAACAATTACAATTATAGTCATTTGATCCAGAGAAAAATGTGAGTAGTCCTGAAGATATAATCCTCTCCGAACATGTGGAAGAATCTCTGCCTCGTGAGCTCTGTGATATTCCCTGACAGTTTGTGGTTACAGTAATTACATGTGATACGTTTTTGTTCACCATGGTTGGTCTGATGAGCCAATAGCTCCCCCTTTTCACAAAATGCTGCTGTGCAAGAATCAGTGGTACATTTAAATTTTATCTCTTGTTTTAAATGTTGTCTCAGGCGATGTCGTCTGAGACCACTTCTACTTTTCAGACATTTTCCACAGTCCTCTCATATAAAATCATTCTCTGAGGCGTGGAAAGATGTATCCATCACAGTAAACCTGTAAAAATGAGAAATACACGATATATCTATTGAAGATTTAAGTAACCTCGTATATTTTTGTTTTCATGAAGTAAATACATGTACTGATTTTAAACATAGGAAAATTAAAATAATATATGTGAACTGAAGCACCTATGTACGAAAAAACTAATACATAAACCTAACAGTGGTCTAGACTTAGTGGTAAGAAAACCGAAGATCCAAAAAGTAAAAGAAAAGAAGAAAAAAATAATAATAAAAGTTGAGAACATCGGTCCAAATAAAATAGTGGTGTGTACTGAAATGGTGATGTATTATACATAACTGCCGGGGTCCGGGTGGCTCAATGAGTTAGGTCGTTGGATATAACAATTCATACAAGCCTATCACCAATACGCGCCCGGCTTTGTAAATTACAAAAAAGGGTGCACTCGACTCGCAGCTGCAAGTGATAAAAGTTTACTAGTTGCTTGCCCATGGTCGATGGTTCTCTCCGGGTACTCCGACTTCCTCCACCACTAAAACTGGTCACCATGATATAGCTGAAATATTGTTGAAAGTGGCGTTAAGCACCAAAAATTAAAAAAAAATCAATACATAACTGCCTGTAGTTGAGGAGTTTCGCTAGATTACCATACGAAGAAAATATCACTTGAGACGCACTAAGGTAGGAATTCCACGACAGAAATACACTAGTGTATTTCTTCCTTACGGAATAAACACACTAGTGCATACTGCAAGGTAGAAATACACTAGGGTATTTACGTTCCCGGACATTCTACACATCGGAAAGAAAGTACGCTTACAGTATATCAGAGAAGCGAGTGGTATGTCGTCATATTGACAAACCAATTGAAATACATAACAGTGAATGTAGTAAGACAAGAAAAATAAGATTTTATGCGAGTGTGAACACTGGATGAACGACAAAGCCATTGCTCCCGCTTTACATCCGATATGTTCAATCAGACCATTCCTAAACAAAAAAGACCATTCCTTGGCTTGAAAGTCCATTCCTTCACTCAAAACATGAGACCATTCCCATACATTTTTGTCATGTTTTTGTCGTGACCGTTCCGTGACATAAACAAACTTTTCATAGACGTTTTAAGAGGGATACAAGGCTTGTCAAAGGCTGAAAAGAAATTTGCTGGACAATTCACATGTTTGAATAATTTTGGCATCAACATATTAATATAAAAAGTCACTAGGCGGTAGGAATTGGTGAAATAAATTGGATTCTACGCCTCGATATCTTTGTCGCTGCATTGATCAACTACCGAAGGCAGTTTACGATAAAAACAAAAGGATCAAGCTTTACTGACTTAATGGTGAAGTAGAAAAAAGACTGTCCTATCTAAACGTGTAACTCATAGACACTAAGATAACCTATAAAGAACGATAATAGTCAAAATCTTCACACCTACCTTTTTGATGATGTACAATCCGCCATCTTGAAATGACCATTCCTTATCGGGTACACGACAGTGAATAGGGGCCAATGTT
>NZ_CAHJWD020000092.1 GCF_903642095.1 Bathymodiolus brooksi thiotrophic gill symbiont | reverse complement strand
GGGGCTACTAAATTAGCATTCCCTTTAAAGGCTATGTCCTTGTCATTCCAAAGATTGTATTTAATCGTTTTCGTTTCGTTTTCAGGTAATTTCCTCCATAAGCTGGAGCACTCCAATTTCCATTGGATAAAAGCACAATGATTTTAAAAAGACGTAAAATAGTTCAGTATATCACAAAAGTTCATTTTCTGACCTTATAAAAGCGTCTAGTTAAAAGTTTCTGTGTAGCAAATGTACATATGTCTATATGCACTTCAGGAGTTAAAATATAAAAGATGGATCCTGTAGTGAAAAACGACGTCCAAGTTTGTCTCTATCTTAATTCGCAATATAGTTTGGTTCTAAGTCTATGTAGTTCAAAGCACAAATTTTGTGAGGCACGTTCTATGGCCTTCAAGTCATTGTGGTTATTTGTAATAATAGTATATACATTTTTAGATGTACAATCTAATATAGCCTGTAAAAGTTGATTTTTCTCTTCAAGTAGTTCTGCACCACCCCCCTTTATATCTTCCACTGTCCTTTTGAATTGTTCTAACTTGTTCTGTCGTACTTCATCTAGCGGTTTGCATTTTAGTATAAAATGTTCTATATCTTCAACTCCATCGTTGCAGATTTTACAAAATCCAGCATTTTCCTTATGACTAAACTTATCTTGATGGTACTGGAGCATATATGTATCAGTAACCAGTTTCACTTTTACTTCTGCTTTTTGTATATCTAATTTTTGGTTTTTTACACAGTTCCATATATTATGTGGTGTTCCTATAGGTTCCTTTTGAATTTCAAGGTGTCTGATAGTTGTTTTCGTTGACTTTTCCTCATTGTACTTTGTGTACCAGTATTCATTTATGGCCTTCTTTATCATTGTTTTCCCCATATGTTTACTTGGCGGGTTTATAAGAAGTTCCATTGGCGTATGCATTCCATACTTTTCTAGAATTCCAGCTATTTTGTTGATAAACAATGTATCATTTGCATTGGCATTTGCGGACTCCCACAGTAGCATTTGTTTCTCAATTGTTGAGTCTAGCCTGGCAATTCCAAAAAATAAGTTTATACAATATTTATCCAGTGTTACTTCTATTGGTTCTGCTCCCGTCAATGCATAGACAGCTATTGATGAGGTTCTTTCAGGTAAGTACTGGAATTGCCTACAGACTTTTCGCTGGAGTTGTTCAAGCTTTTCAATATCTGTTTTTGTTGGGTTTTGTACTTCAAGGCCATACAGGAATCTTGGCACTACATATGTGTTCCATGTTTTCATTAGTACAACTGGC
>NZ_CAHJWD020000091.1 GCF_903642095.1 Bathymodiolus brooksi thiotrophic gill symbiont | reverse complement strand
TTTAATTCGTTTATATCATTCCATTCTGAATCTTCTCTATAAGTCATAATTACTCCATTAGTAATTTAAATTTAATAAAAATTATAACAGAAAGCGAATTTGCTGTTTAGACGATTCTGTTAATCGCATTCATAGACTTGTTCAACCATAAGTTGTAAATTGGTGTTGCCACGCCATTCGTTGATGGATAGTTTGTAGGCGAGTTGGATTGTTGTGGTTTTAATGGGGGGTTGGAAGAAGGCGATGGCATCGTGGATGGTGGGGGTGTTGGTGAGTTTTAGGCGGCATTTTAGGTGTTTTTCGCCGACTACTTTTTGTTCAATTAACTCAAATTTTCCGTAAAAGATGGGTTCTTCAAAGCCTTGTCCCCAAGGGCCTGCTTTGACTAGTAATTGGGCGTTGTGGAGGGAGATGTCGGGGGCTTCGAGGGGGCCATCGGTGAGGAGTTCGACTTTGGGGATTTGGTTGTTGAGGTGGGTTTGGATGGTGTTGGCAAAGGCGGTTTTGAATTGGGGGAAGTTGGCTTTTTTGATGCTTAGGCCTGCTGCCATGGCGTGACCGCCGAATTTTAGGATTAAATTGGGGGTTTGTCTGTCGATTAGGTCTAATAAATCTTTGATATGGACGCTAGGGATGGAGCGGATTGAGCCTTTTAAATTGGCACCTGATTGGGCGAAGACTGCGACTGGGCAGTGGTAATCTTCTTTGAGTTTTCCAGCGACAATGCCAACAATGCCTTCGTGCCATGAGGGGTCAAATAGGCTGAGGGCGAATTTGCCTGTTTCAACGGATTGTGTGTCAACAATGGCTTGTGCTTCGGCTTGCATGCGGGTTTGTTCTTCTTTGCGGGTTTGGTTAAATTGCTCTAACTCGGCGGCATAACGGCGTGCGTCGTTCATATCATCGGTGAGTAAGCATTTAATGCCACGGGAAATGTCGCTTAGGCGGCCAGCGGCGTTTAGGCGGGGCCCGATGGCAAAACCTAAATCGCTGGCTTGTAGGCTTTGTGCGGGGCGGTTGGCAATTTCTAAGAGTGCCAAAATACCGGGGGAACATTGTTTGAGGCGGATGCGTTGTAATCCTTGGTCTATTAAAATCCTGTTGTTTTGGTCAAGCTTGACCACATCGGCTACGGTGCCAAGTGCGACCAAATCTAATACTGTGCGTAAATCGGGCAGGGGAATGTTGTGTTTGGTGAAGTAATCGCTTGTGTTCAGGTGGGTTTTTAGTGCGGACATTAGATAGAAGCATACGCCAACGCCTGCCAAATTTTTGCTTAAAAATTCACAATTTTCAAGGTTGGGATTGATGATTGCATTTGCCTCAGGTAGGGTTTTGCTGGGCAAGTGGTGGTCGGTGATAATCACTTGAATATCGGATTTTTTTGCCAATTCAACGCCGTCAAAACTGGAAATGCCGTTGTCAACAGTGATAATCAAATCAGGCTGTTTTTCCTTAATTGCCAATTTCACAATCTCAGGGCTAAGCCCGTAACCGTGTTCAAATCGATTGGGGACTAAGAAATCAACAAATTTTGCCCCCATTAGCCGCAATGATTTCACTGCTACCACCGATGCAGTTGCCCCATCGCAATCAAAATCGCCGACAATTAAAATTCTTTTTTGTTCAATTAGGGCGTGCTCTAATAAGGTTAATGCTGTGCCTAATTGTTCAAATTTGGGTTTTAATAATCCCGTTAAACTTAAAGAAAGTTGTGCCTCAGAAACGCCTCTAGCACTGTAAATTTTCTTTAAAAATGAAGGGATATCATCTGAGTAAGAGGCAAATAAAGCGTCGTCTAGTTTTCTGGTTAGCATAGTAATTTCTTTATCCTATTGGCACTTTCAGGTGCCATATTTAAGCCGTTGCGAAAATGCCCAGCATTGATATACAAACTTGCCAATTGTGGATGTTTTCCAACAATGACATCTGCACTACTGGCAGGTCGAAAACCTGCCCAGTGATGTTCGATATTGGCATTTTTTAATGAGGGAAATCGATTAACTGCAAATGCCAACAAATCAACACCTACTTGCGTCCCGATACTACGGTCAAAGCCAACATTTTCCATGGTAGAGCCAATCAAAAGTCGCCCGTCTTTTCTAGGAATAATATACCTACCTTGATCAAGAATAATATGCTCAACCACGCCTACTTTGGCTTTAATCACAATCATCTGCCCTTTTATCGGGTAAATAGTGTCTTTAATATCCAGCAAAGACGAACTCCAAGCACCACTACAAACAATCGTATTATCAGCACAATGCTTTTTATTTTCAGTAATCGCCCCCAGCACTGTGCCCATCTCAGTTATTAAATCATTCACTTGCGTATGCTCAACAATCTGCACCCCCAATTTAAGAATATCGGCTTTTAATGCCTTTAACAACCTCGGATTACGCACTTGTGCAATGTTCTTAAACAAGGCACCTTTGTCATGCACTTGAAAATCAAGCAGATGTTTGCCCATCCATTGTTGCGCCTCAGGTGTGTCGTATTTATCCATCATCAACAACCCACAACGAATATATTCTGGGTCAATGCCCGTATTTTCAAACAATTCTGCACATAATTGCGCATAAACCACCTGTGATGCCTCGCTCAATTCATTCACCAAATCACTATACAACCAAGGGTAAAGCGGACTGATAATACCGCCCCCTGCCCAAGAAGACTCCTTACCACACTCCTTCTGGTCTAACAAAGTTACCTTTGCACCCGCCATAGCCAACGCCCTTGCAGTCGTTATCCCAATCACGCCACCGCCAATGATTAAACAATCACTCATTAATACAACTTTTTAACAACCTGTATAAAAATGCCAACCTTTATTAAACTTTCTTTTTTCATTATCCTTGCCCCGCCAATTTAACTGGATATTATAGCCTGTTCAATTTTTTATCTACACGATAAAATCCCAACATTGGGCAAATCTTAAAACCGCCCATTTTGTCATTGGATTGACAAATTTAATAAAAAAATGGGTTTAATGATAACAGGCACTCAATTTTATTTTTAATTCTTTTTTGTCAAAAAGTCTAATTTAATATTATTAAGCACAATTAAAGCAAAAATAGTCATTAGCACACCTAAAAAAGTAGTCCATTGCAATGTTTCATTTAAAAATAGGATACTTGACCCAAGTGCAAAAAAAGGCACCAAAAAAGTAAATACACTAGCCTTCTTAGAGCCCAAGTTGTGAACACTAATAAAATAAACTGTCGTGGCGAAGGTAGTAGAACCCAAGCTAACAATCACAAAATAAATCCAAAAAACACGGTCCATAGCAAACACTGACCCATGTGTTGGTTGAAAAAATAACAACCCATCTAACAATGTGGTAATTAGATAAATATAAAAACTCAGTACCAGCGGATTGAGTAACTTAGTGTAACTACTGGTAATGGACACAAGTGCCCAAAACAAAGCGGCACCTACCATATATAAATTGCTAATTGCAAATATTTCACTTAATTGAAAACGCCAAATACCCATAGTAATTAACACACCTGTGGCTGCCAAAAGCAATGCCAGCCAATCTTTGAATAGTGGTTTTTTTTGTTTACTAAATAACATCAACAAATAAACCAAAATTGGCATTAATGTTGTTACCACAGCACCTGCTAAACCGGGTGCACCATGAGTAGCACTTAAAAAATAATAATTTGAATAAAGCACTAAAAACAAAGAGGCAATACAAGCAATGACGAAATCAATAAACCCAATCTTAAAAGACAATCGCATCCACCATAACACAGGCACCATAGATAGCGTGACAAAAAAATATCGGTAAGTAATAAACTCATGCACATCTACATAAGTGGACAAAATATTGGCAATTGGCCATGAGGCTCCCCAAAAAAACATTGCCAAAATTAACCATAAAAATTGTTGTTGTTTAGTATTCATAGAGACCTTTGCATAAATATGGATGATTAGCAGAATTCAATTTTTGTCAAATTGGTATTTTTTTTAAACTCTGCCCTAGCAAGGCTAAGGCTGGGTTTAAAAAAATTACCAAGTTGGTAAAAAGTGGATTTTTGATGATTATTCGTATTTATGCAAAGGTCTCTCATAATAAATTCAGTGGTAATTTTTCATCGCTATGGAATATAAAATTAAGACGATTGTTATTTTTTCCAATCAGCAATAATCAACATAACCACGCCAATGCTGATAAAAATATCGGCAAAATTGAAAATTGGCCAATAAAAGTCTTGGTAATGAAAATCAATAAAATCTACTACAAAACCATTCATAACCCTATCAATCATATTGCCAACAGCACCTGATAAGATAAGTGTCAAACCGATTAATTTGAACCGGTATATTGTAGATGTTTTTACCATCCAGACGCTAAGAATAATACTGGCAATAACTGATACAGCAGATAAGAAATACCGTTGCCAGCCACCTTGGTCTGCTAGAAAACTAAAGGCGGCACCATAATTGCGTGCAAACGAAAGTGAGAAGAAGGCGTTAATATCAACAGAGGTGCCGATAACTAAGTATTCATAAGCCAGTAGTTTAGTTAATTGATCAAGTGCAACCAATAGTATTGCCAATAAAAAATATATTATTTTCATGCTTTGCTCGGATTAAATTTAATAATAACAACAATTGGAATAACAAATCCGGCGATAATCGCCACCCACAATAAATCGCCAAGTTGCGTGTAATCTTGTGCTGTGGTTACTACGCCATCGGTGATAACTTCACGACTGACAACAAAAATTTTGTTTAGATATTTGGTTAATAAACCGCCTGCCGAGAGGGCAATGTTCATCAGCGATGCCATGAGGGCGAACCAAGTGCCTTTTTTGCCTTCAGGGGCGTGAATTGCCACCAAAGTTAACATTAGCACTTGGGCGATGTAATCAAAAGGCGATGCCAATGCTGTATCTATCAATGCCACTGTCCGTGCTTCAACGCCAAGCATGGTGTGGATGTCGTAATACATTGCTACAATTGGCAGGGACAACAAAGTGCCGATAATGGTGAGAAAAATTAGCACTTCAGCAATATTGCGTTTTACAATAAACTTAGCACTAAACCACATTCCCGCTAGGGCAATACCACCACCAATTGCCGATAATTTAGCAAAAAACGACTCGTCAAATCCAAGCACATCAATCTGCCACCATTGTAAGGATGCACCGACTGATGGCATGGCACGATAGACAAAAATAATAATCATTGCCATTTTGATGTGACGAATGGCATCTTCGCTCAAATCTGCAATTAAATTATTCAATAAATACAGCACAATGCTCAGGGAGAAAACAAACACAATCTCTTGTGAATACGGCACTTGTGCATAGCCCATCGTTACCACAAATAGGGCAAAAATTAATCCGCCGAATAACACTTGTCGATTAACTTTAGACACTGGCACAGGATTAAGGCTGACCAGCGTTACCCCAAGGATTGACAAAAATGGCACAAACATTGCAATCATAAATACCACTTCACGATTGTCTTTAAACACACTTGCCAATTCACCTCCAACCCAGCCAGTAATGAAGATTGCAAATCCTAATGACAAACGAGCCAATATTTGAATGCTCGCCAATTCTCGGTGAATCTCTTCTTTAGACTGGCTTTTATCCACCACCTCGGTACTCATCGTATCTGCCACCACATCTTGCATGACAAAGCCCACCATGGCAATCACACTGGCAAAAATATACACACTTTTTTTAGAAAATTCTGCCACAATTGGATAATCGCCAACCACCGCAATCATCATTAAAGAACTAAGGGTAATTAACAATGCACCTAGGTAAACATAAGATTTACGGTTAGAGCCAAAAATCAACACACTGTCAACCAATGAGCCAAAAATCATCTTCACTGTCCACGGCACAGTAAGCCATATGCCCAACTCTGCCAAATCTGCAGCACTCATTTCCAGCGTTTCCTTTACCCAGAAACTCTCAGCAATGGCGGTAAAGACGCTACTTCCATAAGAAAAATACACTAACAACAGGGGAACATAGCGTAAACGCATCGCTTTAATGGGGGTTAATAAAATATCTAACATATCAGTTCAATAAATAAAAAAATCCTATTATAATTTGTTTATTTTAATATAGTGAGAATGTTATGGGATTTTTAGACGGAAAAAAGGCATTGATTGTTGGCGTTGCATCAAATCGTTCAATTGCATGGGGTATTGCCGAAGCAATGGCAAAACAAGGTTGTGAAATTGCACTAACCTATCAAAATGAAAAATTAAAAAAGCGGGTGGATAAATGTGCTACGGTCTGTAATTCCAATATCGTTATTCCTTGTGATGTTGGCACTGATAGTAGTATTGAGGCTACTTTTAACGAGCTTAAACAGCATTGGGATGATTTTGATATCTTGGTGCATTCAGTGGCATTCGCCCCCCGTGAGGCATTAGATGGCAACTACATTGAAGCCACTACTCGTGAAAACTTTGCCATTGCACATGACATTAGTTCTTATAGTTTTACTGCACTAGCAAAAGCGGCAAATTCAATGCTTAATGACAATGGTGCATTACTGACTGTGAGTTATTTAGGCAGTATTCGTGCCATTCCGAATTACAATGTAATGGGCGTTGCCAAAGCATCACTTGAGGCTAATGTGCGTTATATGGCGGCGGCAATGGGTCCTGAAAGAGGTATTCGTGTCAACGCCGTCTCTGCTGGACCAATCAAAACCTTGGCTGCTTCTGGCATTAAAGACTTTGGTAGATTATTGGAATATGCAGCTGATTCATCGGCACTCAAACGCAATGTGACCACCGAAGAAGTGGGCAATGCTGCCGCCTTTTTATGCTCAGATTTAGCTTCAGGGATTACAGGCGAAGTAACCTATATTGATTCAGGTTACAACTTCTACGACAAAGGGCCAAATTTGTAAACTCAAACACAAGGTTGCAAATATAAAATGAATAAATATCGAATAATATGGTGCTTACAATCGCTCAAGTATTTTACGATTAACAAGGATTTGGTTTATTTTTGAAAATGGCGTTACTCACATTTAAGCACAATCAAAGAATTTTGTATAGATAGAAAAAGTCTCTTCGAATTACAATCTATTTTCAAAAATTTCTATATCGGCATTATTCTCTAATGTTCTTAAAATACCTCTAAATATTTCATTAGATTCAAAATTAAGCATTCTATTTGGAAGTGCTTTATCGGGTTTGCTTTCAGGAATTTTAACCTCTGATAATCTCAACAAAACCGCCTGTTGGTCTAAACTACTGGCACTATAAGTAGCACCATCCTTAGGTTTAGGCAAAGAAAATACACGGTTGACAATTTCAGCACTTGCTAACTTTGAATCCCTAGTAGCCCACTCAACCTTCTTCCAAGTCAATTTATTTTCATCCATCAATGCTTGTGCAGCTTTAACATCGCCTTTGGTAAATAAATTTGCAATTTTATTCACCATTTCATTAACAAAATCATTCGCCAATGTAGTAGTCAAATGCTTTTTAATGTCAGACTTCACTTCGTCAAATTCCTGCTGCCTTTTTGCCACTTTTTTATTGAGTCTAAGCACTAAAAAACTGTCTTTAGAAATCTCAATCAACTTAGAGTTTTCACCTTTGTTCAGCACTGCATCACTATAAGCCGCTGCCACAAATTTAGGATCCTGTTTCGTGGTATTTTGCACAAAAAATTCAGAAGTTTTGAGTTTTAAATTCATTTGCTCGGAGACTTCCTCTAAACTTACTTCATACGCCAAACTGGCAAATTGTTCGGTTAAATTATGAATAGTTTTTTGTGCAATTTGCTCGGTATAAAGTTTAATTAATTCATCGCGTACTTCTTCAAGAGGCTTCACTGCTGCCACTTTAATCTTGTTTAATTTAATAATATGATAGCCAAAATCCGTTTTGACTGGTGCACTCACTTCTCCTTCTTTCATTGTAAACACCTCGGCTTCAAACTCTGGCACCATAACACCTATGGAAAAAAATCCCAAATCTCCACCTTTGTCTTTTGAGCCTAAGTCTTTTGAATGCTTAATGGCTAATTTAGCAAAATCTTCGCCTTGCTTGATCTGCTCGGTAATCTTATTGGCAAGTTCTTCAGATTCCACTAAAATATGCTGAGATTGACGCTCTTCCTCAGTGCTAAAGCGCTGCTCCTCTTCCTTGTAAAAATTCAACAAATCGGCCTCATTTGCAGTAATGCCTTGAGCCACTTTTTTAAGCGATAATTCAATAAAATCAACCTTAATTTTTTGTGGCTCAAAAAATGTCTCTTGCTTTGACTCGTAAAATTCTTTAATACTATCGGCCTTTACCTTTACCTGCTCAACATAATCTTGTGCATTAAGTTGGATATAACTAAACTTTCGCTGCTGGTCATTCAACGACTGCATACGATTAAGCATTAATGGGGTTAAAAACGCAGAACGCAGGAAATTATATTTAATTTGGTTTTGTGTTAGTTCTTTGGATTTAAGTTGTTCGTAGTCAATGGTTGAGTAATTATTAGTCCTTAGTAAACGCTTGTATTTCTCTATCGAAAATTTGCCCTCCTCTTTAAATCCATCGTCTGACTGAATAACTGCCCGTAATTCTTGTTGAGTTGTCACATAACCCAACTCACTTGCCAATTGTGCCAGCATATGCGTGCTTATCATTGATTGAATGACTGCAGGTTTTAACTTAACGCCTAACTCAGGAGAATATCGCTCACCCAGCCTTTGTTGTAAACGCCTTTGAGCGGCCTCAAATTCTCTTAAAAACTCTTCTTTAGAAATGTCTTCACCGTTAACTGAGGCAACCACAATATTCGTCCCTGTAGAGTATTCGTTAACACCAAATAAAGCAAACGGAACAATAATTAAAGCAATAATCGTATAGGCAATCCAGCCTTTAATTTTATTTCTAATAGCACTTAACATAATTTATTTTAATAACTCAAAAAAAGGGTGAATTATAAACGAAAAAGGCTAAAAAGTTTAAGTGAACAGAAAAATAACATTTTTAAGCCTTTGTGTTAATATAAATAATCACTCAAAACCTGTCTTTCGTTTGTTTGGTATTTTTTTTAAACTCAGCCTTAACTCTGTTAGAGTAAGGTTTAAAAAAAATGACAGTTTAACAAAAATTAAATTTTGCCAATCATCCAAATTGATGCAAAAGTCTCATTCTAAAATTTGACGATAAGTACGCTCAACAATATTGATTGTTTTTCCTTGTCGATGGAACAAAGTTTGAGCTTGAAGATGAGTGTCATTAATATCAATATCCGCTTTAAGTAAAAAATAATTACTATTGATACTAACCAATTCAGTAAATTTTTTCTTGGCTTCGACTGAATTAGCACCAGTGGGCAATTGGAGTATGGTTTGATTCGCATTAGCGAGTGATTCAAAGGGTCTGTCACCAATAATTTTATCAACTAAATCCGGGTATAAGGCAGCGATGACCTCTTTACTGGCAGTATTGATATTTACCTTGGCTTTAATGTTCTCGTAAGCATAGAGATAGGGTTTAATTTTTAAATAATTTTCTAACGATATACCTTCAACCGATTTAAGTTGTGAAATGTGTTCAAATTTTGACAATAACGGACGGCTGGCATTCATATGATCAAGAATGGAGTCACTCATATAATCTTGATCTAAAGTCGTGTTAAGTATATTTAAAAAGTCTTTGTAACCTGCCTTTATATAAACTTGTCTGTCCTTTCTCTCAGTGTAAAACAACTGATTAATATTAAACTGTGCCTGTAAATCAAATATTTTTCCTTCAATGATGCCATTAGGCACTGGAATTGGAGGAATTATGCGAGCCCAATCTTCATCTAACTCATCAATTTTATCATCATCTTGTTTTAAAATACTTGTTACCCAAGATTCCATACCATAAAGATAACTAATGGCCTTTTGGGCATCAATACTATGTGCAGTATTCTTTAAAGTTAATGCTTGTTGTTGCCACATTAGGTTTACCACAAGGCTAATCATTGCTACTATAATTAGTATACTAACTAGCACAATACCCTTTTCATATGATTTTTGCATTTATATTGCCACCACTTTTTTAATCTCGCCCAAATGAGGATGGAGGAATTTAATTTCTATAGCTTTTAAATAATTCTTGTTGTTTTTAGGTTCCCAAGTAGTGTGCCATTTGTTTTTGTTATCTAATAACCGTATCTTAGAATTTTTAATTTTCTCCAAGAGAATTAAATTTACAGACTTACTTGCATTGGTGGAATCTTGGCGGATAATACTGCCACTAAATTGATAATTAATAACAAGTAGCGTGTCATTTTGCACGCTTTTAAGTTGAAGTTCTTTTTTATTTAAGGTTACCATTCCTTGAAAAACTTGAGAAAAATCCCGTTCAAAATAAAGCAATGTTCTTTGTAATTTTATTAAATTCTGGCTATGGCGTTTTTGCACAGACTGATGTTTCAGTGTGCTATTTAATGCACCATAAGATATAACCCCAATTACCGATAATATCGTAATTGCTATCAATAATTCTACCAAGGTAAAGCCGTATTGCTTCATCGCTCTAAATACAGCACTAAAGCGGCAATTGATTGTTTGGCATCACGCTTACTAATGCTCTCATAAAGAGATAAGTCTGTTTTAATAATGTTTTTATCTATGGTTTTTTTTGTATTTGTTTTCCAATACCAAACCCTTTCACCCATTTTATATTCACCAGATTGATACCCCATATTTGGCTTTAACCCAACCCGCTTTTCCACACTTAAATTGCTAATAACTAAATTTGCCAATGATTTATCCCGAAAATACCCAATACTATTACTATTCTGCTGATCGGCAGTAACTAAAGCACTAAGTGATACAGTAACAATCACCAATGCGATTAAAACCTCAACCAATGTAAAGCCGCTATTTCGTTTCATCTTCAATAGTCTTAAATGAGATAAGTTCATCGTCTTGAGACAGTGAAATAGTGGCATCAGTGATAAACCCATTAGGCAATATTTCAATCGTTTCAGCATCAATATCTTTCCAATTGGAATTTGCCTTGCTAATACTTACCTTAATAGGCTTAAATATTAGCGGTTGGAACCTCGAACTGGGTTGCCAAAATGATTTTTCTAACGGTGCCTCCTCGTCATCTGTATTAACCTTGAACTGAAAACTAAGTGTTTGCATCTTGCCCTGACTCACCTGCAATCGAATAGGTTGATTATACAATTGCACATAAGTCTCCACTGATACAATGTGTTGCTGTATCTTCATTTTTAAAGTCTTTATCGCAGAAGGTTTAGCAAGTTTAACACTTAAAGTAATAAAACTCGCCAAAATACCCACAATCACAACCACCACCAACAATTCAATTAAAGTGAATCCTGTGTTGTTTTTTAGACTATTCCCAGCTGTTAATGTCTTTATTTTCATCACTTCCGCCAGCAACACCATCAGCACCATAACTATATAAATCAAAAGATTGAGCACCATGCGTTCCGGGGCTTAAATACAAGTAATCTCTGTTCCAAGGGTCTTTAGGCAGTTTGTCTAAATAATCACCAACCAATGCACTTAAACCCTGATTGGTATCTGGATAAGCAAACTTGTCCAATTTATACAAACTAAGTGTAGAAGACAGGGTTTTAATATCATGATGTGCTTTCTGTACACGCGCATAACTCACCTTACTGGTTAATTTAGGCACAATAATACTTGCCAAAATACCAATAATAGCAACCACTACCAAAATTTCAATCAAAGTAAAACCCTGTTGTTTGCCATTATTTCTCTTATTTTGTTTTGTTTTCATTTGCTCCTTTTACAGTTAGTTAATATCAGGTCGTATTATAGATTAGACCTTTGCATAAATATAAATATTTATCAAGATAACCTTTAAACTAATGAAATTGATATTCCCTACACCCTTATTTACACAGTGTGAAAACAAGAACACTATAAATAGTGCCAAGGTATTTTCATTTTGCAATACCTCAAGCGCCAGTTTGGCTTTAAATTCTGTTATGTATTTTGTTCGTTTTTCACTATAACTATTAGATAAAAACTTGATTATTGGATAAAATCAGATAATTATTTAGCTAAAATTTATCCTAAATGGACTTAATAAACTTAGGTAATTATATATAACTTTACACCACGCAACAAAGTCAATCCAAAGTTATAAAATTTATTTTTTAATCTTTTGGATTGTAGTTCATTGCTTGTTTTAGAGATTTATTAAATTTTGTATCAGGTTCTTTTTTATTATTGATAATTTTAACTTCGTCAGGTAGTTTTCCAGTTGCTTTAATACTTTGAGCAACATTATCAAAATTGTCTTTAAATTCTAAGTTTTGAATAGGTTTATATTCATTGTATTGTTTAATAGACCATTTATCCGCCGTATCTTTAGTTACTTTTCCATAGTCTTGTAAAATCTCATACTCATTAAATTCAAGAAAAGAACTTAATTTATCTGACCAGTCTTGCATTCTCATTTTTTTTTGTTTTTTGGCTAAATTTTCTATATAGTCTAAAAACATATTATCCAACCTGTTTAAGTCATCTATTTCATTTTCTAAAAGATAGTTTTTGGCTATTGTTACATCTTTTTTAGTTACTTTTCCACCCTTTTTTTTGTTGTCCCAAGTAGTCAAACCCATATGTGGTAAGTTGTAACTTGCTCTTTTTTTTCGTATTTCTGCACCAGTCATACGAGATACAGCAAAAAGTAATTTGTTTTGCATATTGGCATAAAATTTTCCTAAAATTTCTTTATGCTCTCTTGAATTTTCATCATAATCATAACTACACACCTTATATAATTCTGTAATTTTTTTGTAAAAACGCTTTTCAGAGGCTCTAATCTCTCTAATGCGTTCCAATAATTCATCAAAGTGGTCTTTGTCAAATAAAACCTTACCTTGTTTCAATCTTTCATCGTCTAAAGTAAAACCTTTAACCAAATACTCTTTTAATATCTTAGTTGCCCATATTCTAAATTGGGTGGCTCTATATGAGTTTGCCCTATATCCAACAGAGATAATTATATTCAAGTTGTAAAAATTTACAGGTTTGGTAGAGGTAGCAATATGCATTTTTTGCATATTGCTATGTTCATCCAGTTCTCCACTCTCAAATATGTTTTTAAGGTGTCGGCTTACACCACTTTGGTGAATACCAAAGACATCTTCCATTGCAGATTGAGTAATCCAAATAGTGTCATCTGCGACTAATGTCTGTATTGATATAGTGCCATCTTCGGATGCATAAAATAAAAACTCATTTTGTGTTGGTGTAAGTTCACTCATCTTATCAATTCCTTATAAGTTAGTCTATTTTCTAAATTTTCAAGCAATAGATTAAATCTATCGTGTTCGTTACCGTGCCTAGTGTTATATCTAAATACAAATTCATCTACATATTTTTGTAAGTGTTTAACGCTTGTGAAGTGATAAATACCTACAATGCCACGCTTAAGAATAGACCAAAAACCCTCTATTGTGTTTGTATGAACCCTGCCATTTACATATTGACCTTTACCGTGTTTAATAAATTGGTGGTCATATATGCGTTTTAAGGCGTTATACCCTAGCCATTCATCAGAATAAATAGTAGCGTCTTTAACTCGTTTTACAATTTCATCTGTTAGTGTTTTAACCGTTACATCTTGCACCAGTTTTGCGTTTAATTTACCGCCACGCTCAACCATTCCAAATATTGGTGCTTTATCCTTAGTGCTTCTACCTTGAACACCTTTAAGCCTCTTATCAAAATGTTTGTTTTTATTTTTACCACCTACATAAGTTTCATCAACTTCTACGGTATTTGATAGGTTATTATTATTGCCAAAACCAAAACAATTACGAATGCGTTGCAACATAAACCACGCCGTTTTTTGAGTAGTCCCTATGTCTTTTGATAATTGAATACTTGAAATACCTTTTTTGTGTGATGTTACTAACCAAATGGCTAAGAACCATTTTTGAAGTTTTACTTTTGAATTATCAAACAATGTCTGTGTTTTAACATTGAAATATTTACCAGTCTCTTTACATCTATATTTATTACCTGCACATTTATAAACTTTAGAGTTACTATCAAATGGCGATACAACATTATTACCCCAACGCAAATCCTCTAAGTGGTCTATACACTCCTGTTCATTAGGGAATGCGTTAATTAAGTCAAGTATTGTGTTAAAGTTTGTATTTATCATAAGTGAGTATTGTACACTTATTTAGTAGAACGCAACACTATATTTTAAATTGGTGTAAATTTATATATAATTACCTAAACTTAAATATCACCCCTGAGATGTTAAAAATCATTGCACAGCTTGATGAATTTAATGGTGACTGGAAAGTAAAAAATAATCTTAATCCTGATTTTTTGACACTTT
Organism: Bathymodiolus brooksi thiotrophic gill symbiont; assembly: GCF_903642095.1. Taxonomy (GTDB): domain Bacteria; phylum Pseudomonadota; class Gammaproteobacteria; order PS1; family Pseudothioglobaceae; genus Thiodubiliella. Next base: position 143 of record NZ_CAHJWD020000091.1, on the reverse strand, counting down.
TGGTTTTTGAGGGGTTTGTGGATTTTTTTGCCTTATTTGACTTATCTAAAAACTCAAAAAATATCACTGAATTAAAATCATCTGTGGTTATTTTAAATTCTGCAAGTCTAAAAAAGCACTTATTAAAAAGTAGACTTAAGGAG
>NZ_CAHJWD020000090.1 GCF_903642095.1 Bathymodiolus brooksi thiotrophic gill symbiont | reverse complement strand
GCGTGTGACGGTTGTGATACACCGTTAAATCTAATGAACATTGAGTAAGAACGTTTGCACGGGTTCGGCAGTTACTTATCTATTCGCTGTACAACTATAGCCGTTCTCTTTCATTTATTTCATTCTCCGGTTGCGTTGCCCTTTCATCCAATCCAAGGAAAACGGCGGGAAAGACTCCACGACGTTTTACCTATTAAAATACATTGTAGGGTAATTTGGCGCCGAAATTGACGATGTCTAGGTTTGTCATGAAAAATGCACGGTTTTTGTTCTGTAGCTAAAAAACAAGCACATGTACCCCCTTACTTTTTGTTAAAATTCTAAATAAAATCATTGCGAGAATATCATGACAAAATATTAAGAAAATATCAATTGTCATTTTTTTTCTACATGCAAATTTATTCATGAAGAAACCACTAAATAATCCATATTCCACAAATAAGTAGAATTTTTGGACTACTTAATCTATTATTGGCAATGTACATGTTCATCATCTTTGAACGAAATTATCATAGGAAGCTATTGCAAAAAACCGGATGCAATTATCTTTTACCGTTTTGAAATTGTGATATTTTCTTTACCGCTATAAAAATCCGTATTTTAAAAATTTGTCGAAAAATGGTCGAAATTCGATCGTAAATATCTCGAAAACTAAGTCACGAAGGTATATTTTTCTTTGCATATTTGGAAAGAGCATGTCGAAATTGACCAAATCACGAATTTTCATGAAAAAATCAATTGGCAATCCCTACTGTATCGTATTCCCTTAAGGCATGGCCTACGTGACCAAAATCACTTTTGCACACGTCTGAGACGTGACGTCTCGCAATTATCGATTAACACTTCCTTTTTCAAATTTCCATTAACCAGAACTTGGCAGAAGCAGACGTGAAATTTGAATTGGTAAAATTTTGTTAAATTTTCTTCATTTTATATGCAATTAACGACATTTTGCTGAAAACAGTTAAGAATAACATTGTTGCGTGTTTGTGCAATGCATTTTATACGAATTTATCTCTTGGAACACAACAATACAATACAAATATTTTATTTCCAATTAAGGAGCCCTTTCGGGCAGAACAATTAACAAAGAATTTAATACAATGATTATGGATTGATTACATTGATTGGAAGATGACAAATTTTTATGAAACAATAACAAATCAAAATTTAATCATACCATTGACATAGTAATAGTTGCATTCGAATGTATGCTATATAACAAGCACAGTGACCCATCAGTTATAAAAAACTAATGGTCGAACTTCAGAGAGGATTTATATAA
>NZ_CAHJWD020000089.1 GCF_903642095.1 Bathymodiolus brooksi thiotrophic gill symbiont | reverse complement strand
ATATATCATTAATGGACTAACGTGACTCTACCATATATCATTAATGGACTAACGTGACTCTACCATATATCATTAATGGACTAATTGAACAGGGGGACAAAATCAGTAGAAGGTAGTCAAAAATGAAGCTTTTATTTTCCAATTTCTTTGCATGTATATTGTATACTTTTGTTTTATTGAAACTGTATTACATAGTTTCGGAGCCGTCGTGATCGAATGGTAGTTGGATTTGCAACTAACTATGCAATCAGTGCCTATCCCCATTACAGTTGTGAGTTGAAATCCCGCTCAAGAAAGGTGTTCTCAATACAACGTTTGCAAGGGACTTGCGATAAGTCGGTAGTTTTCTCCGAAACTCCGGTTTCCTCCACCAATAAAACTGAAATATTTTTAAAAGTGGCTGTAAACACTATAAAACTGAAACATGGTTAAAAGTGGCTTTAAACACCATGACCATAAACCCCTCTCCCCTGTATATTTTCTGAGTTCCGGAGGTGGAATATATAGGGCACATATATAGATCGCCAAACAATATGTTTATTTATAAACAAAATATCATGATACATGTACATAGTTAATTTTATTTTAAATACAAACATTAAAAAGCAAAGACACAATAATAATCAAATAAATCATGAAAACCTAACCCATCACTGCATGACTCTACCATATATCATTAATGGACTAATGTGACTCTACCATATATCATTAATGGACTAACGTGACTCTACCAAATATCATTAATGGACTAATGTGACCATACCATATATCATTAATGGACTAACGTGACTATACCATATATCATTAATGGACTAATGTGACCATACCATATATCATTAATGGACTAACGTGACTCTACCATATCTCATTAATGGACTAATGTGACTCTACCAAATATCATTAATGGACTAATGTGACCATACCATATATCATTAATGGACTAACGTGACTCTACCATATATCATTAATGGACTAACGTGACTCTACCATATATCATTAATGGACTAA
>NZ_CAHJWD020000088.1 GCF_903642095.1 Bathymodiolus brooksi thiotrophic gill symbiont | reverse complement strand
TTTCGGAGGCCATCACATAATACATATAAAAAGCAAAACATGGACATCTGTTACTATTCTTAAGGGGTACCCATTTTATGTCCATATCTCACTAGTGGGAAGTTGGCCCCTAATAATAGCCCACAATAAATTGAGTGCGCTCGATGATTTAACGTAATAAACAAATAATCAATGTTATTGTGAGCTAGATTCACACTTTGTATTTGATTTCAAGATTTTTTTTGGAAATTCTGCACCTCAATCGATGGTTAAAATGCCCATGCTGACTCATCAAATATATATTCTCCAGACATACGTATATTTCTTTTATATATCAGTTTTATTTTATTTTTAACTATACCCAAATTTATGCAGTTAGAAAATTAGTACCTAAATGTGCATATTTGTCACGGACTGAAATAAGATTAACTAGAGTGACTATAGTATGTTAGACTTTGCCTTTGGATTTTGAAAGACGAAATTAAAACGCGAAATTGTGAAAGCGAAAACGCACAATCGAAAAAGCAAAAATTCTAAATTGCAACAGCGAAGAGGCGAAATCGAAATCATTTCTCCATTTTGCGTTTCAACCTTTTCAGGTTTTCGGCTCTCGCTTATTCGCGTCTTTTTTTTTGCATCTTCGCAAGCAGGAAGGTGGCCGAGTGGTCAAGGCGCTGGACATTACAATCAGGATGTCGACACCGTTGTGGGTTCGATCCTCATGTGTGTCAAGGTTTCAAGGCACCTTCTCTAGCTCAGGGTTTCGCCGATTTTCCAGATTGAAATATCGGGCTCCCCCCACAAGACTGGTGACCTTGCGAGAACCCCATATCTGTAAAACGGTCGTTCATTTCGCCGTCGGAAAACTTGCCTTTAAGTTTACCATACCTTCACATTCGCGTTGTGAGTTCGACCTACGATTAGGCTAGGTTTAAGGTAAGGTTTAAAATTAGGATTAAGTTAAGGCCTAGGTTTAGGGATAGTGTTGGACCGAGGGATTCGGTGAGGATTAGGCCTAAGGGTAGGGTAATGTCTAGCCTAGAGTTTGCATACTTTAAAGGTCTTGGTTGGGTAAGTTTACGTTGAAGTCAGGTTTATGTTAAGACGAGGGGGAAAATTGACTATATAGCCATTTTTCCGGGGGGAAATTCTACTATATAGCCACTTTTCCCCCTGTCAAAAACTGGGGGGAAAAATGGCTATGTTCAATGATATAGTCATTTTTCCGGGGGGAAAAATGGCTATATAGTCAGTTTTCCCCCCGGAAAAATGGCTAGGGGGAAAAACTACTATAGGAGCGTTATAGAGCCATTTTTCCCCCATAGCCAGTTTTCCCCCCGGAAAAATGGCTATATAGTAGGATTTCCCCCCGGAAGAATGGCTATATAGTAGGATTTCCCCCCGAAAGAATGACTACATAGTAGTCCCCCTCTGAAAATGGCTTGAATATTCAACTTAATTGCTCTGTTAAATTTTACTACCACTTGCCAGTGCCACTTTTGGTCGACTATTAGTGTCGATGGGTTTACTAGCCAAGTAGCTTGTACATGGATGATCCAAATGACTTTGAATGGGCTTTCCCAAAAGCAAAAAATAGGGCATCTAATGGGACATTATATGATACCCCACCACGTTTTGCATATTTTCAGTCTTGAAACGGCCATAACTTTTGAACCAATTATCCGATCAAACTAAAATTTGAACTTGATCTGTATTTTATGGTACTAAACAAATGTAGAAAATCCTTCAACACGTTCTAAAGGTATCATCTGGAAACCATCGGGGGACGGACAGACGGACACTCAACTGCAGAATTTTTCGGAGGCCATCACATAATACATATAAAAAGCAAAACATGGACATCTGTTACTATTCTTAAGGGGTACCAGGGGCGGATCCAGGATTTGTGGTCAGGGGGGGGGCGTGAATAGGCGAGGGGTCTTAAGGTCCCCAGTGGGTCCAGGGCAGAGCCCTGGTAAGGGACACAGGGGGACAAAGCCCCCCTGAAGCTCTGAGGGTTTGAGGAATTACAGACATTTATTAGAACGACAATTTTGAATCAACCACACCATTTTTATCAGACCAAAAAAACTTGACTTTGAGTTTTAATTTTGTCGGATAATTGTTAACAGTATGTTTTTGTCAGATTATAAGAACCTAAAGTAAAACTTTTTTTGAACAA
>NZ_CAHJWD020000087.1 GCF_903642095.1 Bathymodiolus brooksi thiotrophic gill symbiont | reverse complement strand
TGATATATGAACTGGTGTAGTCATCGTATACAAAGCGAAGTGCTCTTTCCTGCACTTTCTCTAATTTTTTTGAATTTTTATCGGTACAAAAATGCCAAGCCAAAGGGCAGAAGTTAAAGTTACTGAGAATGAAAGTGTGGAATATAGTTAATTTGCTTAATCTGTCTAAATATCGGCCCAAACGTTTAAGTATATTCAGTTGCTGTGATGCCTTCCTACAGATTGAACTGATATGAATGTCAAAATTTAATTGATAATCTATTTCAATTCCTAAAAGTTTTACTGTCTCTTCACATGAAAGTGTAGAATTCTGTATACAAATCTTCATGTTTTTGTCAAAAGTCTTCTTCCCAACCGCAAGTACCTGAAATTTATCTGGATTAGCCTGCATTTTGTTAACTTTAAACCAATTAATAAGAACATTTGACTCTGATTCTAAAACTGAGGTAAGTACATTAAAATCAGGATGACCATAAGACAAAGTATTGTCATCCGCATAATTATATAAAGTACCCTTTTTTACAAAATAAAAAATATCATTAATAAAGACATTAAAAAGTAGAGGCCCCAAGATTGACCCTTGGGGTACCCCTTTTTGGATGTCAGACCAACTGCTCAGGATACCATTAATTTTAATTTGCTGTTTCCTATTTGATAAGTAGGACTCAAGAAGGGATACAGAATCAGTGGACATACCATAGGCCGAAAGTTTATCCAATAAAATATCATGGGGTAGGCAATCAAATGCCTTGGAAAGATCCATTAGGACTGCAGCAACATACTGATTTTTTTCAAGGGCATTCCGCCAGTCCTCTAATAACCTGAGCAGGGTTGTCTGACATCCATGACCTCTTCTAAAAGCACATAAATAAGGATTAAAAATATTTTCAAAAAAATCAGACAATTGCTGTTCTAAAATTTTCTCAAAAATCTTTGAAAAAATACATAGTACACTTACGGGTCTGTAGTTAGTCTTCAAAAGTGGATCATTCTTTTTATATAAAGGTGTTACTTGTGCTTTCTTTAATTTATCCGGAAAAACATTCTGATCTATTGACATATTTAAAATACTTGTAATCTGAGGTGCAATAATAGATTTACTACATTTTATTATTTTGGCAGGTATACCATCAGCACCTGTTGCTTTTTTGATGTTGATATTATTTATAATCTTTTCAACTTTATCTGTTGTTACCTTTTCAAAAACAAATTTGTTTGTGCAATCATTTTGTTTCTTTATTTCTATTAAACTTGGATGATCAGAAGGGTCGTAAACAGTATCTTTTCCTATATTCTCAGCTACAGTGGAGAAAAAATTATTAAAGTGATTGGCTACTTCTTTTTGATCATTTACAATCTTGTCAGATTCATTAAGCACAATTTTTTGTTCTCCACTGGACCCCTTTTTCGAAAAGAATGGCTTAATAGTTTTCCAAAAGTCGCCCGATTTTGTTCCCCCAGAGCAACGTTCTAAAAAGTATGTTTTCATTGATTTTCTTTTCAATTTGGTTACAAAATTTCTTTGCTTTCTGAATTTTTCCCAATTTTTGTTGCTCTGACATTTTGTAAATTGAGAATATAGCATTTGTTTTCTGTATACAGCTCTTCTGAGCTCCTGATTCATACATGGTAATGGTTTTTTTCTTTGATATCTAGATTTAATTGGAGCATGTTTGTTTAACACATTGATAAAATCTTTTTCATATTCATTATAAACAGAATCTACTTCATGACATGTTTGATTGATCTTAATTTGTTCTATATCATCATTGAAATTTTCAATATCAAAAGTCTTGTAACTTCTATAATACCTGAGCTTTTTTGGTTCGTGAAGAACTTCACCTTTGATAACAGTACTTATAATGTTATGGCAGTCACTGACACCTGTTGGAACATTTTGTGACTTAAAACATAATGATTTCTTGTTTGTCATTATTACATCTACTAGTGATGGGATACAGCCCTTTTTGAAACAGGTTGGACCATTAACAAGTTGTGATAGATTGAAAATATCACAGAAATCATTCAAGGTAGCACTTTTATCTGAATTGAGCATGTCAAAATTCAGGTCACCAAATAATAACATATGTTCATAATGTATTAAAGATCTATCAGCAAATCTGGAGAAATGTTCAGTAAATTCATTGTTTGACATAGAAGGGGGTTTATATGCCCCAGCAATCAACCACTTTCTGTCACTTATATATACTTCATGACACAGAGTTTCAATTTTTTCACTCTCTAAAGATTGTTTTCTGCTGGATGGAAAGTCAGATCTGATAAAGGTAAGTAGGCCCCCGCCGTACTGGTTCCTGTCCCTACGTTGCACTTTGTACCCATCTACACTGAACAGATTGTCATTAAAAGATTCATCAAGTTTCGTTTCAGAAATAATTAATAAATCTACAATGTTGTCAGTTAGTACCTCTTTTATTTCGTCAAATTTGTATCGAAGGCTGTTGATGTTCAGGTGTGCTGCCATGAAATTTTTGGGATAAGATCTCCGGACATCTCTAAGGTCTTTAAACGTGTGTTTGTTTATATTTACACCGGAAGTAACAGTGGGTGCGTTTGATTTATCCTCTACATCTTCAATATTAAAAAAGGAGTTGCTAAAAATAGGCAAAATACAGTTTGCACAGTACCAACTTTCAGATGATGTTGATAAACGTTGGTATTCGTCTTTCGGTAGGTCAATACATTTAATGTGATACCAATATGTACAGTCTTCACAATAAATTCCACGTTGATTTCGTTTTACTGGTTTGGAACATTTCCCACAAGGATATTTTACTGGACCAGGATTAGTTGAAATGTCTCCTGATAGCAAAAGAATTCTAATTATTGATGTATATGTTGTTGTATTTTGGTTTGGTAAGTATTTGTAGTAACGTCTATTTGTATAATGGCGGATCTTTTCTGAGACGATCCTCGGGTATAATAAATCTAGTGAAAAGTCATAGCAAGATGGTTTTGGTTTCGTTCCCGAGTATAATCCGAGATCTTCTACCATGTATTCGTTGTCTGGGAGATCAATTTGCGTTGGAAATGCAAGGATGCGAGCTACAATTAAAGTTGTTGTTAGAGTAAACAAAAGCCCGTCTAGTCCCGTCGCCATCTTTAATCTTTAATCACTTGTTGATTGTTATGTTCAAATTTGT
>NZ_CAHJWD020000086.1 GCF_903642095.1 Bathymodiolus brooksi thiotrophic gill symbiont | reverse complement strand
AAGTGGTTACGATTACACTGGAATATAGCAATAATATTTTTTGTTGTTGTTACGACATTACGAACTGAGTTCCGGAATGCAATAGCGATATACATATAGCAGAACACAAGTACCTGGGGACAGGTTACTTTTTTACCCACCCCCTTTTTTCTCATTTTTTTTAGCAACATTGTTTTTCATATTTCTTGTTTATATCATGTTTCACATATATGTAATACTCTTATATACTTTGCATGACGATTTTATGCAATTTACAGCACAGTCGACCGGTGAAATCAGAAAAATATTCAACTTGTGACTGACAAACACGGATAATTAACTCATGTGTTATATGCATTCGTGAATTATTCCGTTGTTCGGTCACTCGTTGAATATTTTCTATATTTGGATTCTTCAAGTAGTTATCCTATATTATTTTCTCCATCTAATAATCCTGGAAACATTCATTGTGTTAAGTTTACCAAATTCGGGCAGCAAACATTGAATTTTCATTATTGAGGGGTATTTTTTTTCCATGTGAAAAGAGAGCCAAAAAAAAAATAGATTTTTCAAACATTAAGTGGTGGGCGCCTTATTCGTGGGGTACAAATTTAAGTATGTACTCCCCTTATTCTCAACCCTACCTTTCAGGCTTTATGTTGATAAATTTGAAAATGTCCCTTTTACACAGCGTAAGATTTTTACTAGTAAGACTACTTTTACGCCCAATGTAATGGTCATTCATAAAGAGTACATTATATGTGTGGCCTACTTGCCTTGAATTCTTTAAGCAACACCTTACAAAATATCACCAGAGGTCACTACAAGATCTTAAACCCACAATATTTAGTAGACTTGGAAATTTCCTGCCTCTTTAAAGATATGCCAGATGACTCGCCTGCAATAGCATTAAAACATTTGACTTCTCTACCCTTTACACTACTATTCCTCACTCTAAGCTGAAGGACAAATTAAGGGAGTTGGTCCAACTGTGTTTCATAAAAAAGAATGGCCAACGTAGATACAAATACCTTGTACTAGGAAGAGACAGATCTTATTTTGTAAAACATCAATCTGATTCTACCAAAAAGTTATCTGAAACTGATATCTTCAACATGCTCGAGTTTTTGATTGACAACATATTTGTTATGTTTGGTGGACGTGTTTTTCAACAGACAGTCGGCATTACCTATAGGTACCAACTGTGCTCTTCTCGCCGACTTGTTCCTTTATTCGTATGAGGCAGACTTCATACAGGGGCTTCTCAAGAAAAACGAAAAGAAGCTAGCCCGATCCTTTAATTTCACGTTCCGCTATATAGATGATGTCCTTTCACTAAATAATTCTAGGTTTGGTGATTTTGTTGATCGCATCTATCCCATTGAGCTTGAAATAAAGGATACCACAGATACAGATAGGTCTGCTTCATACCTTGACCTACACCTCGAGATCGACAGTGAGGGTCGGTTAAGAACGAAACTTTATGACAAAAAAGATGATTTCAATTTTCCCATTGTGAACTTTCCATTTATATGTAGCAACATTCCAGCAGCACCTGCATATGGAGTATATATCTCTCAGATGATACGATATTCCAGAGCTTGTGGTTCCTATCAGGATTTCCTTGATAGAGGGTTGCTGCTAACAAGGAAGCTACTGAACCAAGGGTTCCTTTTGGTAAAATTGAAGTCATCACTTCGAAAATTTCCCGGTCCTTTCCTCATTCACGACTTATTACCGGGTTTGTAACTAGATTAACACGACGGGTGCCACTAGTGGAGCAGGAACTGCCTATCCTTCCAGAGTACCTGAGTTCACCTCCGGTTTTAAGTGGGGTTCGTGTTACTCGATCTTTAGTTTTATATGTATGTTTTGTCGATCGTTATTTGTCCTTTTGTACTTTTTCTTTTGGCCATTGTGTTGTCTGGTCTTCTTCAATATACGGTTTCTGATTACCTCCCTTTGGTATCTTCAAACTCTTCTTGTGCATATTTAACCACTTTTGCATTTTTAATGCCAGGTGAGCAATTCAGGCTCCCGAGAGCCTCTAAGTTAAAATATAGACACACATTTGTATTTATCACACTGCATCCTTTGAGGTTGAAAAAAAGACATTTGCTGCTGTATTTGTGCCCACCTCTATGAAATTCATACCTCTCTTTTCACTGTAAGGTAATTAAACCTTTGCAAAGATACTTGTACCCCTCCCCTTGTATAAAAATCTACCCCCCTTATCTGTAAGGTATTAAAACTCTTTCCGCAATATTCGTTAACTCCTGTATGGAATTCCTACCTCCCCTTCATCTGTAAGGTATTTAAACCTTAATTACTGTGATATTAGAGTCTCTCTCTATGAAATTCCAACCTCCCCTTAATCAAAAAGATATTAAAACTTTGCCATGATATTTGTACCCTCCCCCCTCTATAAACCTTTATCTGTTAAGTTATTAAATAATTGCTGCTATATTTGCACCTGGGCTCTATGGAATTATGTTCTCCCCAATATCTGCATTAAATCACTAGCGGCAATATTTGTACTCCCTCTATGAAATTCCAATCCCCTTTACCTTTAATGTATTTAAACCTTTGCCAAGATATTTGTACCCCCTCTTTGAAATTCCTACCCCTAGTTGCATGATTATCGGACCTGTCAGACCCCTTTATCTGTAAGGGATCTTAATCTTTGCACCGATAGCCATTTTTAACTTGCAGCAGTATTAGGATATAGGTACAAGGCGCAATTACCTATATAGGTAAGACGCCTTCCAAATCTAAATAACAACAATATATTCATTATTTGTTCATTAGAACCATAGATGGATCATCTATGGTAGAACTGAGGAGAGACGACCTCCAACTATTTTTGATTCATTACTCCTTTTTTTGTGTCTGTTTTGTATTGTTATATATATAATAAGGGCAATATTGAATTTAAAATCGACTCCAAAAATGACTCCAAAATCGACTCCAAAAATGACTCCAAACTCCACTCCAAAAAAGACCCCAGACTCCACTCCAAGTTTTACAACATGCCCAAATTTTATATCTTTTTCAGTATAAATTCCCTCAAAATAACATATTTCCTATAATATTATTGCTCACAGTTTGAGAAAGATTCATAATTCAGGCAACAGAGAAAAAAACTGTTCAAAGATTGATATACCAAGGTGTAAATTAATTTTATGGTAGTAAAAA
>NZ_CAHJWD020000085.1 GCF_903642095.1 Bathymodiolus brooksi thiotrophic gill symbiont | reverse complement strand
GTTTCGTTCTCTCTGTTTCTAACGCTTGTAGAAATAAATTGTATTTTTCCGTCAATGTGCGAATACTGTATATGACCTATATATTATATATATAGTTTATGACTTTGAACATTTGAATTTGAAAAGCAGTCAGAATTAATTTGATAATTTGATAATGACGAATACTGCATTTTTTTTATGGTATTTTTCATTGTTATTTCCACAATTCTTTTAGGGAAAAGGTAATATATATAGTGATGTAATTAAGAAAATTTTGAAGGTACCAAAGGGGTAATCAGAATCCGTAAAGCGAAGAAGGACAGAAAACGCAATGGCCAAAAAAAAAGGGACAAACAGACAACCAACGATCTATGAAACGCGAAACATTAACTAAAGATCGAGCAACTCGAACCCCAATAAACAGCGGGAGGAGAGTGGGTGAACTCAGGTGCTGCAAAAGGGTAGGGAGTATCTGTCCCTCTAGTGGCTTCCATTGTGTTGATCTTGTTACAATCCCGATGATAAGTCATGAATAAATAATAGACCAGATATTGCTTACGACAAGCAGGACACATTCGCAGTCATTTGTAACATATATTCCTTAACGGTTAGCAAAGTATATCTTTATAATAAAGGAAAATAAGATGGCGACTATACTTTTGTTAAATACTGTCGATTATTTCGCTGTTTTGCTTAGGTGGATGGGTTAAGATCTTTAACGAAACATTTTGCATTGTCTATCATGCTAGGATTTACGACTTATGATGACCCCTTTGGTATCATCAAACTTTTCTTTCAATAATATTTCAGCTATATCGTGTCGTTCAATTGTATTGTTTGGGGAAACCGGAGTACTCGGGGAAAACCATCGACCTGTCACAAGTTACTGGCACAATTTATCATAGATAGTTGTATCGAGTACACCTGGCCATGAGCAGGATTCGAACGCATAGTGTTAGAGGTGATATGCACTGATTGCACTTGTAGTTGGAAATCTAGCTACCACATGATCACGACCGCAATGGACCTTTGGTCACTCTTGACGGATATATGGTGTGAAATATTTAACTAACAGTGTGATACGCCTCGTGTGAAAGAGTACATATCATAATACAAACCAACATCACAATAAAATATATGCCTTAGCTTTCTTATTACGTTGAGAAA
>NZ_CAHJWD020000084.1 GCF_903642095.1 Bathymodiolus brooksi thiotrophic gill symbiont | reverse complement strand
GTTACTGCACAGGCAACTGATGCGGCAGGTAATGTCAGTGATGTTTCTGCTGTTTTGGCTATAACAGTAGATACAGCCGTCCCTACAATCACAGTAAAAACTGTAGGCACGATAGCGCCAAATAGTAATCTTGTTGCAACATTTAGTGAAACCATTGCCAAAGGAACGGGGGATATTGTCATTAAAGAAAGTGATGGCACTACATTTGCAACACTGGGTATTCAAAATTCCGACATAACCATTGGTGGCACGGATAATAGAACCTTAACCATTAACCCAAGCACCAATTTAGAGTCTGGTAAATCTTACTATATAGAAATGGCCTCTGGTGTATTAACGGATGTTGCAGGCAATAATTTTGCAGGTATTGATGACAGTAGTGCTTGGACATTTAGTGCTGCCAGTTTAAGCACAACTGTTGCTTGGTCTGGTGCTAATGTTGATGTTACTGATGGTTATATTAATACCAGTGAGTTGTCTACTGCGACAGTAACAGGTAAGGTTGCTAATCCAAATGGTATTACTGGTTTGTCTATTTCAGAGATCAAGTTTTTCTCAACAGATAGTGTGGTGCATACGGTTAGTAGTGCTTTAATTAATGCAATAAGCATAGACAATGCTGGTAATTGGACATTGGCAAATAATAGCAACTGGACTTCTGGACTAAACAGTAACACAAAATACACCATACAAGTTAAGTTGTCAGGCACTTTGTTAGGTAATACAGTGAATGGCTCAGGCGATACCTCAGAAGTAACCATTGATACAACAATAGTAGATGCACCAGTAGGGATGCATACTGTGGCTATTAGTAATGATGCAGGTGTATTGGACAATGATCGTATTACCAATGATAGTGCAGTTA
>NZ_CAHJWD020000083.1 GCF_903642095.1 Bathymodiolus brooksi thiotrophic gill symbiont | reverse complement strand
GTAATTGCTGAAATCTTTTTTTAGGGTGTGGCGAAAAACCATATCGCTAGACACTTTTGGATTTTCTTTTATTAAATTATCCATCCGCCCTTTTTCAATAAAGTCAGCGTTTGGATCAACTATTACTTCAATTCTATCGATTTGATAGTCAGTTATTGGCTCGTAAAGCACTTTGATTGTGTCGTCTGAGTTGTAACTCATAACAACAAGGTCTTGTTGTTTTTTTGCTTTATCTAATAGACTTTTTTTAAATTCCGAATCTTCTTCTAACATATTATTGTCAACAAAAATGGCGTGCATACCTTTGTTTTGGTCAAATTCTTTTAGGGTGTTTAATGATGTTTCCCTCCAATATTCCAAACTTTCTATATTGTATTCCCTAGTTTGTTGTGAAAAAAGAGACAAAGTTTCAGAGGATGACGAGTAAATATTCAATGGGTCAATCACATAAAGTTGCCCATCTCTGCCCATTAACATTTGCAAATCACCAATACTCAAATTTGGATGTTGGTTGAATTTTTCTAATAAATTCTGAATGTCGGTGAATGTTCTGCGTGTTATGCGTTCATCTTTAAGTGATTCACCCGGACCCGTCGATTCAATAGAATCGTCTGGTTTTACTATTAATGCATCATGAATGCGTTCAACTAAAATCCCATGGCGTTCTTGACCATTTTCGTCAACCATAGAAAGAGTCTTAAAGTATTCTGGTGTTTTAATACCTATTTCTCTAAATTTGTTAATCCATTCAACCTCATTTTTTAATCGCTTAATGTAATATTCTTCTTCCAGATTTTCATCTAGTTGTAAAAATAATAAATTAGGGTGGTTTTTTAAGGTGTAAGCAGTTTTCATAACACCTTTACCAATAGGTTCCCCTATATCCTCATGAGTCAATGAATTGGGCACATCTAAGACAGGATCTTCATTATCTACCCCTAATTTTAGACGATCCAAAACTTCACCAATATTCTTAGAGCTTTCTGTTGTCCAACTAGGTCTGTTATTTCCATAATCCCAACTATGAACGATTTTTTGATCAGAGCTACCCATCGTTTTAGAGCCATCTGTATTAACTTGTATATCGCCTATTCTGCCTGTAACACTGGCACCTCTTAAATATTCTCGTGTATAAAGTTGTTTGGCATAATTTTTGCTAAGATCTTTGTTTTTACAACCTACCAAAGCAGCACGATTCAAATAGGCGTGACTGTCTACTGAATCTATATTGTAGCGTTGCATTATTTCATCAGTGTAATTTGCTAAATTTTGAGCACCAACTTTTTCCAATTTTTCTGGATGTCCAACGATATTAAGCCGCACACTCGCATCAGGTATAAATACTTTGCCTTCTGGAAAAACCAATCTACCTTGTTCGTCAAGTGTGACAATAACACTATTATCAGGGTGTTTTTCATAGAGTGATTGAACCGATTCTTGAGTAACTTTATCGTCACCAATTGACAAAATAATATTGTGTTTATTTTTGCCATTACTTTTAAGGTTTAAGATTTCATACTCCTCAGGAGTGTTCACACGAAAAATAGAAGCATAGTTTTGTTTCCAACCTTGTTTTTCAGCAAAATCAATACAATATTTTTTCAAATCAACATTTTGTCTTTCGGTGTCACGGGCAATGACTTCAACAGTATTAAAAATCAAACTTTGGCTGTTACTTGGACTATAGATAATTTCTTTTTGATCTGTTTCAACATCATAAGTAACAATAGCCTTGTTATTATTTTCCTGTGCATCGCTCAGTATTTGTTGCTTTAGCGTGTTATCGGATGATTCCCAAAGTTGTTTGTCAATATAAGTAATATGGTTAAGTGTTTTGTCAGTAAAACGCTTATGACGCTGTAAAATATGTTGTTCAAATACCTGCAAAGCATCTAACTGAGATGCATGATCCTTGCCACTTCTAGGCGACATAATAACATCCAATGGATCTATAACATAAAATTGACCATCTTCGGCGATAATCCCTTGAAAATCTATTACAGAAAGATAGGGGTTTTTTGCAAATATTTTTTGTAAATGCTTAATATCTTTTAAGGTTTTGTCGTTACTATTATTAAGTGTTTTTCGCAGAGTAAGTCCTGACGGAATCCAATCTTTACGCATTAATTTTATATCTTTCACACCTCTAATTTTTTGCACAACTAAACCATGTTGCAAAGTCTTAGTTTTATTGGCTTCATCTACAAATTTGATTTGTTTGTAACGCTTAGGTGTTTTCATACCAAGATCATCTAGTTGTTCTAAATATCTCATTTCTTCTTCAATATCAGAGGCTTTATGGTTTGACTTTGTTAGCAATACCAATAAATCAGGTTGATCTTTAAAATTGTAGGCAGTTTTAAACATACCTGAGCCAATAGAAGACCCTATGTCTATTTGTTGACTGGTTAATGTATCTGGAATACTATCTATATCAACAGCACCAGATGAACCCTTAGAACTTGCACCCCCAAGCTTCAAACCCTTTAACACCTCCCCGACACGCTTAGATTCTTCAGTTTGTTGGGTAACGATATTTAAATCAGTATTCCACTGATAAATCATTTTTTCACTACCCGTTTCCATGGTTTTAGTACCATCAGTATTGATTTGCATTTCACCTTTTCTGCCAGTAACTTCAGCATCTCTTAGGCTTGGTGTGTCGTTATAAACAGTTGTGGCAAAGTTTTTGGTTAAGTTTTGGTTGATGCCATCGGTATCGCAACCTACCAGGGCAATACGCTTGATATTGGTGCTGTCATTGCTATAGGTTTGTTGTAGTGTTTTTACCTTGTCTGCTAATGATTGTGCGCCTTCTTGTTCTAAATCAGCGCCGTGGCCGACAAAATTAAGGCGGGTGTTGCCTGTTGGGGTGTAAGTTTCGCCTTTGAGGGTAATAAGGTTGCCGTTTTGGTCGAATTTGACGAGGATGCTGGTGTTGGGGTGTTTGTTGAATAAGGCGTGGGCTGCTTTGATTACGATGGGGTTGTCGCTGCTTTGGATGATGATGTTGCTTTGGTATCGGGATGTGTTG
>NZ_CAHJWD020000082.1 GCF_903642095.1 Bathymodiolus brooksi thiotrophic gill symbiont | reverse complement strand
GCAAATAAGGGTTACAAATACTTGAGAAATATTCTCCTGCGAACTTGCTGGTTCATTGTGAAGAAAACCTTTCTTTAGTAAAGACAATGTAATATACTGCTATTAGTATTTAGTTTTCTATAGAAATAACTGAAGTGCACCTCGCTTGGGTGAGATGGGTGAGATGAAGCTCGTTATGGCAATGATTTCCCGTCAATTATTTTACTTATCTGGATCTATGTCTGTGGCCTTGAACAAAACAATATGTTTATTTATAGAAAAGCATAGCAATATCAGTCTTTCGATACAAATACAAAAAACGCCCAACGAAAATTATAATATTTAATTGATCGATTTCGTTTGGAGGGATTATATTTTAATTTTCAAAACTATGAAGATGAGGGTTAAATCACATTTCCATGTCTCTTCGATAAGGAAATTAGAAAAAATTGTTTAAAAACTACAGGAG
This sequence comes from Bathymodiolus brooksi thiotrophic gill symbiont, assembly GCF_903642095.1. GTDB lineage: Bacteria > Pseudomonadota > Gammaproteobacteria > PS1 > Pseudothioglobaceae > Thiodubiliella. The sequence goes on along the minus strand of NZ_CAHJWD020000082.1, from coordinate 425 downwards.
ATAGTTTGACGAATGGAAGGAAATCTATGTATCATTGTTTCCAAAATATATGTCGCCATTACAAGGACATGTCGGGGTGCAACCACAACAATTAAAATAAACGTGCGTACATATCCGTTTGAAAAAATTAAAATACACATGCATAAACTCCCTATTAACAAAAAACATACCCCCAAAAAAACATCACACACATCACTAACTGGATGACAGGTTTAATAAATCACACACATCACTGTAACTGGATGACAGGTTTAATAAATCACACACATCACTGTAACTGGATGACAGGTTTAATAAATCACACACATTACTGTAACTGGATGACAGGTTTAATAAATCACACACATCACTGTAACTGGATGACAGGTTTAATAAATCACACACATCACTGTAACTGGATGACAGGTTTAATAAATCACACACAT
>NZ_CAHJWD020000081.1 GCF_903642095.1 Bathymodiolus brooksi thiotrophic gill symbiont | reverse complement strand
CCTACTTGTGTACCTGTGTAGCTAGCTATTAACCATAAGAATGTAGACTGATTGACCCTGAATGAAGATAATAGTACCTACTTGTGTACCCGTGTATTTAGCTCTTAAAGTAAGAACGTAGACTGATTTGCCCTGAATGAAGATAATAGGACCTTCTTGTGTACCCGTGTAGCTAGCTATGAACAGTCAGAACGTAGACTGATTGGCCCTGAATGAAGATAATAATACCTACTTGTGTACCCATGTAGCTAGCAATAAACGTAAGAATGTAGACTGATTGGCCCTGAATGAAGATCATAGGACCTACTTGTGTACCCGTGTAGCTAGCTTTAAACAGTAAGAATGTAGACTGATTGACCATGAATGAAGATAATAGGACCTACTCGTGTACCTGTGTAGATAGCTATTAATAGTAAGAACGTAGACTGATTGGACCTGAACGAAGAAAGTAGGACCTAGTTGTGTACCCGTGTAACTAGCTATAGACAGTAAGAACGTAGACTGATTGACCCTGAATGAAGATAATAGAACCTACTTGTGTACCTGGGTAGCTAGCTCTAAACAGTAAGAACGTAGACTGATTGGCCATGCATGAAGATAATAGGACCTACTTGTGTTCCCGTGTAGCTAGCTCTAAACAGTAAGAACGTAGACTGATTGGCCCTGAATGAAGATAATAGGACCTACTGGTGTACCCGTGTAGCTAGCTATAGAGAGTAAGAACGTAGACTGATTGGCTCTGAATGAAGATAATAGGACCTACTTGTGTACCCGTGTAGCTAGCTCTAAACAGTAAGAACGTAGACTGATTGGCCCTGAATGAAGATAATAGGACCTACTTGTGTAC
>NZ_CAHJWD020000080.1 GCF_903642095.1 Bathymodiolus brooksi thiotrophic gill symbiont | reverse complement strand
GATAGTGTAGTTAAAGTTACTTTGTCCTTGGGTAATGATCTTATCTTGGCAACTGATGAAACGCTACAAGTTAGTGCTGATGGTATAAATTGGGTAAACACCACTGGCAATAATAAGGCGTGGGCAACTGCAGATGATGCTGTTACTTTGGTTGCAGGCACAGGTAAAACTCTGACTGCTCGGGTGATTGATATAGCGGGCAATATTACTGCTCTCACTTTAAGTGGTAATGATTACACCTTAGACATTGTAAAACCAACTGTAACAGCCGTAGTAGTTACTGCAAACAGCAATATTCTTAAAATAGGTGATACGGTTACTGTTACACTAACAACAGATGAAGTAGTAAATGTCATCACGGGGGTTGATGCTCATACTCCACAATATGAAATTATGATTGGTGGTGTTGCAAGGCAAGCTATCTATAAATCAGGTTCGGGTTCAAATTCCTTGGTATTTGAGTATACCGTTATTCCCGGTGAGACTGATACAACAGGTGGTATCACTGCTGGCACAAACAAACTAACTGCAAATGGAAAAAGCACCTTGGAAGATATTGCTGGTAATGACCTTGATCTCAATGCCGTTGCAGCTGCAAGTGTTAATACACTGACTGTTAATGCTATTGCGCCAGTATTAAACACCATTACCATGGATGATACTGCATTAACAACAGGTGAAACCACTACAGTTACCTTTGTCTTTAGTGAGGCACCTATTGGTTTTACTCTAGAAGACATTAATGCAGGAAGTGGCACTCTTTCCAATCTTCAAGTTGATGGTAGCGATACTAAAATTTACACTGCCACCTTAACACCTGGAGTAAAAATAAAGGATGCTACCAATGTCATCACTGTTAATACTAACTGGACAAATACAATAGGTAACGCACCTACAGGGATTACAGAATCTAGCAACTATGAGGTTAATACTGTAACTCCAGTGGCAATGATGGAGCAGATAACAGTTTTAAGCTCAGGTAGTGTTAAAGTTAGAGGCAATAAGGATGGTGTTGCTTATTTAGTTGCTAGTACCCTTACTACGTCCTCAGTGCCGACCCAAGTTAAACTTGAATCATATGCGAACCATGCCACTGCTGGCATAGCCGTTAAAACAGATATTTTAGCCGATACTTTTACAGATTTATCAACCTTAAGTTTAGGCACGAGCCGTGGAGGTAAATATTATCTTTATACTGTTGACACTATAGGCAATGTCTCAGTTAGGTCTATGAATAACATCACTGTGATTGCTGGTAATACTCTATTAGGTGACGCAGATGCAAATAACTTAATAGGTGGCACAGGTGCAGATACTATAACAGGGGATGCAGGTGCAGATACTATAACAGGAGGTGCAAATGCAGATATCCTAACAGGAGGTGCAGGGGCAGATATCTTTAAATACAACGCTATTGCTGACAGCACTCAAACTAATGCTGATACCATTACTGACTTTAATATTACAACAGATAAATTAGATTTGATTGATATCATAACAACTGCCACCAATGGTGCTATTACAGATGTAGCCAGTTTGGCTAAATATATCCATGCTGAAATTGATACCAGCGTTGCCACTAATGTGAAACTTTACATTAAAACTGATGGTGTTAGCACAGGCATTGTAAATAGTTCTAATGCAAATATGCTGATTAATTTCACTGTAGCCGATGCTGCCGCTCAAAGTGCGCTTGTTGCGGCACTTAACGACAACACTTTTGGTGAATACATCCTTGTAGATGACACATTGCCAATCGCAACCATGGAAGAAACAGCAGCTTTAATATCAGCTGATATTGAGATTAAAAGTAATGAGACTGGCACTGCTTATTTATTTAAAGACACCCTTGATCTAACCAGTCAAAGCCTAGATATATTTGATAATTATGTGTCTGATATTACTGCCAATACAGCCATTAAAACAGAAATTTCAGCTAACACCCTTACAAACCTCTCAACCTCAGGTTTAGAAGCAGGTCAATATCATCTTTATATTATTGATACTACGGGTAATATCTCAACTCAATCCACTAATGCTCTCACCTTAAATGGGGGTAATGCCTTATCAAGTGCCACAATAAGTAACTTAGTAGGTGGCACGGGTGCAGATACCATAACAGGAGGTGCAGGTGCAAATACTTTAAGAGGTGGCACAGGTGCAGATATTTTAACAGGGAATGCGGGTGCAGATATCTTTTACTACGGTAAAGAAAATATTATTGGAGACCTTAAAGCTGATGCTGATGCTAATACTGATACCATTACTGACTTTGATGTTACAACAGACAAGTTAAATCTTATTGATGTCATATTATATGCGAGTGGTGATATTACAGATTCAGCTAGTTTAGCTAACTATATCCATGCTGAAGCTGACGCTAGTGTTACCACTAATGTTATGCTTTATATTAAAACCCAGGGTGATAGCGGTGGCAATGTAAATGGAACCAATTCAAATGTGCTTATTAATTTCACTGTAGCCGATGCTACCGCTCAAACTGAGCTTGTTAATGCACTTTCTGATAACACACTTAGTGAATATATCTTATCGTAGTGTGTTTTTCTACTAGAGACCTTTGCATAAATATGGATGATTAGCAGAATTCAATTTTTGTCAAATTGGTATTTTTTTTAAACTCTGCCCTAGCAAGGCTAAAGCTGGGTTTAAAAAAATTACCAAGTTGGTAAAAAGTGGATTTTTGATGATTATTCATATTTATGCAAAGGTCTCTACTAGCCTTTAGTAAATAAAAAACCACCTTTTAGGGTGGTTTTTTTTCGCCTAAAATACCACAAAACCACTACACTTTTTACCTTGTTCCTATGTTATGCGGAAACGAGTTTATTATTTATGCAAAGGTCTCCCTGTTTAAAACTTATTTTAACGATCAAAATCTTTAACTGATGACTGCTCAATTCTATACTTTGTTTACTCAATAAATTATATTCCCCAAACTTGTAAACCAAATTTATTAGCAACATGGGGCGACCAACCTTCCAATATAAATACAGATAATGACAGATGTTTTTTTTGAAGTTTACCGAACCAAACAATTTTAGATAATTTTTCCAAATTAACGATTTCTTCAAACCTTACCTAGAAAAACTAAGGCTAGGCTAAAGAAATTGTTAAGTGATTGAAAAGTAGAGTCTTGGTGATTGTTTATTCATACAAAGGTTTTACACTTTTTAATGTCATTATTTTTTAGAAGAAATGCTAAAATATCTCCTTTAAAATTTCTTAAAAAATAAGTATGTCGCTATTCAAACAATATTACAAACTGTTGGCACTTTATGTGATATTCATTATCATTACAAAAGTTTTGTTCTATTTTTATCTACGCAATAATTTCTCAGAATTGTCATGGCAAGCCTCTATTTATGCAATTTTTTGGGGATATAAATTTGATTTTTCTGTTGCCGCATTATTCTCCTTTATCTCCTCAATATTTGATTTTAACAAAAAAGTTTATGCGTTCATATCAACACTTTTTTTGGTTTTAATCGTTAATATTCAAATAGGGGATATGTTATATTTTTCAGAGGCAGGCAGACATGTAGGCTACGAAATATTTGATATTTTTGTGGATATGGAAAGTCTTTTATTAACTGCTTATTCGCAACATTTTTTTCTAACATTGGTAACATTGATTTCAAGTATTGCTGTGTTTATTGTTGGCTTTAGCCAATGGAAGACGGTTATTGTTACTCAATTTAATCGCTATTACATTCCAAAGAAGGTGATACTTTTACTTATGTCAATATTTTTCATCAGAGGTATGTCAGTTCAGGGCATCCCACTTAATCCTTGGCAAGCAGGGCAACTTGCGAATAACAAACAGGCGATATTAGCACTTAATGCGTCATATAGTGTGGTTTTTGCATTAACCAACAAAAACAAGGCAATCCGTCGGCTACACATTCCTAATGTTAATCAAAATATTATCAATCAATCTCTTGGGGCATTATATGCCGATAAAAATACCAAGATTAAAACGCCAATTTTGACCAGTAAACCCAATGTTGTTATGTTGTTTTTAGAAAGTTGGAGTGCCAAATATATGCAGTCTTATGGCTATCAAAGTTCAACCACACCTTATTTTGATACCATTCTTAAACAATCAATTCGACCTAGGGCAATGATTGCAGGCGGGCATCGAACTTCGGAAGGGATGTTTGCAGCCTTAAGTTCCATGCAAAATCCCCTAGGAAGGACGATTGCTAAGACACCATTACAAAACATAAAACACCCTTCTATTGTGAATAATTTAAATCAAATTGGCTATTCCAGTACTTTTTTTCAAGGCACAAGTAAAGAAACCAGTGGTGTTGGAAGTTTCGCTCAATCTCTTGGGTTTGTAGATTCATTTGGAAAACGGGATATTGAAAATATTAAATATCCTAAAAATAATTGGGGCGTGCAAGATTATGATTTGTATCAATTTGCCTTAAAACGCATGCAATCAATGTCATCACCCTTTGTGATTGGCATTAATGGTGCAACCACACATGACTTAGTTGTGCCTGATGAATTTCCAAGTAAGCATTTTTCTAACGATAAGGATTTAAATGCTATGCTTAACACTTATCGTTTTTCTGATTTCTCTTTAGAGTATTTTATAAAAGCAGTTAAAAACAAATACCCTAACACTATATTTGTTTTATTTGCCGACCACACAGGCAGCAGAATCTCAGACAATTTGGAAAATTATTTAATTCCATTTGCAATTTATGCACCCAATATATTAACAGCACAATACAAAGATGTTATTATGTCGCAAAGAGACATAGCACCAAGCCTTTACGACTTGATTATTGGTGATTATACAAAGACGCAGTTTAGTGGCAAATCAATTTTCAGAGATGCTTATTATTTTGCAGACTATTTTCATAATAATGTATTAGGCTGGGTTGAGGCAGAAGACATTGTTGAAATCAATATTCAAACAGGTGATTTTTTATGTTTTAAGTTAAATATTTTACAAAAACAAGCTGTTAAATGCGAAAATAAACACGAAGATTTAAAAAATCATGCACTGTCCTTTACTTCTTACTACCAAAATTTGCTATTCAACACCATAAATAAATAGTCTAAAGAATATTATTGCCATTTTAAAAAAAATAAACTAAACGAGGCTTTTACATAATATGAATAATATTTTTAAATGGGATTGCCATTCTGATCAGCCTTATATCATTACAGATAAAGCCTTTAAAAAAGAAAAAAAGAAACCGTATCTTCTTGAATATTTAAATATGTTTTTGCTATTTTGTTTGGTTTTTCCGATAACATTCCTTTGGCAATTTGTCATGCGTTTTCCAAAAACGAATATGCAAATTGGCATTGGTGTAAATTTAGACAAAGGTGTAGCGCAATACGCATTGGTCAAAGAATTAGGCGTTCAACATTTAATCATTAGAATGCCACTTTGGGAAATGGAAAAAATAGACGAATATGTAGCATTTGCCAAAGGCTTTGGTGATAAAAAATTTGTTATCAATATTTTGCAGAACAGGGAACACATTGAAGATTTAGCACTTTTAAAACAAGACATTGAAATTATTTTTGACAAATTTCAATCAATTGCCAATGAGTATCAAATTGCTAATGCCATTAATCGCACCAAATGGGGCTTTTTTTCAGTAAGCGAATATCTTGATTTTTACCAAGTAGTGCAAGGCGTTAGAGACAAAAGTTTCCAAAAAATTCAGTTAATCGGCCCTAGTGTGATTGATTTT
>NZ_CAHJWD020000079.1 GCF_903642095.1 Bathymodiolus brooksi thiotrophic gill symbiont | reverse complement strand
TCCACAGACGGTATACAAATTTGTGATTTTGATTTTTGTGGGTGTCGCCATTTTCGTATTTTGGTATTGAAGAGCACACAATCTACATCACGCCGTCTGTTCCGATTTCCTTGCGCCTATCCCAAATAACATTCACTACCCAGTTGAAGAGCAGACTCGCAAAAATTCTAATTTTCCGGTCCGTGGAATATTTAAAAATCCAAGGGAGATAATCGTAAATATTTTCCGCTAGATGGCGCTTCACAAACCCAAACAATTATACATACTTGGAAAACTACGTTTTTCTTCTATTAAACCAATGAAAATGATTGAAATATGATTAAAAATCACATTTATATTTATTAATGGTCATGATTTTCAGTCTGGTATAAAATCGGTCTGCGATGAATGTAAAAATAACGGTTTTTTTCTTTACCTCGGAAAATCGTAATTTTTTTTTGTCGCGTATGTTTACACTTTTTGCATCTGACAGAATAAAGTTCCCGTGGAGGGAAAAATTAAAAAACTGGTTCCTTGGACAGAATAATATCTACACTTCATCGGGTAAAAGGGAATTTACATCACTCGTAACAGTTTAAGAAAAATAATCAATATTCCAACGTCACCCAAACAGAGTCAAGGTTGAAAAATTTGCTCCTCCCATTTTGCTCGTACAATCAATATTTACACATGTAAACAATGGAATAACGGTAGGCATGTGAGGTAAAACACACTGTTTTGATGTACAGTGCAAATTGTCTAGAAATTCGATGCATTTATCCCATTCTGTCAATCTCGTGGATTCACAACTACAACCCGAACTTGGTTATATGCACCCCCCTTTTCTGAAATATGCCACCAAAGTCAATCTGTCAACGGGTGCAGGCCTTTTAGTTTTAGTAAGGGATAGTACCAGGTACCCACTTAAAATGGTAATTGGTACCTCCTAATTTCAAAGAATGTTGTACAGCATGTTTATTTGCTCATTTGTTTATATGACTGAGTGGTTTTTATTTGTAGATAATTTAACCAGGATTGTTAATTTTTAGGTTTTATTTTTAGTTGAAATATATAGGAAAATCAAAGTCAATTTTTATTTGTTATATTTAAATTATGTACAAATAAAAACCACTCATATAAACATAATGAGCAAATAAACAGTCAAAATATAGACAATTCTGAATGTTTTGGTGTAAAATTTGTTAAAATCTATCCAGAAATGACTTCACAATAATATTTTGAAAATTCAAAATATGGTTTTGGTTGATTATATAGGGATTTTTTTTTACATGTGGCAATACTTTTGGCCACATACTGTATAAGATATTCATGAAAAATGTTCAATTTTTAAGAAAAAGTACTGCCTGTAAATAGTGAAGTACTGGTACATTTGAAAAATTTTGAAAGCCCTGCAGGGTGCATGAAGCCAGTCCACCAAGCCCTTGCATAAACTGTAAACGAGAAGATGTGACTAAGTGCTACTGGCACCTCTCACAGGGGCGAAATCAACCACTGTTTTATACTTTTGTCAAAAATGCATATGCATTCAAAGATGATGACTGTATTTGTAGAATGTGTGAGGCTTGATTTAGAAAATCACTCGAAATGTCCCACGATACAGAAGCAACATCAAGCAAAAGAAAATATGATTCAGCCATAGATACAAGCTGTGCATTTGAAACAAATGATTTAAATTTAACAACAGCAAACTTTGACAGCTATGGTAATGTGTCATTTGACCCATGTGAATTTACACTCCATACTGCGGCTAATGCAGAAAATAATGACTGTAGTAAAAAACTTGTATGCTTTTTGCAACACATGAACATGTGTGAAAAAAATGGTGACCATTCGACATCAGTTAATGTTGACTTATTCCAGTCATGCTTTCAGATTTAGCTAGATCAGAATAACAACGAAGCATGTACATCTAATCAATTTTTTCTCTATTGATCACTACAAGAAATATAGAAATTTCAAACCCCAACTAGAATGTTGCTTTTGTGACAAAAGTATATACAGTCAAAGAAAGACCATTTAATTTAAGGGAAAGGATCTTCTAGAAAGAATAAAGTTAATTTTAAATTCTGATACATTTGTGTATGCAAATTTTCTATGGTAATGGCATCAGCATATTCAGTTAGAATTTAAATTAGAGCCCCATCCGGTTTTCTCCTATTATTCACATGTTTTATTATTTTTAATAAATAAATTTAGTTGAAGTTTTTGTGAATTTTATTTTGTAAAAAGTTATCAAATAATGGATCTTAGTACAGTATGATCTGCTTTTGTTTAAAAACAAAAGGTTAAAAACATTACACCCCTCGCCCCTTTTTATAAAGAAACATCTATAAAATATAACACGAGTTCTGCTCAAGAGTCATTACGAGGATGTACTATGCATGTGATAAAATTTTATATTTTTTTCATTATCATCATTTTCTTTCATTTGTCTTTTATAAGGTCATTTACATTGAAAAAAGTATCACTTGTATCAAGTACATTGACATCAACATGCTCGTGGTGGGTTGCTAGGGGGCGCTATACATGATTTGTATGGTGAATCCACCAATAAAACCGGTGGACGTGTTTGAATAGCCTTATATGTTAAAAAACAGTTGAAAGTAATTTTTAATATTCCAAGATTTACCATTGCATATGAAAATATGACTGTTTTTTTTTCTCAAGTTCATTCGATAAATTTAGTAGACCATTACAGTTGATTCTTGTTTTGTTATACCTTCATGGAACAACTTTACATGTATTTCGACCGAAAAGTCAGCTTACCAGGATTACTTTTACAGTAATATAATTGCTCCTTACTTAATACTGTTGTGGTTCCATAAAATCTCAAATTTGGACTCATCTGTTAAATTATATTTGATCAATTTAATAGCTGTAGATATAATAAACAATTATTCTGACTAATTTCAACATTTTTAATACAAAATAATATTTGTTTTATTGAGAAAACGCATTTACTTACACTCGTTCTATAAATAGAATGTTAAAAATTACGGAGTATGTGATGATTCTAGTTATCTCCCTTGAATCCAACCAAAATGTGACACGATCCATCTGACAGAAAAAAGTTCTATTGTATGTTTAATTACAGAAAATGTTTCTTTGAAATACTAATATAGAAATCTATGGAACTATATATATGATTTTCCATCACCCTTTCGGCAAATATTTTAATTTTTAATTTTTCGTGTTTTTTTAAACAACTTCCGCCATTTCCGTGTCGTTTTAATTTCTGCATTACTCCTTTGTTACAAGAAGTTCAAGCACGGGGCCTCAAATTTATATGAAAGAAACAATTTTCTATGTTTTTCTCGCTTCTTCGGTTATATTTGACGCTCGCAACGATTAAAACGAGTGAATTTTCAACACTTGGTCGATGTATTCTAAAACGTGTCCGATTCCGGTAAAAAATGTACGTGACAAATTAATTGAAATGACGCCATTATCGAGTCTGCTCTCCGACTGTAACCACAGGTGCCCGTAGACAGGACCCCCATATGGTACCCCATGTCGTGGTACCGCCCACCAATTTATTTTCGTTTATTTTCTTATTTCTGATATATTTCGCTTGGAAAATATATGGAAATACTGACAAACAGGTTTTCTGACACGTCCAGTTCGACTGATGTATATATAGGTAGAAGGT
>NZ_CAHJWD020000078.1 GCF_903642095.1 Bathymodiolus brooksi thiotrophic gill symbiont | reverse complement strand
TGATTGTGCGCCTTCTTGAGTTAAATCAGCGCCATGATCAACAAAATTAACACGAATGTCTCCTGTTGGGGTGTAAGCCTCACCTTTTAGGGTAACCAGATTTCCGTTTTGGTCAAATTTAACGATAATGCTGGTGTCAGGATGTTTATTGAATAAGGCGTTAGCGGCTTCAACCACGGTAGAATTGTTGCTATTTTGAACAATAATATTGGTTTTGTATCTTGTGCCATCTAAATATTGTCCGTTGTATTTAACTAGCACTCCTTTGCTGTCATATACTTTACTTTCTATTTTGTCATCCTTGCCATAACTATAAATAGTTTTGTTCTTGTTGTCTTTGTGTTTCCAGTTGTCTACGCCTGTATCCGAAGTAACTTTTGTGCCGTCTGGTTGAATGCCAACATAACTGCTTCTAACACTTAAGTCGCCACTAACACCTCTTTGATGAAGTTTTTGCAACACTTGTTTACCGTATTGGCTATCGGCATTATCAGTAGGGTTGTCGCTTTCCAAGTTGCAACCTACAAGGCTGGTGCGTCCCATTGTTGTAGTAGCTGGGTTCAAGTCCTGATTGAGTTTGGCAATATTTGCACTTAATTCATCAGCGGTTCTGCCTCCCAGTGTTTGAGTGTCGCCCTCTTCTCTGCCGTAACCCACGACTACCATTTTGACTTTGCCTATAATGTTCTCAAGATCGGGGCCGTAAACCACTCGGTAAGTGCCGTCTTTTTGCATTTGCACGATGGTGGTTTTTGCAGGATGTTTAGAAGCAAGTTTAAGGGTGCTGTCTTTAACATTCTCGTCGGATTCGGTTTGGATTAGGACTTGGTGGTTGTGATTGGTTAAACTGGGTTTAGTTTTTTGGGATTCTTCTGTTAGTTTGTTGATTTGTTCTTGGCTTAGGGTCTCCCAGTTTTGTAGGAGTTTATTTTGATAAGGGGTGGTTTGGGCTAAATGCTTTATAGGTTGTCCAGGTTTTTTTGATAGCAGAATTTTAGTTCTACCATCTTTTACTTTCCCCCATACTTCAACTGTAACTTTATACTTATCAGACAAAGTTTTACTCAGTCTTTTATAACGATCGAGATCTGCAACTTTCTCAGATACAATCTTTATAGTGGAAATAGATTGTTGAGTAACTTTTAATATAAGCTCTAAGTTTTCTAAAGTTGCCGCTGTTTCGGGAGCGCTTTCCGGACTCTTGTGTCGGATCTCTATTGCAACATCAGAGTCAAAGTCTTTGCCCCCATATTCCAAGAACTGAATCATTGGTTTTTTATTCTCTCTCAGTATTAAAGTATTTTTTAGTAGTCCTATTTTAGGTCTTGTTAAAAAATTTAACCCTCCCTTAGAAATGACTATGTTGGAACCCTTATCACGAGTAGCCTTTATCATTTTTTCCGCATTAGAATCAGAGTATAGCAAAATACTCGCATCAAAATGCTGTCCTACATTATTTAGTTTTTCCCCCAGTTTAACCATATCAGGTTGATCAAACCAATCGCCATCTCTTTCTGTTTTGATGTTAATATGTTCCATTGAAGCGGCTTGAGGTAGTATATTTTTAAAGTCATGCAACAGTCGTTCAGCCCTATCAAAGTTTATAGCCTTGACATGAACTTTTAATCTGCCTCGTAACATATGAACTGGCTTATTGCCATAAGTGCGTTCTATTTTTAGCGTGCCATCTTCATTAGCAGAAAGAACAAGGTCATAATGCTCATCTGTGTAAGAATCTACTTGGACTATAGCACCTTTTTCATCATAAGCGTAAGTTTCTTTGAGTATGCTTGAGCGATATATTCCAGAAGACGCTCCTGTTGGTCCTATCACAACTTTTGTACCCTCAGGCTGAACAACCATTCTACCCAATCTAGCGCTTACTTTGGTGTTATTGATACCTTTTTCCTTTAGCTTGGGTAGTAGTCTTTTTGGATATTCACTTCCTAAACTGCAAGAAACTAAACTGACTTTTCTTACCTCAGAATCATTACCAACAGCCTGATTTATTGTGCCGATATATTCAGCAATTTCCTCAACACTCCTGCCCCCAATTCCTTCTGAATTACCATGTCCATTAATTATAACCTTGAGATCGCCTTTTGGTATTTGATCTAATGTATCGCCGAATACAACCTGATAATTACCGTCTTTATCCATATGGACAATGGTTGTATTGTGTGGATATTTTTCTGCCAAGTACTGTTCATTGGTTAACAAGGTATGAGCTTCATCATCTATTATCATTCCATGATCGTCTCTTACTGTTAGAATAACTTGATGCTTATATCCTACAAATGGTTTTGTGCTAGCCATACTGACTACAGGTTGATTCCATTTTTCAAGTTCCGCTTGAAACCCTTTAGACAATTGAATATCATGTTCTATGAATACTCTCTTTAAGCTTGCCCATTCTTTCATCTCAGGATTTTCCCTTGAAAGTTCAAAGGTTCGATCACGCACCTTCTCCAATTTTTCAATCTTTTTGTCAATTCCCAATAATCCAACTTCCTTATACTGCTTATTAAAATGCATTTTAAGTATTTCTATTTTAGAAGTATATTTTTCTAAACAGGCATATATCCCGTTTAATTTGTCTAAAATTTCTGAACTTGGGTTTCTTTCCAAATGCTTATAAAAGTCAAGCTTAAGTTGCTCCATTTCTTCAAAAGAATATCCCGATCCATTTTTTTGCAGTTCACGCAAAACATTAAGGGTATCAACCAAGATATAGTGATGCTTGCTTTTCTTTTCAGATTGGAATTTTTTACTCTCAAACAACCTTTCTATTACCCTTATTTGAGCATCAAGGTCATCATTTAATGGATTTTTTAGACTATCGCTATAGCTTTTAACCGTCTCAGTTTTTTGGGTGATTTCTCCTTTGCCATCATCCCAACTATAAACCATTTTGGTGCCATCTGTTGTCATGGTCTTGGTGCCATCGTCATTTACTTGCACTTTTCCTATTCTGCCCGTAATTTTTGCATTTCTTAGGGTCGGCATATCGTTATAAACAGCATGGGCAAAGTCTTTGGTTAAAGTTTTTCCAACCCCATCGGTATCACAGCCTACTAGGGCAATGCGTTCAAAATAAGTATTTTCATCGGCATAAGTGTCATAAATCTGTTTGACTTTGTCAACCAATTTATCCATAGTATTTTCGCTTGTCACAAAGTTTGTTCCATGGTCAACAAAGCTAAGTCGCACATTGCCTTTGGGAGTGTAAAACTCATTGTCTGATGTGACTAATTTGTTATTGGCATCAAAATGAACAATAACACTATTTTCAGGATGTTTATTTGCAAGGTCTTGGGCGGCCTTAACTGCGATGTCGCTATTACCATGTTGAACGATAATATTGGTTCGGTAATTGCTGAAATCTTTTTTTAGGGTGTGGCGAAAAACCATATCGCTAGACACTTTTGGATTTTCTTTTATTAAATCGTTCATCTGATTTTTACTGATAAAGCGATTATTTTCATCAAGTATAACTTCAATTCTATCGATTTTATAGTCAGTTTTTGGCTCGTAAAGCACTTTGATTGTACTATCTGAGCTGCAACTCATAATAACAAGGTCTTTTTGTTTTTTTGCCTTGTTTAATAGATCTTTTTCAAATTCAGGATCTTGCTTTAACACATTCTCGCTGATAAGAATGGCGTGCATGCCTTTGTTTTGGTCAAACTTTTTCAGGGTGCCTAACGATTTGTCTCTCAACTTTTCTAAGTCTTCTATATTGTCTTTTCTGACTTGTTGTAAAAAATTAGACAAAGTTCCAGACGATGGTGGATCGCTGTTTATTGGGTCAAACACATAAAGTTGCCCATCTCTACCCATTAACATTTGCAAATCACTAATACTCAAATTTGGATGTTGGTTGAATTTTTTTAATAAATTCTGAATGTCGGCAAGTGTTTTGTGTGTTGTTCGCTCATCTTTAAGTAATTCACCAGCCCTCTCCCTTACCCCTCCCAAAAGATCTTCTGGTTTTACTACAGCTGCACTGTGAATGCGTTCAACTAAAATTCCATGGCGTTCTTGACCGTCTTTGTCAATCATAGAGAGGGTTTTAAAATATTTTGGCGTTTTAATGCCCATTTCTCTAAATTTGTTAACCCATTTAACTTCATTTTCTAATTGTTCAATGTAACTGTTATTTCCTGTATTTGCATATCGCTGTAAAAATAATAAATCAGGATAGTTTTTTAAGGTGTGGGCAGTTTTCATATGACCTTTGCCAACAACTTTACCCAAATCCCCATAATTCAATGAATCGGGTAAATTTAAGGCAGTTACTTCATCGTTCAACCCTAATTTTAAATGACCCAAAACTTTACCAATATTCTTAGAGCTTTCTGTTGTCCAAACAGGTTTGTTATTTCCATAATCCCAACTATGAACGATTTTTTGATCAGAGCTACCCATCGTTTTAGAGCCATCTGTATTAACTTGTATATCGCCTATTCTGCCTGTAACACTGGCACCTCTTAAATATTCTCGTGTATAAAGTTGTTTGGCATAATTTTTGCTAAGCTCTTCGTTTTTACTGCCTACCAAAGCAGCACGATTTAAATAAGCGTGACTGTCTACTGAATCTATATTGTAGCGTTGTATTATTTCATCAGTGTAATTTGCTAAATTTTGAGCACCAACTTTTTCCAATTTTTCTGGATATCCAACAATATTGAGCCGCACACTCTCATCAGGTGCAAATACTTTGCCTTCTGGAAAAACCAATCTACCTTGTTCATCAAGTGTGACAATAACACTATTATCAGGGTGTTTTTCATAGAGCGATTGAACCGCTTCCTGAGTAACTTTATCGTTACCAATTGACAAAATAATATTGTGTTTATTTTTGCCATTACTTTTAAGGTTTAAGGTTTCATACTCCTCAGGAGTGTTTACACGAAAAATAGAATCATTGCTTTGTTCCCAGCCTTGTTTTTCGGCAAAATCAAGGCAATCTTTTTTCAAATCAACATTTTGGCTTTCGGTGTCACGGGCAATGACTTCAACGGTATTGAAAGTCAAACTTTGGCTATTACTTGGACGATGGATAACTTCTTTTTGACCTGTTCCAACATCATAAGTAACAATAACCTTGTTATTATTTTGCTGTGCATCGCTTAGCATTTGTTGCTTTAGTGTGTCATCAGATGATTCCCAAAGTTGTTTGTCAATATAAGTAATATGGTTAAGTGTTTTGTCAGTAAAACGCTTATGGTGTTGTAAAATCTGTTGTTCAAATATCTGCAAAGTATCTAACTCATATGCATTCCCACTGTTTATAGACGACACAATAATATCCATTGGGTCTATAACATATAATTGACCGTCTTCGGCAATAACCCCTTGAAAATCTAATACAGAAAGATGAGGTTTTTTTGCAAATATTTTTTGTAAATGCTTAATATCTTTTAAGGTTTTGTCGTTACTGATATTAAGTATTTTCTGTAGAGTGTCTCCTGACGGAAGCCATTTTTTACGCATTAATTTTATACTTTGTGCGCCTTTAATTTTTTGCACAACTAAACCATGTTGCAAAGTTTTGGTTTTATTGTCTTTATTTACAAATTTGATTTGTTTATAACGCTTAGGTGTTTTCATACCAAGAGCATCTAGTTGTTCTAACCACCCCATTTCTTCTCTAATATCAGTGGCTTGATAGCTTGGCTTTAAGAGTAATACCAATAAATCAGGCTGATCTTTAAGATTATAAGCAGTTTTATAATAGCCTGAGCCAACAGGATTTTCTGTGTCTACATGTTTGTTGGTTAATAAACTTGGGATATTACCTATATCAACAGCACCAGATGAACCCTTAGAACTTGCACCCCCAAGCTTCAAACCCTTTAACACCTCCCCGACACGCTTAGATTCTTCAGTTTGTTGGGTAACGATATTTAAATCAGTATTCCACTGATAAATCATTTTTTCACTACCCGTTTCCATGGTTTTAGTACCATCAGTATTGATTTGCATTTCACCTTTTCTGCCAGTAACTTCAGCATCTCTTAGGCTTGGTGTGTCGTTATAAACAGTTGTGGCAAAGTTTTTGGTTAAGTTTTGGTTGATGCCATCGGTATCGCAACCTACCAGGGCAATACGCTTGATATTGGTGCTGTCATTGCTATAGGTTTGTTGTAGTGTTTTTACCTTGTCTGCTAATGATTGTGCGCCTTCTTGTTCTAAATCAGCGCCGTGGCCGACAAAATTAAGGCGGGTGTTGCCTGTTGGGGTGTAAGTTTCGCCTTTGAGGGTAATAAGGTTACCGTTTTGGTCGAATTTAACGAGGATGCTGGTGTTGGGGTGTTTGTTAAATAAGGCGTTGGCTGCTTTGATTACGATGGGGTTGTCGCTGCTTTGGATGATGATGTTGCTTTGGTATCGGGATGTGTTGGGGTTAGTAGGTGGAGTGTTGGTGTCAGTAGGGGGAGTGTTACTGTTAGTGGATTGGGTTGTTTGCTTTCTGTTTTGGATGGGGGGTGGTGGGTTGTTGATGTCTAGCCCTTTTTTTGTAAAGCTGTGTCTTGTGAACCAGTTTTTGTGTATTTTTGTGTTGGTTCGGTTTATGGTGATGGCTTGTTGTAATTGTGCTACGATGGCTTGGGTGTCGATGTCGTCTTTTGGGTCGTCGTCGGTGTCTGTGATGTATTCGCCATTGGTGGTGTCTTCAACTAGGGTGTTGATGATTTTGCCGTTGGCGATAATGCGGTATTCTATCTGGTTTACTTCAATGTCGTTTTGTTGTCCATATAGGTAGTCTATTTCATTGTTTTTTGCGTTGTAGTAAATGACAATGTTGTTATTTTTTCCGAGGCTTGATGCTAAATCAAAGTTTT
>NZ_CAHJWD020000077.1 GCF_903642095.1 Bathymodiolus brooksi thiotrophic gill symbiont | reverse complement strand
CAAGTGGCGATACTGCTGCTGAAATAAAGCATAAAGAAAGGCAATTAGAAGCACAATATGCAACAGGTAATTGGGTTTTTGCAATCAGAATAGATGGTGGCGATACCAAATCAAATGCTGCTGCTGTTAGTTATACGATTGCAGAAGGTGTGAGTTTAGTAGTGGAAGGTAATAAGCCTAAAGATGGTGATAGTGCTACCTTGGCAAAATTAACTTACGAATTTTAATTGATTAATATTAAGGAGACAAAATGAGAACACAAAAAAAAATAATTATTTCATCAGTGCTTACAATGGCAATGGTGGCATCAACCGCTCAAGCATTTTTTGGCGGCAAGAATGAAGTTTTAACTGCTTATGCAGATATCGCTATTGCTAGCTATACAGATGCGTTAAACGATGCAAAAAGCATGCAAGTGGCGATTAAGGATTTCACTAAAAACCCTACGACAATGATGATGGAAAATGCCAAAGCGTCATGGTTAAATGCCAGAGAATCTTATGGACAAACCGAGGCGTTTAGATTATCAAATGGCCCGATTGACGCAGAAGAAGGTTGGCATACGGTTTATGGTGCACCAGAAGGGCAACTTAATGCTTGGCCATTGGATGAGAATATGGTTGACTATACCATGGATGCTAAAGGTAAAAAAACCTCTGGCAACATCATTGATGCAAAAGGTGCATTTACTCCAAGTGGTGAGAAGTCTAAAACAGTGAATGTGAGTAATATTACCCCTGATGTATTAGCGGCATTGAATGAAAATGGCGGTGATGCTAATGTGGCAACGGGCTATCATGCGATTGAGTTTTTGCTTTGGGGTCAAGATCAAGATTATGCCAATTTTATCAAAGATGGCATAACTACGGGTGCATTGATTGCTGGTCAAAGAACTGTGGCTGATTACACCACGGCTAAAAATGCTGATCGTCGCAAACAATATCTAAATGCAGCATCTGCACTGATTGTTTCAGATCTTGAATCAATGGTTGTGGCTTGGGGTAAGGGCGATAATAGCAATTACCGTGCGGCACTTTTAGGTAATAACACCAGTGATAAAAATATTGATGAGAAAACAGCATTGTCTCAAATATTTTCAGGTTTGGGTGTGTTTATTAAATCAGAATTAGCAAATGAACGCATTGCTGTTGCTGTATTAACGCCAAGTGAAGAAGATGAACACAGTTGTTTTTCTGATAATACTCATCGTGATATTGCGCAAAACTATCAGGGTTTTAAAAACATTTTATTTGGCACTTATAATGGTATTGATTATGGTGTAGCCCCGATTGATGCACTTAAAGATAAGTCTAAGTTAATGGCATTGATTAAGTCTGCAGATGCCAAAGTTAATAAAATAAATGCTTTGGCACAAATCTCTCGTCATTTTGATTATCAAATTCGTCCTAATGATCCTCAAGCCAAGCAAATTAAAAAACTTAAAAACGAATTAAGAGCGATTGGCGACCAAATGATTAATGTTGCTAAAGCAAATGGCATTAATTTGAGTGTTGGCGATGTGACGGATGGTGAAGAGACTCAGCTTTAATAGAGTCTTATTGTTAACATTAACTCTTGGCATTATTTTGATGCCAAGAGTTTTTGCCGTCTCAGTCAAGGCGTTTAATGAAGATAAGTTTATTTTGGGTAAAAGTTTTTTTGAAAAACCTTGGGTGGCTTTTCCTGCATCTACTACAGCGCGTGATGGATTAGGGCCTTTGTTTAATCAGAATGCTTGCATAAATTGCCATCTGAAAGGGGAGCGAAGTAATAAGTTTGTTGTCAAATTAGACAATCCTAATACTGTTTATGGGACGCAGATTAACACCAAATCTACCGGTAATGTGCCTGTGGAAGCAAGAGTGGAGATTGATTATCAAACACACATATCATCTTATAAAAATGGCGATAAAGTGATATTAAAAAAACCAGTGGTTAGGCTTAGTAATCTAGGCTATGGTAGGGTTAATAGCACGCTTTCAATGCGTATATCCCCTTCTTTGCACGGCTTGGGTTTGCTCGGAAGTGTCTCTAATAAGCCTGTAAAGCGTTTTAATTTAAGTGCTCACGAACCGTCTATTTTAACGCAAGTGGCAAATGCCGCCCATAATGATATGGGTTTAAGCAACCCGCTTTATCTGCAGGAAAATTGCACCAGTAAACAAACAAAATGCAATAATGCACCCAAAGGCAAGACACTAGATTTGCCACAACAGCGTTTAGAGGCGATTACTTATTTTGTTAAAAGTTTGGATAAAGTGAGTGCGGTTAAGCCGATTAAACTCTTTACTAAAGTTGGTTGTAGTTATTGCCATACACCGAGTTATGATTTGGAAAAACGCACTATTTATCCTTATAGTGATTTATTGCCGCACAATTTAGGTGAAGGTAGCTTTCGCACTGCCCCACTTTGGAATAGTAAAAAAGCACCTAATTTTTGGCATGACGGGCGTGCTAATAGCGTGGAAGAGGCTATTTTGTGGCATGGAGGTGAGGCACAATCGGCTAAGGAGGCTTTTGTCAATTTAAGCAAAAAAGACAGAGTAAAATTCATAAAATTTATTGAAGGAATGTAGTTATGAAGCGAATAATTATATCGGTTATCTTGTTATTTACTTTCTGTGTTAATGCAGTAGACAAAGCTTTTTTTGAGCAAGTTATTATTCACAATATTGAGCAATCAATTATCAATGCTAAGCAAATAAGTGCCAGTATCAAACAAGGGAAAACCAAAAAAAGTCAAATGTTATTCGTCCAATTGGTTAGCAATTGGAAAAAAGTAGAAGCCACTTATGTGCTAGGTGATTTAAATGAGGATTTTTTAGACACACCACGATATATTGATATTTTTCATGGCAACAATGAAGACATTAAAGCCCAATTAGATTTAATTATTAGTGCTAACGATGATTTGTCTTACGCACTTTATAGGCATTCACATAAAACCATTAACGCACTTGAATACTTGTTATTCACACAAGATTTGTCTAATACCAGAGTGCGTTCGATGGCGTTGATAATGGCAAAGTCCATTGAGCATTATTTACGAAATATTGGGTCAGCCTATCAAGCACATCGGTCCAAATTTGTGCAAGATGAACAGTTTGCCAGTGCTATTTTGTTAAATGCTTTAGTGAGTAGCACTTATGCTTTAAAAGAATGGCGTATTGGCGATGTGGCTGGTTTAAGTAAAAAGTATAAAGGTCATGCAGATGCTCGGCGTGCTGAATATGCCATAAGTCAAAACAGTGTAATGGCAATTTTGTCTATCCTGCAAGCACATAAGCAGGCGATCGATGCCTCTAGCCATAAAGATTTTGGCGATGTTGCTAGAAAATTTGGTGCAACCAAAGAAATCAATAAAACCATTGGCTTTCTTAATCAAGCCATCGCACAAGTTGAAAAAATGCAAGAGCAAGATTTACTTAATGCCAAAGGAAAATCCCTGTATCAATCAACCAATTGGTTAATGCAATCTTATTACCTATCACTCATGAATAAATTGGGTTTTGTTTCGAAGGTGCTTGATGCTGATGGCGATTAATCCACTTGAGTATTTGATTGACCCGCATAAACGCATCTATTGGGTGTTTTTATTCAGTTCGGTGGTCATTGCAGCAGTTTTTTTATGGCTTAACCCTAAAAAACGCAGGCTCAATCTCTCAAAAAAACTATGGCTACACCCTAGTGCCTTATTGGATTACGGGTATTTTATATTTATCTCTATTTTTAAGGTGTTGGTTATCTTTCCAATGCTGATTGGTGCAAAAGAAGTGGCATTGTGGGTAAATGATTTTTTATTAACACAATACGGTTTTGTTCGAATAGAGGGGTTTTCTTACACCCAAGTGATGGTATTTTTCACCCTGAGTTTGTTTGTTTTAAGTGATTTTAGCCGTTATTGGCTACACCGTTTTTTACATACCATGCCTTGGTTGTGGGCGTTTCACAAGGTGCATCATAGTGCTAAAGTCTTAACGCCACTAACTTTTTATCGGGTGCATCCTGTTGAGTCTTTGTTATTTGGTTTGCGTTATTCGCTTATTGTCGGACTCGTGAGCGGTGTGTTTATTTATGGCTTTGGTGCAATGATTGGTATCGTTGATATTTTAGGGGTAAATGCCTTGGCTTTTGTTTTTTCATTCGTAGGTTCTAACCTTCGGCATTCTCATATCGGCATTAGTTTTGGCACTATTATTGAGCGATTTTTAATCTCCCCAAAACAGCATCAAATTCATCATTCAAAGCAACATATCAATGTTAATTTTGGCGGATTTTTAGCGATTTGGGATTGGGTTTTCAATTCTTTAGTGTTGTCTAAAAGCGTCAATAGAATAAAATTCGGCATTAAACAGAATGAAATGAAGCACTTTAACCGTTTTCATCAACTTATTTTTTCCCCTTTTTATCTATTATTTAAATCAAAATGAAATTATTATCTCTATTTTTTGCCCTAGTATTAAGTGCCTGTGGCACAGAATCTAACCTTAGTATACAAAAGCAAGCACTTGGCAAGCAACTGTTTTTCGACCCAATTTTGTCCAACAATCGCACCCAGTCTTGTAGCACTTGCCACAATCCCAGTTTAGGCTTTATCGATAATCGTGATAATGGCGTTGGTGGTGCTGCCTCACTCGGCGATGACGGTAAAAGTTTAGGCGATAGAAATACCCCGAGTGCAGCGTATGCTATGTTTAGCCCCGATTTTCATTTTGATAAAAAAAATCAACAATGGATAGGCGGGCAATTTCTTGATGGGCGTGAACAAGATTTAAAAGGACAAGCAGGCGGCCCACCGCTTAACCCTACTGAAATGAATATACCAAGTAAACAAACTTTGATTAATCGTTTTAAAAATCATCCTACTTATAGTATGCAATTTAGAGATATTTATGGTAACGCTATTTTTAATGATGTTGAAAAAGCGTATGCAGCAATGGCACAAAGCATTGCCGAATTTGAGAAAACTAAATTTTTCGCCCCATTTGATTCAAAATACGACCGCTATTTAGCAGGTAAATACGAACTCACAGATTTAGAAGATTTAGGACGCTCTTTGTTTTTCTCAAACAATAATACCAATTGTGCCACTTGCCATCAGCTAAAAAAATCCGATAACGCTCAAGGTGAAACATTCAGTAATTATGAATACCATAATATCGGCGTGCCAATTAACACCGCATTGCGCACTAAAAACGGCGTAAAGACAATAGACAAAGGTCTGCTTAACAATCCCAAAGTAAATGACACAAAACAAAAAGGAAAATTCAGAACCCCAAGTCTTAGAAATGTCGCCATCACTGCCCCCTATATGCACAACGGCGTATTTAAAGATTTGAAAACTGTGATTGTATTTTATGACAAATACATCAATGAAAACCGTGCCATTAACCCTGAAACCAATCAACCTTGGGCAGCAGCAGAAGTGCCTAAAACGATAAATTTTGATGACCTTAAAAAAGGCAAAAAACTCTCAGATAGAAAAGTAAATGCTTTGGTAGCCTTTCTAAAAACTTTAACAGATAAGCGTTATGAGAATTTTCTGAAAAAGCCATTAACACCTAAATTTATAAGATAATCCAGAGTAGGTCACTTTTTTCATAATTTTCTCTCATTTTTTTTGCACTTTATCTTGTCTTTTTGAAGTTTTTTTAGTGGTTGCATTGGTTTATATGGAGAATAGGAATTGATATTTTAATGGATTTTTTTTGTTAGGATTTTATTTAAATATAGTTAGTGCTATCATTATTATCCCTTTAGTTAAAATATTATATTAAGAAAATTCTCATCATAAAATATAACAATCTATTAAAATAAGCTTATTTTTAACCCTAAATAAATCATGGAAAACATTGTAAAAGTTTTAGTAAATATATTTCTCCTTTATATGGTTACTTTTGGAGCTATTACT
>NZ_CAHJWD020000076.1 GCF_903642095.1 Bathymodiolus brooksi thiotrophic gill symbiont | reverse complement strand
TCGGACAATTTGGTCGGACATTTGTCGGTGTGAAGTCCGACAAAACTCTCTGTCCGACCTGAGTGTTTGATCGTTGATACACTTGGAGGGATCTGTATATTGCAATTAAATTTGATACATATGTAATATTCTTTCAGAATTATGGTTGAGGACCCCATCCCCCATCAAACATGGCCACCATCGTTACTATAAATAGAACATTAGTGAACAAAGTCATTAAAAAATTATTTTAAAATCCTGTAAAGAATCAAATGCAATCAAACCATATGGAAAGAATGCATATGTGGTCTTCTTTCAAAATTTTGATTGAAGACCTCCGGCTGTCATCCAACGTGGCCGTCACTGTTACAAAAAATAGAAAATTATTGTCAAAAAACATATTTTAAAATCCGGTAAAAAGCCAGTTGCCACCAAACTTTATGGAAATGATGCATATATGATCCACTTTCAGACTTATGGTTGCTAACCCTGGTCGCTTATGAAAAATGGCTGCTATCGTTACAAAAAATAGATTTTTTTAATTTTTTTTAATTCTTTAAATATTGTAAAGAGCCAATGTTGCTACCAAACTATAAAGGAACAATGCATATATAATTCTCTTTCAGACCATGAATGATGACCCCGACTGCCATCAAACATGGCCGTTGCCGCTTCTCAAACTTGAAAATTAGTGAAAAAAATCAGTAAAAAATAGAAAACTATTGAAAAAATTAGATTCTTCTCCTCTGAAACCGTTTGGCCAAATGAACCGAAACTTGGTAGGAAGCATCTATGGAAAGTCCTCTGTTGTGATTGCTCATTTCGTCCCGATCCGTTAACAAATATGGCCACCATAGACAATTCTTGTTTCTGATTGGATGATTTCTAAAAAATCTTCTCCTCTGAAACCGCTTTGCCAAATGAACCGAAACTTGGTAGGATGCATCTATGGGAGGTCCTCTATAAAGACTGCTCATTTCGTCCCGATCCATTAACAAATATGGCTGCCACAGGCAATTCTTGTTTCTAATTGGTCGATTTCTAAAAATCTTCTTCTCTGAAACCGCTTTGCCAAATGAACAGAAACTTGGTAGGAAGCATCTATGGAAGGTTCTCTATAAGGATTGCTCATTTTGTCCCGATCATTAACAAACATGGCCGCCACAGGCAATTATTGTTTCTGATTGGTCAATTTCTAAAAATCTTCTACTCTGAAACATGGTAGGAAGCATCTATGGAAGGTCCTCTATGGGAATTGCTCATTCCGTTTTGATCCGTTAACAAACATGGCCATCATAGGCAATTCTTGTTTCTTATTGGTCGATTTCTGAAACAGCTTTTCCTCTGAAGCCACTTGGCCAAATGATATGAAACTTGATAAGAAGCATCTATGGAAGGTCCTCTATAGAGATTGCTCATTTCGTTTTGATCCATTAACAAACATGGCTGTTTTAGATTGGTCAATTTCTAAAAATCTTCTTCTCTGAAACTGCTATGCCAAAATGAACAGAAATTTGGTGGGAAGCACCTATGGAAGGTTCTGTATTAAGTTTCCTCAAAGCAGAATGAAAGGTGAGCGACACAGGCTCAGCCCACTGAGCCTCTAGTTCAAGCTATCACCTGATGGATCTGTTTGCCACCAGTTTGAATTACAAACTGGAGACATTTGTCTCTCCAATCCCAAACCAGAAAGCTTGGGCAGTGGATGCAATGGCCATCTCCTGGAAAGGAATGTTCAATTGCATCTTCCCACCATTTTGTCTTCTCCACAGGATTCTACACAAGATAAGAGAGGATGGTTGCAAGACCATTCTTATAGCTCTGGCTTGGTCAAGAC
>NZ_CAHJWD020000075.1 GCF_903642095.1 Bathymodiolus brooksi thiotrophic gill symbiont | reverse complement strand
AATAGCACACCACGACTGAATGCTCATGAGACGTTATGCACAGTGTTGGAGACGTTTGAAATATGCTACAGTATATTCTGTTGAACAACTATTAAAAGACAAAAAAAACCTTCTGAACAATTATTTCTTGTCAAGTATTTTCGAAAAGTATATAACAAAACAAATTTTGGGGCAGAAAAGGCCCCTCGATAATTCCGTTTGAGCAAAGCAGAGCACAACAGTAGACAAAAACTTTGTTTTTCGTTGTAGACGCGTAACATAAATTACTTTACAAAGAGTACAGTAGAATTCGGTTTCGCAGAAAAACGGAAAAAGGAAAAAATACCATTTTTGCGGGAAATCGAACACAGATCGAACGGCATTGCGACGTCATAGGAGAAAGTGGTGAAATTTACGTCATCGATAAACGAGTACACCTTTTTGAATGCACAAAATGATGTCGACTTTCAGGAAAGTTCATGAGAAAGTAAGATACAAAGGTAAGAAAACAATCTTAAATAAGTCGAAAGTTATCCGAACAAAAAAGAGATAACATATTTTTCAAGATAAAGCACTGTTATGCATATTATTTTCATACAAAAATCTTGCATTGCAAATCACGACCGAAAACGCAGGAAACATGACTCTGATTGTATCCTCGTCTGACAATAAGTCGGTCAGTCATTGGATAATGTTTGATTATTTTTTTCATGTTTGAAAAGTAAACATTTTTTTCTTTTTAATTATGTTCCTCATCTATTCTTGCTCACATGTGTAAAGTTCCATGGAAAAAAGATCGATAATAATTACATACTGACCTATATTTGTTTACCCTCCCTTTTCCAAATGGCGTCGTATGACGTCACATAAAGTCGGTCAAAGTTCAATAAAGCACATGATTTTGTCATAGGCCAACCAAACTTAAAAAGTAAACCAGATTAAGAAAGTACAGTATTTTAGCTTTTTCAGTGTAATTGATTTGTCTGAAAAATTTCAAAAGATGTTTTTTTTAAATAGTTTGAAATTGAAGTATTAAAAATTAATTATTTGATGCAAAAATTAAACTTGCTTACCCACATAAAAAGTATTTAATCCAGTGAATTTTGTGTTTTTGCTTTTGTCAATACAATCTATTAGACCGACATATTTTGGTAAAACAATTAATGACTGATTTCAATTTATTTTAATCACATTTATTATCACAGAGTGGTAACAATACAGTTTTGTTGATGCTATTTGTAATAATGACAGGTTTTTTTTACCCAGATAATCTCATTTTTCTGTCTGGTTTAATTTAATTCTCTGTTCAATTTATGCTATAAATTTTGATTATTGCTGTTAAATTAATTCTTTTTCTATCTTCTCTGTGAATTTCATTTCATTACCCCAAGAAGTAAGGGGTATATTTGTTATTAAAGCAGCAGTGGAAATGCAAAATAATCTGCCATTTTGTGACTAATGGAGAGCACTTGCATGTATTTTCCCGGTAAAATCGGCCATTTTCTAGAAAATGGTGGAATCTGAATGATCAATCATCATATTTTCAAAGTATTTTAAAATACAATTTGCTTGGCCTACATTCCAGAAACGGTCATGAACTGTGATG
>NZ_CAHJWD020000074.1 GCF_903642095.1 Bathymodiolus brooksi thiotrophic gill symbiont | reverse complement strand
TATCTTTTCACTATTCAACTTACTTTTCTTCTGCATTTTCCAAATCGTTTCACTATTCAACTTACTTTTCTTCCATAATTTCCATATCTTTTCACTATTCAACTTACTTTTTTTCCATAATTTCCAAATCATTTCACTATTCAACTTACTTTTCTTCTGTATTTTCCATATCTTTTCACTATTCACCCTACTTTTCTTCAATATTTTCCATATCTTTTCACTATTCAACTTGCCTTTCTTCCATATTTTCCATATCTTTTCACTATTCAACCTGGGTTTCTTCCATATTTTACATATCTTTTCACCATTCAACTTACTTTTCTTCCATAATTTCCATATCATTTCACTATTCAACTTACTTTTCTTCCATAATTGCCATATCTTTTCACTATTCAACCTACTTTTCTTTCTCATTTTCCATATCTTTTTACTATTCAACTTACTTTTCTTCCATATTTTCCAAATCATTTCACAAGTCGACTTACATTTCTTCCATATTTTCCTTATCTTGTCACTGGTTTCTTCTGTATTTTTCAGTTTTTTTCACTATTCTACTTACTTTTCTATTTTCCATATCTTTTCACCATTCAACCTACTTTTCTTCCTCATTTTCCATATCTTTTCACTATTCAACTTACTTTTCTTACATATTTTCCAAATCATATCACAATTCAACTTACATTTCCTCCATAATTTGCATATCTTTTCACTATTCAACTGACTTTTCTTCCATATTTTCCATATCTTTTCACTATTCAACTTCCTTTTCCTCCATAATTGCCATATCTTTTCACTATTCAACCTGGGTTTCTTCCATATTTTTAATATCTTTGCACTATTCAACTTCCTTTTCCTCCATAATTGCC
>NZ_CAHJWD020000073.1 GCF_903642095.1 Bathymodiolus brooksi thiotrophic gill symbiont | reverse complement strand
TACTGTTTTCCAAAGGATGTTGATTTATTTGACTTTCCTGTTGATGCTCTTTGGTGTTCTGGTTGATTTAAACTTATTTTATTGTTCATAATAACAACAAATGGATCAGACACAAGTTTTACAACTTAGAAATGTCTTCTCCGCTAGTTACATCAATTTACATATAATCAGAACAGCATTAATTACATAATAATAACATATTTGTTCAGAATATGAAGACGAATAAAAAAAAATAAAAAATACAATAGAACGAAAAATGCAAATTTCAAAGGTCGATGAAACATACTGTGTGCTAAGGTATAATATATGGCAAGTCGAGCACACCTCAAAGACCATTCTTAAACACGTGGTGTATGTGTGTTGCATACTTGGATCGTATTACGATTAGACATAGTTTATATGTTGGGATTTAATTAATTCATGGAGATCTTGCATAGGTAAGTACAATTTGAACTGAATAACACATGTATATTTCATCGACCTTTGACACGTCAATCAATCAATACCCCACAGCGCGACCAAGAAAAGAATATACATACATGTAGAAGTACATAATGTTGACAATTGTCAATAACGTTATACATGTTGACTTGTTAGTTCAAGCGAAACGCCGTGTATCTTTTATGTATTTTTGTACACATGAAAATATAAACGTGTTTATTTCTACAGACAGGTCATCATTTCCAAATAACAAAATATCGATATTTACCGGTAGACCCCCCATATCAAGCATATTTAATTCAATGATCATGTTATTTCTAAGTAAATTGAATTTATTACAATATAATAGAAAATGCTCGGAACATTCGTTTTTATATCCACATGAACAAGAAGCACTAGGCACCAACTTCGATTTAAATAAATCGCTGTTCAGAGAACTACATTTATTTCTAAGCCTAGCATGCAATACACTAAGATATCGGTCTCCAAAAGAAAAGTAAGAAGGTACAGTTTTCGGTTGAAAATATTTTTGTTGCAATTTGGATTTAAAAGACGGGAGTGTCGGCAGTTGACGAAGGTTCAGATCTAGAGTGTTCCATAATTTAATCGTAGTGGGAAAATAAGACTGTTGATATGTAGATAATCGGTATGATGGTTGTGAAATATTAAGTCTGTTCCTTAAATTATAATTATTAGTGTCAGCGACTGTAGGTGGTACTAATTCTGTTAAATAATCAGGTACTTGACCGTTGACGATTTTATAAAATAGCACCAATTTTCTTACCTCCCTTCTAGTTTTCAACTTTTCCCACCCCGTCTCGATATAAATAGAATGTATACTGGCAAACGATGGTAATCCCGTAACAATACGCGCAGCTTCAAGTTGTACTTTTTCTAATCTGTCCGAATTTGTTTGTCCACAATTATCCCACACTTCAGATGCATATTCCAATACAGGTCTAATAAATGTTAAATAAATTTTTTCTAAGTAATTTCTGTTAAGACGGTATTTTAATTTTCTGAGTACATTAAGTTGTTTCGAAGCTGATTCAATTAATTTGTCTATGTGCTTAGTCCACTTACAGTCGCTGCTGAATACAATCCCTAAATGTTTGTGTGTATGTACTGGATCAATAGTTGTTTGGTCAAAATTAAATGTTAAATTACATTCAACCCCATTGACATTAAAAATAATAATTTCAGTTTTGGTGGGATTAAACTTTAATAACCACCTGTTTGACCATTTTTTCAGGTGATTCAGATCTGTATTAATCATATTTCTTAGTGTGCTTTCATCTTGTGCTATATGTCCAATAGACGTGTCATCAGCAAAAAGACGACCTAGACCTACTATCTCATCAGTAATATCGTTTATGAAGATCAAGAACATTAAAGGACCCAATACTGACCCCTGAGGCACACCCGCATGCAAATGACCAATCCCGGATAAAGCATCTTTTATCATAACCCTTTGAGTACGGTTAGAAAGATAACTTTTTAACCAACAAAGCAGATCACCTTTAATACCATATTTGCCAAGTTTATATAAAAGTGCTTTTACCCAAACTGTATCAAATGCTTTGCTTATATCAGCAAATGTAACGCTGGTCACTTGTTTTGCCTCTAATGCAAGTAATATTGTATGATACAACTCTATTAGTTGATGACTTGTAGAGTGACCTGGTATAAATCCCGACTGGAACTTGTATAATAGTTTATTTTCAAGTAGGTGATTAAACACATGCTTGAAAATTATTTTTTCCAGCACCTTACTTACACAAGAAAGTAAAGAAATAGGTCTATAGTTAGACGGTAAAGATTTGTCCCCATTTTTAAACAAAGGGATTACATGGGCGATTTTCCAGTCCGATGGAAATACTTTTTCACGTAAGGATTTATTAAATAAACTACACAATGGTTTCGATATCTCCTCCTTTACAGACACCAACATCCTATTACTAATTATATCGGGACCAACAGCTTTATTAGCATTAAGAGTACATAACATATCGATTACTTCTTGTTCAGTAACGATAACTTGGGATAGAATATTTTCACATCTGTCATGAAAATCTGGCAAGACAGCATCATCGTCGTTCAACTTGGTAATCGAGCAAAAATATTTGTTCAAAACATTGGATTTCTGAGTGGCATCATATGCCAAATTAAAATTATTGAATGGATCATGAAGTGGAGGTAACTCATTCGTAGAGCGGTCATTTTTAAGTAACATGTGAATTGTTTTCCAATACATTTTGCTATTTACTGTTTTGAGATCATCAAGATGTTCGTTAATATTATCGTAAAACCGTTGTTTCGCCTGTTTCTTTAAGTTATTAAATTTGTTTCTTTGTGTTTTAAATTTTTTTTCGGCTGTTTCCGTTTTCGTCCTAAAAAATATTTGCCGTAGTCTGTCGCGTTTACGCGATTCACGCCGTAAATCCGAATCGAACCAAACTTTATCATCACTACGAATAGTTACCTCCCTTGTAGGAATGCACGTTTTTGCTATATTAAGAAATGTTTTAGTAAAGTTTGAACATGCCGAGTTAATATCAATTTCTGCATCAATCACGTTTTCCCAGTCTGTTTCAATTATTTTGTTTTTCATAAGTAAATAGTCCCCCCTCTTATAATCCCAGATGGTACGCTGAAAGGTTTTCCTGTTACAATAGCCACAGTCTATACTGACATAAGTGCCGTCATGGTCACTTATTTCCCTGTCAATAGGTATTGTATCACAATCAATAACCGGTATTGAATCGGTAATTAAAATTGGGTCCAATAGAGACGTGTTGCCTGATCGTGCGTCGAAATGTGTAGGTTTATTTATTATATTAACTAATCCGTTGATGACAAGAATGTCATTAACGTTATGAGGAAGATTACCAAGAAAATTTTTGTTCATATCTCCCAAACAGATAATATTATTATTCTCATCATGAGCCTGCTTAAGCATATGCTCAAAATATTGCCAGTAATAAATATGAGATTGTCTCTCAGATCTGTAATTTATATTTATTAAAATATTATGTAATTTTGTCTTAAGCTCGTACCACATACTTTCAACATGTTCATGTTCTAAATCCAACCTCCTAGTCAAATTTACACAACTTTTATGATACGTAATAATTCCACCCCCTCTTGAATCCCTATTTTTCCTACTTGGTGTTTCAAAACCCTCGATAATAATATCGCTGTCTAATACTTGATTATCTAGATGGGTCTCAGTAAAAAATACAATATCGAACTCTTCGATAATATCAGCTATATAATTAAGTTTATTTCTGAGACTTCTAATGTTGCAATGGAAGATGGACAATATATTTTCATTCGCAATATTGGATGTGCCTCCTGGGCCAGGGTTTATTTCAACATCGCCAGATAATAACAATAAGCTGATGAGAAGCAAGTTAAATGAGATAACAGAGTATGTAGATCTGAACCTGGTCAACGCAGTCCTACATAAGGCATGTACATATAATATTAACCAATGTAAAATGTCATATAAATTGAAAGATACAATCAGTTTAACTTTTCTACAACAAGCCATACCTATTTTATGATAAAACAACCCAATTACAATTCTATGTGCTACAATATCATTACCCATTATCAAAAATAAACAACATTACATAAGAAAAATTGGGTTGCTTTATTAGTACATGTAGACAACAGTCATAAT
The DNA here is from genome assembly GCF_903642095.1 of Bathymodiolus brooksi thiotrophic gill symbiont. GTDB lineage: Bacteria > Pseudomonadota > Gammaproteobacteria > PS1 > Pseudothioglobaceae > Thiodubiliella. The sequence goes on along the minus strand of NZ_CAHJWD020000073.1, from coordinate 136 downwards.
ACAGGAAAAACATGAAAATAAACTTCAAATGGTCGCACTGTAGGTATCGAGTGAAAAACATAAGGGAAAGAAAATACATGTATATACAAGATGCAAAGGAAACTTTTTCCATCGATCTTGTATGGATGGAATTTTA
>NZ_CAHJWD020000072.1 GCF_903642095.1 Bathymodiolus brooksi thiotrophic gill symbiont | reverse complement strand
TGTAAAGAAATAAGAAATTCTTCATCAATTGAGTTTGAACTTTTTCTATTTATATCAAAATAAAACTTTGGCTCAGCTTCTATTTTAATTTCACCTATTCTTTCTGCAGATTTTTTTGCAAATTCAATGCTTTCCTTAGTTGGTAAATTCATTTTCTTTCCCTTCCTAGTTTTTTTGTTTGTTGATTTTATTTTTGTTTGTTTTTTTATTCTTTATTAATTTTATAGAAAAATATTGAGTATTTATATCTAAATTGTAAAAAAAGCAGGTCATTATACCAAAGGACTAAACATTAATAAAAGTTCTTCTATAATGTTTAAGCTCATCAATAGAATCACGAATATCAGCCAATGCCAAATGCGCTGATTCTCCCTCACGAATCATTTTTGCCTCAGGTTTCCAGCGCACTGCTAATTCTTTTAGTGTGCTAACATCGATATGGCGATAATGGAAAAACTTTTCTAATTTAGGCATATAGTTGTATAAAAAACGCCTATCTTGGCAGACGGTATTGCCACACATTGGTGAGGTGCCAGCAGTTATATATTTTTTGAGAAATTCGATGGTTTGTTGTTCAGCTTGTTGTATAGAAACATTGCTGTCTTTGACACGCTTAACCAGTCCAGAGGCGGTGTGGTGTTCGGTATTCCATTCATCCATACCTGTTAAAATTTCATCATTTTGATGAATAACAAGTGCTGGGCCTTCTGCCAAAATGTTTAAATCTTTATCTGTCACAATCGTGGCAATTTCAATAATCACATCTTTTTCTGGCAATAAACCTGTCATTTCTAAATCAATCCAAATTAGGTTGGTTTCTTTATTATTCATATTAACATCCTGTGCTTTCTTTGACGAAGTCATCAAGTTTTTGATGAGCCGCACCACTATTTAAAATTTTAATAGCCTTGTTGATGCCTGCTGGCAACGAATCGGCTACGCCTGATACATAAATTGCTGCACCCGCATTAAGTGCAATAATATCTTTGGCGGCACCATTTTTGCCGTCTAATGCTTGTTGAATCAATGCCAATGAATTGTCTGCGTTTTCTGCTTTAATGTCATTTAAATTGCCAAGGGGTAGGCCAAATTCTGTTGGATTGATTATATAAGTGGTAATTTTGTCGTTTTTCAATTCGGCAACAAAAGTATCGTCAGCAATTGAAATTTCGTCTAATCCATCTTTAGAATGCACCACCATTGCATGCTTAGAGCCTAAATCTTTCAGCACATTGGCAATCGGCTCAACCAATGCCTTGTCGTAAACTCCCATCACTTGATAAGGCGTTTTTGCTGGGTTAGTTAGTGGCCCTAGGACATTAAAAATAGTGCGTACTGCCAAGGCTTTGCGTGCACCAATGGCGTGTTTCATTGCTGAATGGTGGGCGGGTGCAAACATAAACCCAATGCCAATTTTTTCTACGCTTTTGCCAATTGCTTCTGGTGTCATATCTAAATTAACACCTGCCGCTTCTAAGACATCAGCACTACCTGATTTAGAAGAAATAGAACGGCTGCCATGTTTAGCAACTTGCGCACCTGCCGCCGCCACAACAAAGGCACAGGCGGTTGAAATATTAAACAATCCCAAGCCATCGCCACCCGTGCCACAAGTATCAACCAAGTGTTTTGGGTTATGAATGGTAACGCCAGATACCAATGAACGCATTACTTTTGCCGCCGCTGTAATTTCTGTAACGGTCGCTCCTTTGATTGACAACCCTACCAAAAAACCGCCGATTTGAGCATCTTGCGTTTTGCCTGTCATAATATCGCTCATTACTGAACGCATTTCATCTTCGGTTAAATCTTGTTTTGCAATGACTGCTTTTATTGCCTTTTGTATGTTCATTTCTCTCTCATTAGTAATTCAATTTCATTAATCGTTTTTGCCAAATTTTTGGTTAAAACACGATTACCACCTTCAGTAACCAGCACATCGTCCTCAATTCTCACGCCAATATCCCAATAAATTGGATTGATTTTATCATTCTTACGGATATAAATGCCCGGTTCAACTGTGGTTACCATACCTATTTGATATTGCCGATGTTGTTCGCCCTGTTTATAACGCCCAACATCGTGCACATCTAGCCCTAGCCAATGCCCTGTGCCATGCATATAAAACTGTGATAAATCGCCATCGGTTTGCAGAATTCCCAACTCAATCAAACCTTGTCGAATAATTTTTGTTGTAATTTGATGAGGCTTGGTAACAATTTCTCCCGGTTTAATGCATTCAATGGCAGCCAATTGTGCATCCAATACAATTTGATAAATTTGTCGTTGTGCTTGACTGAATCTCCCATTCACTGGAAAAGTGCGGGTAATATCTGCGGCGTATCCATCAACTTCACAACCAGCATCAATCAGTAGTAAATCGCCCTCATTTAATATTTGGTCATTTTTAATATAATGCAATATACAGGCGTTTTTACCACCTGCTACAATCGGCGTATAAGCATGTTCGGCATTATTTTTTCTAAAATTCGCATCAAAAATACTGGCAATTTCATACTCAAATATCCCTGCTTTACTTTGTTGCATTGCCAGTTGGTGAGCTTGTGTGGAAATATCAGCGGCTTTTTGCATTAATGCAATCTCGTTTTCGTCCTTAATTAAACGCATTTCGTGCAAATATTCCCCCAGTGATTGCATTTTAGTTGTCGTTAGGCATGCCATAATTTCATCATCCAATGCACAAGGCTTGAAGTCGTAATATAGTGTAGTCGCATTTGCAATCAATTGAGGTAATTGTGTTTTTAATTCGCTAATAGGATAAGCATAGTCTGCGTTTAAAGTTTGTGGTGCATTGGCAACACCTAATCGTTTGCCATCCCAAATCTCACGCATTGGGTTATGGTCACGCAAAAAAATGCTATAACCTTCTTTTGAGAAAACCGCCACCGCCTCAGGTTCAGTAAAACCTGTTAAATACCAAAAATCACTGTGTGGGCGAAAAGGATAATGCACATCGCCGTTACGCCACTGTTCTGGATTGGTGCTTACAATTACCAAGGTATTTTTTGCAAGTTGGCTTAGTAATCTTTTTTGTCTAATTTGATGTATCATTATTTCTCTCATTATAGAGTGCTTAATTAGAAACTATGAAAAATGTGCGTTTATACCAAAACACCCCTATAACTATCAGTAATGAATTGATATTAAGCGAATACGCCTCGCATCATTTAACCAAAGTATTGCGTTTCCCACAAGGAAAAAACATTATTTTATTTAACGGCGATGGAATGAATTACAGTGCTAAAGTATTACAGGTGAAAAAAAAGTGCATTGTTAAAATCCTAGAAAAAACACCAAACCTTTGCGAATCAAAACTCAATCTCACCTTGGCACAAGGTATTGCTAAAGGTGAAAAAATGGACTTTTTAATACAAAAATCGGTAGAACTGGGTGTTAATAAAATCATCCCCCTTTTAACTGAACGCTGTATAGTCAAACTTCAAGGTGATAAATTACACAAACGCATGACACATTGGCAAAAAATCATTATTGGTGCATGCGAACAATCGGGCAGATCCGTCATCCCAGATTTAATCCAAGCCATGCGTTTTGAAACTTTTATTAACACCGAGTTTGGCAATGGATTTGTGCTACATCATCGTGCCAAACAATCATTATTAGAAATAGATAAAATCAATCAAGCGACTATTATCATTGGCCCTGAAGGCGGACTTAGCGACCAAGAAATAGCAGATGCAAATACACAAGGCACTCAAAGTTTGCTCTTAGGATCAAGGGTGTTAAGAACTGAAACTGCCTCATTATCTGCCATTGCCAATATGCAATTATTGTGGGGTAGTTAGCAGTTTTAAAGCCTCTTGAATAGGGGTTAATACATTGGCTAGTTTTTTGCGAATGGCGGATCCTGCTAGGCTGTGGGCAGAAATTGTACTGACAACCAGTTGTTCACTGACGCTGGCGAGTAGCAGACGGGCTTTGATTTTTTCATCTTCTAATCCTAATTGTTTGGCGATGGTTTGTGCTTGGCTTTGGCAGTGTTGAATGTCTGCAAGGGGCTGAATCATGGGGTGCGATAGGCAACTGCCTAGCACTTCTAGAGTGCGGTATAAGACATGCTCTTGGTTGATTTTTTTTAGAATGTGGGTGATGGTTTGTAGCATAATTTGACCTTGTTCGCTGTTGACATAGTCCAGTTCTTTACTGCTTTTGTCTAATGCGATTGTGTTGTTCTTATTGGGTAAATTGCCTGCCATTCGTTCAATGAAACCGACCAAAAAGGCGGTTTTTCGTTGACCTTGCTTCCACAGCTTGTCTCGTGCTTCTTGAGAGATTAACTCACCTTGTAATAGCAAATTAGCAGTATCAATCAGTTGTGTTGTGTCATCAGTAAAAGGTAAAAACTCTAATAAATAATCGGCAATTTGTTTACCAACAGCATGCTTGATGACAAAATCTCGGGTGAGTAGAAAACGCCCAATTTCTGCTTGTTGGTCGGTGTTGGTGGCACACCACCAGACCAAATCAAGTACTTCATCGTCTAGGTTTTGTGAATTTGCTACGGCGACTACGGCTTCAACATTACCAATTTTTAGTAATGATTTTAGGTTGGTAGAGCCGACTTGTCCCATTCTTGACCAGCGTTTTAAATAAGAGGGGTAGCCGCCCATACTGCCAAGCACTTTAGATACCAGAAGTTTTTGTGCAGCTTGGATGGTTTTGTTGCTATCGGCCGTTGGGTTGAGCGTGATGGTTTGCTCTTTTTTGTCTGGTGTTAAACCCACTACTACCAATTTATAGACATCAACACGAATTGCCACACAAGTAGCAATAAGCACATTTAGTCTAAGTATGTCTTCAGGTGTTAGCATTTTTTTGAGTGTTAAAATATCGATTAAATTGTGAAAGTGATTGTGGAGCCAGTGCATCTTTAAATATGACTACCGATTCTTTTCCAGCGTTAATGATAAGCAAAAAACGAGATTGATATACAGGATAAAAAGCACTGTATTGCTGTGTGGAATGGTCATTTTTTTCAAGTGTTAATCTGTCTTTTTCTAAAGAAATTTTAACAATTGAATTGGGATGGCTTAACCATACTGCTTTTGGCAAAAAATAAACCAACCATAGTGAAAATAGGACGCTCATCCCTAGACTCAGCCATATAGCATAAAAATAATACCAAGTTGCAAATAAACTGAGTAGATAAGTGCCAAGACTTATCGTTAAATAGATTTTTGACATACTCAGTTTGTTATTCATCAGCACCCAGTTCAAAGCCTATTTCTCTAGCACGGTCAAAAGCAGCACGCATTGCATGAGAGACGATTGTCTCAAAATTTTGGTCTTGAAAAGACTCAATTGCAGCTTGTGTTGTGCCATTTTTTGAGGTAACTTTATTGCGTAGTTCATGTGCTGATTCTTGATTTTGGCTTGCCATCATGCTGGCACCTAGTGCTGTTTGAATGCTGAGTTTTTCAGCCATTTCTTTATCTAGCCCAAGTGCAACACCTGCATTAGACATTGATTCAATCATTAAAAAGAAATAAGCAGGTCCACTACCTGAGAGTGCTGTAACGGCATCAAGCATATCTTCATTCACCACCCAAAAGCATTGACCAACAGCATTAAGAATTTGCTCCGCTAATTCCTTTTGTTGCTTATTAACCATCTTGTTTGCAACAATCCCTGTTGCCCCGTTGCCGAGTAGTGCGGGTGTATTTGGCATTGTGCGTATAATAGGTGCGGTGCCTCCTAGCCAGCGATTAATATCATTACTTTTGACACCAGCAGCGATAGAAACGATTAAAGGCTTGTGCCTAATGTGTGCTTGTATTTCTTTGCAAATATTTGATAATATTTGTGGCTTTACTGCTAGAACGATAACCTCGCATTGTGCAGTAAGTTGTGTATTGTCGGTAAAAATTTCAATGCCAAATTCTGCTTGTCGTTGCGATAATAAAACCTCATCTTTGTCACTAAGTTTGATGTTTTTTGCCAAAAATCCATTTTTAAGTAAGCCAGAAATTAGAGCGTAAGCCATATTACCTGCACCAATAAAACCGATTGTTGTTGTTTTTTGCATTAAAATATCTCAAAATTCGTAAAAATGTGTATTCTACCTTTAACAACAAGAACAACAAGGACAAAAATGAAAAAATTTAACCCAAAACTAATTATGATTGATGTTGACGGCACTTTGGTCGATAGTGTGCCAGATTTGGCTTATTGTGTTGATGAGTTAATGATAACCATGGGCAAAGAAAAGTGGGGTGAGGAAAAAGTGCGTCACTGGGTCGGCAACGGTGTGCCAAAATTGGTAGAACGGGCACTCACAGGCGAACTAGAAGGCACGGTTAATCAAGCTGATTACAAGAAAGCCTATCCAATTTTTTTGGATTTATACGCCAAAAACACCTCTGGTCGTTCATCGTTGTATGACGGCGTTCGAGAAGGCTTGGATTATCTACAAGCACAAGGTTATACCTTGGGTTGCGTGACCAATAAAGCCGAACAATTTACACTGCCAATTTTAAAAGATTTGGGTATTTTTGATAAATTTGGATTGGTTATTTCTGGTGATACTTTGGCGAAGAAGAAGCCCGACCCATTGCCTTTATTCCATGCAGCCAAATTTTTTGGCATTGCACCAAAAGATGCCATGATGTTAGGCGATTCAATCAGTGATGTAAAAGCCTCACGCGCAGCAGGTTTTGATATTATTTGTATGTCTTATGGCTACAATCACGGCAATGATATTCGGGATGCTAAGCCTGATTTAGTGATTGATTCAATGGCTGAACTTAAGCATTATTTATAAGACCTTTGTTTACCATTGTTTAGATACCTTTATTCCAAAACAGAGCGTGGGAATGTATACTTGGGCTTAAGAGTAAGTATAAATCAAACAAGGCTTACTCAAAAAAAAGCCCCGTTTTCACGGGGATTTTTTCTTTGTTTGCTTTATTGAGACCTTTGCACAAATATGAATAATCATCAAAAATTGAATTCTGCTAATCATCCATATTTATGCAAAGGTCTCTATTTACTTATTGAACAAATTGGCGTTTTCTTCTGATTAGATAATAAGCACTTAACACCATTAACAAGATAAAGCCCATATCAAATCTAGCAGGGGCATTAGGATTGTAAACACAACCACCACCACTAGAATCACTAGAATCGCTACTGAGAGTAGGCACTGCGATTGAAATGGTGCTTGCAACCACACCGTTGGTATCACCAGTGTTGTTGGCTTGAATACCATCGGTATCGTTTTCACCGCCGTCTTTGATGGTTAATTTAAGGCAAGTTGCCCCTGTAATTAAGTTTGGTTGCCAAGTGTTATCGGTGCAGCTTGCTTTACTTTGAATTGCATTATTAGAATTGACAAAAGAACCCCACCCATTCACCATTGAATATCTACGCAACACCGCATTTTCAGGGATTGGGGTGATAAGTTCAATGACCACTCTAACGGAATCGCCAGCACTTAAGCCTTCAACGACATAGTCGTAAATGTCGCCTGTGGTTAGTGTGTCGATGGTGTTATCAGTCGAGCCGTTAGCTGTGGTATAAGCCTTCATCTGATCAAGCGTTAAGCGTCCAGAATCTTTACCCATAGCGCCTAACAATATCCTAGTACCTGTTGGGCTTATGATGGCTTTACCTTCACCTACTTGGATTTTATTGCTTTCAGTATTGGTGTCCTTGTCATCGGCAATACCATCACCGTCTGAGTCGCTACTGCTGACAAGTTCTTCAATCAGTGTAAGCTCTAGAACTCTTTCTGATGAACGCCCGCCATTTGTTATTTTAAGTTTAATTGTCTTATTGCCAGCTTCAATCTCTGGGTTAAAAACAAAAGTTGTTTTATCATTACCATTAAGAGCAGTGAAATCAGGGCTACTCCATTCATAAGACCCTGCGGTTATTACAGCACGAACGGTAACACTCAAGCCCTTTTTACTAATCACACGACCTTGCCTGGCAAGGATATCAACACCATTCGGGTTGGTTCTCGTTATACCTTGGGTTACGGTAAATTTCTCAATCACTGGCCTTACTGGCACATCTTCTAAGATGTCATTAATATTAATAGTGATTTGAGCGGTTTTGTCTTGAGTGTCAGCACTGGTGATTTTGACCGTGAGGACATAGCTTGATTTGGTTTCATAGTCTAAACCTATTTTTGCTACTTGGATTTGCCCCGTGTTGTTGATTTTAAAGAAACCGTCGCTATTGCCAGCGATAATGGCAAAGGTTTCTATTAGACCCGTGGTATTTAGTGCATTTCCAACATGGGCATTTACAGGTGATTTTTCGTCGATGGTTCTTATTTGGCTAACAATATTGATATTGGTAGTATTAGGAAACACTTGAGACAAAAACCAACCTTTAGTAATCATATAATTGGTTTGTGTATCTGTTGGTAATGTAATATTTTCCGTTATGCCTGAAATATTCTGGACTAGTTGTTCTATGTCAATGTCCAGTGTTTGCCCTGAAGTGTTAGACTCCTGTGCTTCTGTAAGGTTAATATCTACAAGCTTTAACGAAGCATCACTTTGGTTAAATGCACTCTTTATACTTTCGCCGAACAAACCGAAAAGAATCTTAGTGATAATCACCTGCTTACCTGTTTCATTCTGCCAATTTTTAAAATTATTGTCGCTTCTAACAGACAGTGCTATGTTTTTAGTGGTTTTGGTGTTTGAGATTGGTATGCAATATATGCTGGTTAAGATTAGGTGTTTAATTAGAAAGGTAACTGTTTCACTGGGTTGACACTTGTAAGCTCCGTGTTCATCGGTAACACCTGAGTGTGTAGTGGTTTTATAAGTTAAGCCTTTTATTGTTGGGAATTTCCAATTTCCTGTTAATGTTGCTTGGTTGAGTAGGTCTGTTTCTACTTCTGTTATTGCCACCTCATAGCTTGTTACAAGTGTATTAGTTCCTGTGTTCAGTGTTTGATATTCTTGGATAAAGCTGGAAATTATAGGAATATCTGCGTCTGTTCTTTTGAGCACTTCAAGTTTGTGGATTTCTATGAGTGCTAAGGCGTTGGCTTGTTTTGACACTTCTATTGACTCTGACTTAGTAGATAACTCCGAATTACCTTCCATAATGGTAGTAGCCTCTCCTAATTTGGTTGTTGCTGTTGCTAAGGAGGTTGTTACTATAGATAATTGATTTTGCCATGCGATATTCGCTAAGCGCCTAGCTTCTGCTTCAGCTGCTAAGCGTCTAGCTTTTGCCTCAGCTGCCAAGCGTCTAGCTTCTGCCTCAGCTGCTAAGCGCTTGTCTTCTGCTTGCGAATATAATGCTTCATATCTTGTAACAAGTTGGTTAGTTGCCGTTACTAGTGTGGAATGCTCATTAGTATAGGAGTCAATTACAGCGTTGTCTGAAGTAGATCCACTAAGGGGGGTAAGTTTATTGTTTTCTGTAATGAATGCTAAGTTAGCCTGCTTTGAGCTGTTTATATCAAACAAAACGGCAGGGAAATCAACAGATTCCCAATTGTTTGCAACTCCAGAAATAGCTCTATCTATAGAAAGTTGAGCTGTTTTTAGTTTTGCCTTTGCTGTTACTAATGAAGCTGCTACTTTATTCAATTGCTCTTCCCAAGCCACTTTGCGTGTGGCTTCGGAGGCGGAAACAGTGTTGCTTGCAAGCAAGGTCATTAATCCCATCGCTAATAGTGCAATTTTTATGTATTTGTTTTTCATATTACCTTCTTGTTTTTTATATCAAAATTGGCGACACAAAGCCCCAATTAAGGGGCTAGTATTATAGTAGATTTAGGGTTTTAGCCTGAGGCTCTTATTATATTGCCCTGTTCATCTCTCACATAGTATATTTCTAGTCATCATTGAAGTCCAGTCATTCATCACCTTCTAGATCGCCATCTATTTTTGCTGGCATTCCATTAATAATTGCATTTCCCTTGTTAATATGCGTTGTTCAGAATTTGCTTGGTTAATTAATGATAAAGCGGTTAAATGTATTCACAATAAAAATCTTAGGTTGGTAATTAATAATTATTTTACTTTATTTTTTTTAAGTAATGGCAAATAAAAGTGTTATGCCATAAGAGTCAACTTCATCGTTATAAATAGCAATTGACCTGTTTTATTTGCTCGGGAGGTAAGTGCGAGTTCTAGGGTGGTAGAACTTCTGATTTTGTGTTTGTTGTAGATGAGGTTGGTATCAGCTTGGTGATTGTCGTTGGTAGTTCATTGTCAATCAATTGTGTCAACACCTGTGGGGATAAGGTCAATATTTGTGGGGCGGTGTTGGGTTTTGCTTGAGGGTGCTTGTGTTAAAATTGGTTTTTTTGTGGGTGGGTGTAATGGAGAAAGCGAAAGTGTTAATTGAGATTATGTTTAAAGTCAAAGAGATTGAGAGGGGTTCTCGGGACAAGGGGATTTTTGAGAAAGACAGGTTTTTTTCTGTTGCGGTTGTATGAATACATTTGATCATCAACATATTTGGCATCCGTATGCTAAAGTGCCTAATCCGATACAATCACATAAAGTGCTATCCGCTGATGGCGTTTGTCTTAATTTAGAAGGCGATAAGCGGGTGGTTGATGGGATGAGCTCGTGGTGGTCGGCGATTCATGGTTATAATCACCCTGTTTTAAACCAAGCAGTAACTGAGCAACTTGCAAAGATGTCGCATATTATGTTTGGCGGTTTGACGCATCAAAGTGCCATTGATTTGGCAAAAACTTTGGTGGCAATTACGCCAGAGCCTTTAAGTAAAGTGTTTTTTTCTGATTCAGGGTCTGTTGCTGTTGAAGTGGCACTTAAAATGGCGTGTCAATATTGGCATAATCAAGGGAAATCAAGCAAGCAAAAGTTTGTTACCATTCGGGGGGGTTATCATGGGGATACTTTTGGTGCTATGAGTGTGTGCGACCCAGACAATAGTATGCATTCTTTATTCTCAGGTATTTTGCCTCAACACTTTTTTGTTAAAAGCCCCTCTGTTGATCCTATGGAGGAGGCGTTAGCGGATTTAGAGGCGACACTGAAACAACATTCTGATGCCATTGCTGCGATGATTTTAGAGCCTGTGGTGCAAGGTGCGGGCAGTATGCGATTTTACAATCCACAATATTTACTTAAAGCCAAGGCACTTTGTGAGCAATATCAAGTGCTGTTTATCCTTGATGAAATTGCCACTGGTTTTGGTAGAACAGGTGAATTATTTGCTCTTGAATATGTGGAGGTTGAAGTAGATATTTTGTGCTTAGGCAAGGCACTTACAGGTGGCTATATGACGCTGGCTGCCACACTTACTACCGATGACATAGCACAGACAGTTGGCACACTGATGCACGGTCCTACATTTATGGCAAATCCACTCGCCTGTGCCGTGGCAAATGCTAGTATTAATTTACTGCTTAATTCACCATGGCAAGATAATATTGCTCGTATTGAAAAACATTTTTACGCTGAACTTGCCCCACTCAAGCAAAATGACAAAGTGGCTGATGTGCGGATTTTAGGTGCTATCGGCATCATAGAAATGGTGAATGACATTGAAGTTGAAAAAACCCAAAACCAACTTATTGATAACGGTGTTTGGCTTAGACCGTATGGCAAATTTCTCTATACCATGCCACCATTTATTATTACCGATAATGAATTGTCAATTATTACCAATGCAATTAAAACCATCATCAACAAATAACACCCATTTTTTTACCTATTTCTACAAGTAGGGAAAAGGTTTTACAACCTTTTTTAGTATTTAAAGTTCGGTTTTGTGGAGGACTATAAACCCTTCCCTACTTTATGGAGGAGTGGGAAGGTTTGTAAACCCTTTTCTACTTTGCAAGAGGCGGATGTTGTTTATTCAATGGGGTTAACATTGAAATACCGACACATTTTATTCCCCCTGATCCACTGTGCGTGGAATGTATACTTGGACTTGAGAGCAAGTATAAATCAGACAGGATTTACTCAAAAAAAAGCCCCGTTTTCACGGGGCTTTTTTCTTTGTTTGCTTTATTTACTTATTAAACAAATCGGCGTTTTCTTCTGATTAGGTAATAAGCACTTAGCACCATTAACAAGATAAAGCCCATATCAAATCTAGCAGGGGCATTAGGGTTGTAAACACAACCACCACCACCACTACTTTTCGTGCTTGCACCAGTGTCAGTGCTATCATCATTGCTAATAGCACCATCAAACACCTTACTCGCCTGCCAACCCGATGTAACCATATTCTCAGCCTGCTCAGTTGTTGGTAATACAACTGGTTCAGTTATACCTAAAATATTCTGCACCAGTAGGTTTAAATCGTTAGCGTCTAAGGAGCGATTCATAGTATTACTCTTCTGTGCTTCCGTAAGTTCAACAGTTATAAACTTTAAAGCCTCATCCTCTTGAGCAAATGCAGTCTTTATATTTTTGCCAAACAAGCCAAAAAGAACCTTAGTGATAAGCATCTGCTTATTTGTCTCATCCTTCCAATCTTTAAAGCCATCACTGCTTGTGGCATTCAGCGATATGTTGTTGGTGGTTTTGGTATTTAAAATTTCTGTGCAAGGTATACTGGTTAAGACTAGGCTTGCAATTGAAAAGGTAACATTTTCCCCCGATTGGCACTTAAACGCCCCATTTTCATCAGTAACGCTTGAGTGTGTAGCAGTTGCATAGTCCAAGCCCTTTATGACTGGGGTTTTCCAATATCCTGTTAATATCGTCGCTTTATTCACTGCGTCTCTCTGTCCCTCATAGTTTGTCATAAGCGTATTAGTTGCCGTATTGAGTGTCTGATACTGCTGGTTAAAGTCATCAACTGTAGCACTATTTGCATCCGTTATTTTAAGCCCATCAAGCTTCTGTATTTCTAAGAGTAACACCTTGTTAGCTTGTTTTGACGCTTCTATTGATGCCAATTTAGAAGGTAAACTATTATAATTATTACCCATAGTAGTTGTTGCATTTACTTGTGCGGTATTTGCTGTTGCCAGGGAACTTGTTACCACGGTTAGTTGATTTTGCCATGCCACCTCAGGGTTTGCTATGCGGTTCTGTTCCTCATAGTTTGCCATAAGCGCATTAGTTGCCGTATTTAGTGTCTGATACTGCTGCTCAAAACTCTCAACTGTAGCGTTATCTGCGTCCGTTTTTTTAAGTCTGCTAAGCTTCCGTATTTCTGAGAGTAACGCCGCATTAGCTTGTTTTGACGCTTCTATTGATGCCAATTTAGAAGGTAAACTATTATAATTATTACCCATAGTAGTTGTTGCATTTTCTCGTGCGGTATTTGCTGCTGTCACGGAGTTTGTTACCACGGTTAGTTGATTTTGCCATGCTACTTCAAGTATGCGTACTTGCTCTTCATAACTTGCCCTAAGCGTATTAGTTGCCGTATTTAGTGTTTGATACTGCTGCTCAAAACTCTCAACTGTAGCGCTATCTGCGTTTGTTCTTTTAAGTCCGTTAAGCTTCCGTATTTCTGAGAGTAACGACGCATTAGCTTGTTTTGACGCTTCTATTGATGCTAGTTTAGAAGGCAAACTATCGTTACCATTTATAACGGTTATTGCATTTGCTCGTGCGTTGTTTGCTGTTGTTAGGGAGCTTGTTACCACGGTTAGTTGATTTTGCCATGCTATCTCAAGGTCTGCTACGCGTTTCTGTTCCGTATAGTTTGCCATAAGCGCATTAGTTGCTGTATTTAGTGTCTGATACTGTTGCTCAAAACTCTCAACTGTAGCGTTATCTGCGTCCGTTCTTTTAAACCCATTAAGCTTTTGTATTTCTGCAAGTAACGCCACATTAGCTTGTTTTGACGCTTCTATCGATGCAAATTTAGAAGGCAAATTATTGTAGTTATTATTCATAGTAGCTGTTGCATTTTCTCGTGCAGTATTTGCTGTTGTTAGGGAGCTTGTTACCACGGTTAGTTGATTTTGCCATGCTATCTCAAGGTCTGCTACGCGTTTCTGTTCCGTATAGTTTGCCATAAGCGCATTAGTTGCCGTATTTAGTGTCTGATACTGTTGCTCAAAACTCTCAACTGTAGCGTTATCTGCGTCCGTTCTTTTAAGCCCACTAAGCTTTTGTATTTCTGCAAGTAACGCCACATTAGCTTGTGTTAATTGATTTATTGATGCAAATTTAGAAGGCAAACTATCGTTACTACTTATAGCGGTTGTTGCATTTTCTCGTGCAGTATTTGCTGTTGTTAGGAAAGTTGACACCACGCCTAATTGATTTTGCCATGCTTCATTTGCTAATCTGGCAGCTCTTTCGGCATCGGTTTCGTTTGCGAGATCAATGACTGAGCTGGAATATGTAAACGCTGGGTTGCCTGCGTTTGATGTACAAGTTAGTTTTGTATCATCCTCTGTGCAAGTAACCATAGAATTACTAATCACTTTCATTTGCAATGCTTCAACGATTCCTTTAATGGTCGTATTTCCAGTTACTGTGGTTGAATAATCATCGCCATTTATGCTGATTGTGTACTCTTTACGAGAAGTTGCGAGTGTTGGAGTAAAGCTCACGACCTTCGCCACCTCGTCTCGATTATCTACACCCCCTGCAAGCGTCCAAGTCTTGGAGTCCCCCAACCAAGAACGGACATTCGTATATTTTGGAACTGATGGGAACCTATTAGCGGTAAATCCCTCTGTTTTAAATTCATTGTTAATGTTGCGTAAGAAGTCGGGTGTAAGGCTATTAGGTCCACATGTTATAATTGCCTCGGATGTGCCGCTGACTCTTCCGCAACTCTCTGTATCTGTCTGTACATATTTCAGAACATCACCATTACCACTAGCTCCCGATTTTGTTGATGTGATTGTTATGTAGTTCCACGACCTTCCATGAGCTATATCTGTAACAATATAAAACGCTTTAATTTCATCTATCTTTGAAACGCCTTGTGTGTCAATACTTGTAGTGATTGAATTATTAGCGAACACCTGCGATCCAACTAACAGCCCTGTTAGTAACACTATTTTTTTATATATATTTTTCATTGTATGTCCTATTAATTATGCCAGCATTAGCACCACAAAGCCCCAATTAAGGGGCTTTATTTTTAGTCTGAGACTCTTATTGTATGCCCTACTCATTTCTCACATAGTATCTTTGTAATCATCATTGAAGTCCAGCCATTCATCACTTTTCAGATCGCCATTTATTTTTGTTGGTATTCCATTAATAACTGCGTTTTTCTTATTGTAGGACTTGTTGCTTTTCTTCAGAATTTGCTTGGCTAGTTAATGATAAAACGGTTAAATGTACTCACAATTAAAAATTATTAAAGTTGGCAAGTATTATACTTTATTTTTTCTAAGTAATGATAAGTAAAAGTGCCATGCTATTATTTAGCAACTTCGCCGTTAGAAATAGCAATTGACCTGTTTTATTTGCTCGGGGTAAATGCAAGTTTTAGGATAGCAGAGCTACTGGTTTTGTGTTCGCTGTAGATGAGGTTGGTATCACTTGGCGATTGTTATTGGCAGTCTATTGTCAATCAATTGTGTCAATGCCTGTGGAGATTTTTGGTTTGGTGTATTACACAGGGATGGTTTCAAAGGCGATTTTGTGGATTATTAAAATGGCTTTGTCCTCGCTAATTTTAAGGCGTTGATGCAGGGTTTTGTCTTGCGTTTAATTGTCCGTAATTTATAACTCGTTGCCAAAGTTTAGATGTTTTTTTGTTGTCTATTGGTGTTTCTTCGTTTGTTTGAAAAAAGGTAAATGTTTTAGTGGCAGACTTACCACCTTTGTATGAAAATAATAGAAGGTGCTTGTTAAAAGAGTGCAGGCTTATTAGTAAAAATTGTAAGACATTCTTAGGCTAGATAAAATAGTAAGGAATCTGGTGGGTGTTATTTATTCAACGGGGTCAACATCTAAATACCAGCGCACTTTATTTTTAAGGGTGAGCGTGTTGGTGTGTTGATTAAGGGTGGCAAGCATTTGGTGTAGGGCTTTTCTGTTGTCTGATTGTAAGTAGAGATTAAAGTAATAGTAATCGGCTTTTTTTTCCATTACAGCAGAGACTGGCCCCCAGATTTCTACGGTGTCTATTTGAATGCTTTTGAGCAGGGTTGCCATTTCTTGTAAAAAATCTTGGGCATTTTGTTTGATTTTGGCGTTGGCACAGATTAGGGCTTGATGGGAAAATGGTGGCATTTTGGCTTGGGTGCGTTGTTTGAGTAGCATGCTAGCAAATTGCGTGTAGCGATTGGATAGCACGAAGTTAAAAATTGGATGGTCGGGGTAGCGGGTTTGGATAGACACTTCGCCTTGCTCACCACTTCTGCCAGCACGCCCTGATACTTGGATAAGAAGTTGTGCTAGGTATTCTGTTCCACGGAAATTACTGGACAATAAGCCACCGTCAATGTCCAAAACCCCTACCATTGCTAGATTAGAGAAGTCGTGTCCTTTGGCTAACATTTGTGTGCCGACAATAATACAAGGTTCGCCAGAATTGATTTGCTCTAAGTGTTGCTCAAAGGCTTTTTTGCGGCGGGTAGTATCACGGTCAATGCGAATAATTGGGGTGTTGGCGAAGTGTGATCCTAGTGTTTCTTCTAGCCTTTGGGTGCCATAGCCAAACACTTCTAGTGATTGTTTGCCACATTCGGGGCAGGTTTGTTCGGGTATTTTTTCGTTATTACAGTGATGGCATTTAAGGCGATTGATGTGGCGGTGGTAAATCATTGATGAATCGCAGTGGCTGCATTCTGATTTCCAATCGCATTGAGTGCAAAAATAAACGGGGGCATAGCCACGGCGATTAATAAACAACATAACTTGTTTGTTATTTTTCAAATGTTGTTGCATTTTTGCGATTAATAGTGCAGAAAGTGCCCCTCCTGTTTCGGTACGCATATCAATCAAATTTACTTTTGGTAATGGTGCACCACTTGCGCGTTTTTTTAGAGTTAAGCGCGTAATTTTTTTGTCCATCACTTGTTTAAGCATTTCCAATGAGGGTGTTGCCGTGCCCAATATCACGGGAATATTGGCTTGCTTAGCACGCACAAAGCACAAATCTCTGGCAGAATAGCGGAAACTGGATTGTTGCTTAAAAGAAGTGTCATGTTCTTCGTCAATAATAATTAAACCTAAGTTTGGCATGGGGGCAAAAATCGCACTTCGTGTACCCAGTATCACGTCAGCAGACCCGTCTTTTGCCATTAAATAAGCATCCAATTTTTGCGTTTCGTTGCGTTGGGAGTGAATTGAAACGATGTGTGTGTTTAATCTTGATTCAAAGCGTGTAATCATTTGTGGGGTTAATCCAATTTCAGGCACCAAAACCAGCACTTGTTTGCCTTGATTGAGTATTTCCTGAGCAATGCGTAGATATACTTCCGTTTTGCCACTGCCTGTTACTCCGTGCAGTAAAAATCCGTGATATTGGTTTAAAGAAGTTGAGATTTGTGCAATTGCATTTTGCTGTTCGTCTGTGGGTTTAAAATCGGGTTCGCTGGTTTCAAGGGGCAAACCGACCATTTTTTTAATGACTGCTGGCTTGCCAATGCGTAGATTTTTTGGTAATGCAGCGGCAATCACTTCGCCAATTGGATGATGGTAATAATTTGCTGACCAGTGTAAAAAATCGAGCATTGGCTGGTCTAATATTGGCGTGTCGTCTAATACTTCTTCAATGGTTTTTAGTTTTTCAAAATCGCTTTTGTCTTTTTTTGACAGCACAATGCCAATCACTTTTTTGCGTCCAAAAGACACTTTAACCCGCATACCTTGAGTTACCTCAACTTCGCTTTTATAGTCAAAAGTTTGATTTAACGGGACGGGAATGGCAACTTCAAGGATTGATAACAAGTGGAATTTATTGTTGTATAAAATAAATGATTTTATACAATAAATAAAAGCATGGTTGTTATTCAAAACAGTATCAACGATTTATCCATCAGTGTGCAAAACCTGACTGATATTTTGCAACAAGTAATTGCCGATTTAGGTGTTGGTTCGAGTGAGTTGTTGATTCGTATTGTGGATATTGCTGAGATTCAAAATTTGAACAAAACCTACCGTAATCAAGACAAACCTACCAATGTTTTGTCCTTTCCAAGTGATTTGCCTAAAGAAATTAACGAAGCCATTTTAGGCGATGTGGTTATTTGCAGTGCCGTGGTGAAAGCAGAAGCCCGAGTGCAGAACAAAACATTTGAGCATCATTTAACGCATATAGCAGTGCATGGAGTGTTGCACTTATTGGGTTATGACCACATTGAAGAGAGTGAAGCGGAGGCAATGGAAGCCTTGGAAATTAAGATTTTGCACGGATTAAAAATCTGCAATCCTTATCAATAGAGACCTTTGCATAAATGATGAATAGCAAAAATCATTCAAACGCAAAAAAATAAAGGGGAGACTATAAGCCTCCCCTTTAATTTCTTTCTTAATTCCTTTTAATTTCCTAGACCAGTTTTACCCTCTCTAAGTATAAAAGAAACAGCCCTAAAATTCTGTTATGGATTTAGGCACAATAGAATCAAAAAACTTCTGATTTTCAAGGTATCTTTTAACAACCTCTTGCATGGCTTCTTCTGTGTGTATATCTTTTATACCATCAAACAGTATTGCCGCAGCTTTTAAAATATTTATTATGACTGGGTTTTTGGAATGTGTCATATTGTTACTTTTTATTTTTATCAATTTCTCCACACTCTCTTCAACTATCTTAAATACATCATCAAGATGACTCATGATTTCTTTATATTCGCCATCAAATGGTTTTGTTGCGAAATAAACATCACATTGCATTACTGGAAATGGGTTTATAGAGATTAAGTCGTTCACATTTCCAAATGGAGATTTAATATCTGTCCTTACACCGACAACAGGTAAATTAGAAATACTTGCATAAGAAACTTCAACAGTCATTCCTATATCTACCAAATCATCCATATTGGCAACAACCGCTATAGCATTCTTCATACCACAGCCTAGATCGAAATAATATGGAACATAACAAGAGATTTCATTGGCAACTTCTGGGTTGTGTTTCTGCAAATAAGTGCTTAATTGTGCCACTGAAAGCCCATCTCGTTGTGGTAAATAACAGTGATAACTTTTGCTTTCAAGATATTTTGTCAGGCAAGCGTTATAAAGGTTGGTGTCTGCATTAAACATACCAGATGATAAATATATATTGTTTTCAAACATACTTTCTTTCTCCATTATTTATAAAAAAATTCAAAAATCATTATACATTCAATTTAGCAAAATAACCAAAGATTGATAATCGGTAAAAATGTGATCTCGTTCCCACAATGTGTGGAAATGTATGCTTGGATTTTGGGGCAAGCGTATAACAAAACGATTGAGCAAAAAAAAGGGGTTTGAATAAAGATAAAAATGTTGCTTGGTAGCGTGGGAATGAGGGTATGAGACAAACCTTGCTTATTGTTTGGCGTGTGTCATATAGCCGATGCGTTCCATCGCTTGTAGTTCGTTGGCGATGTAATACATTTTTAAGGTGTTTCTTTCCCAAGGTGGGATACCTGCTTCTTGGAGGACTTTTTTGAGGGATTGGGTGTGTGTTTTGTTGGGTAATTTAATGCGTTGACCTTCGTTTCGATAGCGGATGGAGAAATTGTTGTTGTTTTTGAATTCGGCATAATAGGGGCAGTCGTTTGCTTTTGGTTTTGCTTGTGTGTTGATAAAATAAAGTTCATTACTATAGCGGCGGATTGTAAAAATGCCCCAACTAACCATGGGGTTAGTGTCTTTTTTGGCGGACAATAATGCTAGAATTTGGTGCATAACTTTGTCGGAGGGGGGGAGAAATTTCAGGCTATTTAAATGGTGGCGAATGATATTTTTAATGCGGTAGGGTTTGAGTTTCATTAGGGGTTTGGTATTTAATCGGTTATTGTGGATGAGTTGATGGGTTTTGATATCAATTGTAGCTAAATCTTGTGTTAGTTGTAGGGCTTCAGATTGATGTTTGGCACTTCGGGCTAATGATTGGGTTAATTTTTTATAGGTTGTTTCTAATTTGGGGAGGATGTTTAATCTGAGGAAATTGCGTTGAAAACGGGTGTTTGTGTTGCTATCGTCTTCAATCCAAGAAAGGTGGTGATTTTTGGCGTATTTAAGAATGGTGGTTTTTTCTATATTGAGTAGGGGGCGGTAATGCACACCTTTGCCAAAAGGTTTTATCCTAGGCATAGAGGCTAGTCCAGCCACGCCAGAGCCACGAAAAAGTTGTAATAGCAAAGTTTCTGCTTGGTCATTTTGATGGTGTGCGGTGCACAGCACTTCATTTTCTGTTAAGTTATAAGATAGCGAATGATAGCGTTTTTTACGCGCATTTTCTTCGATATTAGAGCATTTTTCTAAGTGTAAATCGATGTTGGTGCAGGGGATGTTGAGCGATTGGCATTGTGTTAAGCAAAATGTCGCCCACTCGGTGCAATGTTTGGACAAATGGTGGTTGCAATGAATGGCACGCAGGTTGTTAGGGTAATGGGTGTGCAAATAATGTAGTAATACGATTGAATCGATGCCACCGCTTAGAGCGAGGGCAATTTTTTTACCTTCTAAGAAGGTATCTTTAGTCTTGAAATTGTCCAAAACTTAAAAGTTTGTCTGCTCGTTGTTGAACCAACTGGTTAATGTTTGTCGCCGTTACTTCTTGTAATTGTTGTTTGAGTGCTTTTTTTAATAAAACTTTTGCCTGATCGGGATTACGGTGGATGCCACCTAGGGGCTCATTAATAATGACATCAATTAAACCTTTATTTTTAAGATGTGTGCTGGTTAATTTGAGTGATTCTGCGGCAATATTTGCTTTGGCTGCGTCTTGATACAGGATAGAGGCACATCCTTCAGGTGAAATGACTGAATAAATACTGTATTTAAACATCATCATTTTATCTGCCACGCCAATTGCCAACGCACCGCCTGAGCCGCCTTCGCCAATAACCACAGAAATAATCGGTGTGGCTAATGTTGACATTTCAAACAAGTTTCTGGCAATGGCCTCAGACTGTCCACGCTCCTCTGCACCAATGCCGGGATAAGCGCCGGGGGTATCAATAAAAGTAACAATTGGCATTGAAAACTTTTCTGCCATTTTCATTAATCGTAAGGCTTTGCGATAGCCTTCTGGTTTTGGCATGCCAAAGTTGTGTTTAATTTTTTCTTGTGTTGTACGACCTTTTTGTTGGCCAATAAACATAATTGATGTGCCATTCAGTTTGGCGATGCCACCAATGATGGCGGGATCATCTGCATAAGCACGGTCGCCATGTAGTTCAATGAATTCATCAAAGACAGAATCAATATAGTCAAGTGTATAAAGTCGATTAGGATGGCGTGCCAATTGTGCAATTTGCCAATCTGAAAGGGAGGCGAAAATCTTTTTTGTTAGTATGGCACTTTTGTCTTGTAAGGCTTGTATTTCTTGAGAAATATCCACTTTTTCTCTAACATCTTGTAGGGCTTGAATTTTACCTTCTAGTTCGGCAATTGGCTGTTCAAAATCAAGATAATCTAAATTCATAATTAGGTTAATTCGTATTAAAAATAACAACTTTAAATTATAACCATTTTACGAACTTGAGTGGAGGGTTAAAAAAATTGAATATAAAACTTGACGAACAAAGGTTATTTGTTAAAATTCACTTTATTTGTAACTGCGGTAGAGGCGTAAAGAAAATGGCAAAAAGTATTATTGACGGACTGTTTGGAAAATCACCAATTAGCCCATTGCAAAAGCATATGACGAGCGTGCATTCGTGTATTTCAGAACTCAAAGGCTTTATGATTGCTATTCATGCAAAAGATTGGAAAGAGGCTGAAAAAATTAAAAAATCTATTGGACGCAAGGAAGGTGAGGCCGATATTTTGAAAAAAGAACTGCGTTTGAGCCTGCCCTCAACCTTTATGATGCCGTTTTCTCGTCGGGATTTATTGGATTTATTATTGATTCAAGACTCTATTGCTAACACCACTAAAGATGTTTCAGGATTAATGATTAATCGCAAAATGACTTTGCCAGATGAAATTTCTGCCGATGTGATTGAACTTATCGATGTGTGTATTAGAACTTCAGCAGCAGCACTGAAAGCAGTGAATGAATTAGACGAACTCATGGAAACTGCATTTGGCAAGAGAGAGCGTAAAGTGGTTGGTTCTATTATTGCAGAAGTCAATGAACTTGAAAGTCAGTCGGATAAAATCCAACACCAAATTCGCACCAAATTATTCCCCTTGGAAAAAGACTACCCCCCTGTTGATGTGATGTTTTATTATCGTGCTGTTGAGTGGCTAGGTGAGTTGGCTGATGCTGCTCAGAAAGTTGGCTCTCGTTTAGAAGTATTACTGGCCAAATAATAGGAGTATATTGTGGAAATTATTGCAGAATATAGCACCATTTTATTGGTTCTTGCCATTGCTTTTGGGTTGTTTATGGCGTGGGGCGTGGGTGCAAATGATGTGGCAAATGCCATGGGGACATCGGTTGGCTCAGGTGCTATTACGATTAAACAAGCGATTATTATTGCGATTATTTTTGAATTTGCAGGTGCAGTATTGGCAGGTGGAGAGGTAACAGCGACAATCCGTAAAGGTATTTTGGATGCGTCTCTTTTTACTAACGAGCCACATTTATTGATTTATGGTATGTTGGCGTCTTTATTATCGGCAGGCGTTTGGCTGATGATTGCCTCTTCTTTGGGTTGGCCAGTATCGACAACACACTCCATTGTTGGTGCTATTGTTGGGTTTGGTGCAGTAGGTGTGGGCGTTGATGCGGTTGCTTGGGGTAAAGTTGGCAAAATTGCGATGAGTTGGGTTGTATCGCCAATCTTGGCGGGTAGCATTGCGTTTGTTTTATTTAAGAGTTTGCAAAGCTTGATTATTGACACCTCTAAGCCTTTTGAAAATGCCAAAAAATATGTGCCTTTTTATATGTTTTTAGTTGGCTTTGTTATTTCTCTAGTAACAATTTTCAAAGGACTTAAGCATGTTGGTTTGGAGTTTGATATAATGACAAGTTACCTATTGGCGACCATATTTGGCACAATGGTTGCTGTTATTGGTGCTATCGTTATTCGCCGTATTCATCTTGATCCCAATGAGAATAAAGACTTTCACTTTACCTCTATGGAGCGAGTGTTTGGCGTGTTGATGATTGTTACAGCGGCAGCAATGGCATTTGCACATGGGTCTAATGATGTGGCAAATGCGATTGGCCCATTGGCAGCAATCTATGGTGTTATTGAAAGTGGAGGTATTATTGGCTCTAAAAGTTCATTGCCAGTTGGTATTTTGTTGGTAGGTGGTATTGGTATTGTATTTGGTCTGGTTACTTACGGGCATAAAGTGATTGCCACAATCGGCACAGGCATTACCCAATTAACCCCTTCACGAGGCTTTGCGGCAACGCTAGCAGCGGCAACAACTGTGGTGATTGCCTCAGGCACGGGCTTACCAGTCTCAACCACGCAAGTATTGGTAGGGGCAGTATTGGGTGTTGGTTTAGCCAGAGGGATGGCGGCATTAGATTTGCGTATGATTAACAAAATCTTTTTATCGTGGCTCATCACCTTGCCTGCTGGTGCGTTGATGTCTATTTTATTTTTCTTTGCACTTAAAGGTGTGTTTGGAGCGTAGTTATGACTTTAGAAGAAATACAGGGAAAGCTTGAAGCGGGTATTGAAAATTCAACGGTTACTATGGAAGGGGATGGTTGCAATTGCTCAACTTTAGTAGTTTCACCAATTTTTGTAGGGATGTCGTTATTGGCTAGGCAAAAAATGGTATTGGCTGTCGTGCGTGTAGATATTGATTCTGGTGAATTGCACGCTTTAAGTATCAAAGCAAGAACGCCAGAAGAAATAGCTTAATCAATTTTTCTATTTTTTAAATCTTGCATAATCGCTTGACGCATTTCGTCTGAATAATTAATCCAACCACTAATTTCATCGCTACTGCGTTTACACCCCACGCAAAAGTTCTGTTTATTGTATTTACAAATATCTACACAAGGTGTTTTAATAGTTTGATTATTCATAGATATATTATAAGATGCTAATGTAAAATACGCTCCTTTATTTCAAAAAACAATTTCTTATGGGTTTTTCTAAACTAGGTTTATCAGATTCTATTCTCGACGCTGTTACTAAAAAAGGCTATGATAAGCCATCAGCAATTCAAGAGCAGGCAATCCCCGCAGTATTACAAGGTAAAGATGTGATGGCTGCTGCACAAACAGGCACAGGAAAAACTGCAGGTTTCACTTTGCCAATTTTGCAAATTTTATCCAAAGGAACATTGGCAAAATCTAACCAAGTACGCACACTTATCCTAACGCCAACGCGTGAATTGGCTGCCCAAGTTAATGACAGTGTGGTAACTTATGGTAAGCACTTGCCACTAAAATCAACCGTGGTGTTTGGTGGCGTAAAAATTAATCCGCAAATGCAAAAACTTAGAAGTGGTGTGGACATTTTAGTGGCAACCCCCGGTAGGTTATTGGATTTGTATTCACAAAATGCAGTGAAGTTTGACCAGTTAGAAATACTGGTAATGGATGAAGCCGACAGAATGTTAGATATGGGTTTTATTCATGACATTAAGAGGATTTTAAAGATTTTGCCTGAAAATAGACAAACTTTAATGTTCTCAGCCACTTTTTCAGATGAAATCAGAAAGTTGGCAAAAACCTTAGTTAGTAATCCCGTAGAAATCTCAGTAACTCCACGAAATACAACAGTAAAATCAGTTAAACAATGGATTCACCCCGTTGATAAATCCAAAAAACAAGCACTACTTACCCATCTTATTCAAGAGCACAGTTGGTATCAAGTATTGGTCTTTAGTCGCACCAAACACGGTGCCAATCGTATTGCCACACAACTCGGAAAACGCAATATTACTGCCGCTGCTATTCATGGCAACAAAAGCCAAGGTGCACGCACCAGAGCACTTGACGATTTCAAAAAAGGCAAAGTTAATGTCCTAGTCGCCACCGATATTGCCGCTCGTGGCATTGACATCGTTGAACTCCCTCTCGTGGTCAATTTTGACCTGCCAAATGTGCCAGAAGACTATGTTCACCGTATCGGTAGAACAGGGCGTGCAGGCTCAAAAGGCGAAGCCATCTCACTGGTTAGTGCCGATGAAGCCAAGCAACTTTTCGACATTGAGCGTCTCACTCAGAAAAAATTAGACCGTATTATGGTGGACGACTTCATTCCCGATCACAACCTACCAGAATCCAGCAAAAACTTATTACCACCAAAAAAGAAAAAGCCAAAAAAGAACGACGCTCGCAACAAACCTAGATACGGTAAAAATAGCAATTCTCAAGAAAACAAAGCCAAAAAGAAAAAAAGTTTTTGGGGAAGTAAAAAATAACGGACTAATCGTATTATTTATTATTGCCTTTGACGCTGGGTTTTGGTGTTGAAATACCATTTTGCAAGACGAATAAAGATTGCAATAGCAAACTTTAAGGGTATTTTTTGAAATTGGTAATAGATTAATTTGGTGGAGATGGCGGGAATTGAACCCGCGTCCGAAAACTTTCAAACAAAGAGTCTACATGCTTAGTTTAGTCTATTAGAGTTAGCGACTTACCACCCGACCATCAGGGATGTAAGCGCGATTTCAGTGCGTTTTAACCGAATTATCCTGAAAAAATAATCCTAGCGAGTCTGTAAGCGACCGCTACCCAAGAGACACAGACAATCTCAAGGGAGCGGCTAGCTATGCAGCTAGAGCGTAGTTGTCTTCGTTTGCAACTATCTTTTTTGAGAAACGGTTACGAGTTATTCTCATCCTCGGCATGCGTCCTTGAGATCCAACTCCTCGTCGAAGCCATGTCATCCCCTGAAAGGGGGTATTATACGCTTTTTATTTGATTGTTACTCTTGCGAATTTGCGTTTGCCAACTTGATAGACTTCTGTGCCTGTTTTTGGCTCAAAACTTCTATCGGTGATTTTTTCGCCATTGATTTTAGCCCCCCCTTGTTTAATCATTTGATAGGCGTTTGAGGTGCTGGGGCAAAGTTCTGCATCTTTGAGCAAATTGGCAATTTTGATACCTGCATCGAAGGTAAATTCTGCCATTTCATCGGGGATTTTATTTTTAGAAAAGCGGTCAATGAAGTTTTGTTGCGCTTGTTGGGCGGCATCGGCATTATGGAAACGGGTAATGATTTCTTCGGCAAGGATAAATTTAATGTCTCTTGGGTTTTTGCCTTGTGCCATTGCTTGCTTTAAATCGGTAATGGCTGCCAAGCTTTGAAAGCTCAAAAGTTCAAAATAGCGCCACATTAACTCATCTGAAATTGACATAATTTTGCCAAACATTTCATCAGGTGTGTCGTCAATACCGATGTAGTTGCCTAAGGATTTTGACATTTTTTGCACGCCGTCTAATCCTTCTAAAATTGGCATAGTGAGAATAACTTGCTGCTCTTGTTTTGCTTGTTTTTGCAATTCTCTACCCACTAATAAATTAAATTTTTGGTCAGTGCCACCGATTTCTACATCACTTTCCAGTTCAACAGAATCATTGCCTTGAACCAAGGGGTATAAAAATTCGTGGGTGGAGATGGCTTGTCCTGATTTATATCGTTTGGAAAAATCATCGCGTTCTAGCATTCTAGCCACTGTTTGCTTGCTAGCAAGTTGGATGAATTCCATTGGTGTCATTTTGTCCATCCACTGCGAATTAAATACAATCGTGGTTTTATTTTTGTCTAGAATTTTGAATACTTGCTCGGTGTAACTTTTGGCATTTTCTTGCACTTGTTCTCTTGAAAGCGGTGGGCGAGTTTTGCTTTTTCCCGTTGGGTCGCCAATCATTGCAGTAAAATCTCCGATTAAAAATTGGATTTTATGCCCCAAATCTTGCAATTGCTTGAGTTTGTTGATTAAAACGGTATGTCCTAAGTGTAAATCAGGTGCGGTTGGATCAAAACCTGCTTTGATTTTTAAAACTTTTTTGCGTTTAAGTTTGTCTTTTAATTCTTCAAGTGGCAAGATTTCATCAGTGCCACGCTGGAAAATTTCTAATTGTTGATTTATATCCACTTTAATCCTTGTTGCGTGTATTCATTAAGTTTATTATCAGCTGAAAGCAGCGTCCAATTATTTTGCAAGCATAGCCAAACAAGCAATCGATCAAATGGGTCTTTATGTTTTTTAACAGAAGGCAGTTGGTAGGAATTTGCCATAGTTTGTGCGTCTATATCAATAATTTTTAAGTTCATTTTTTTGGCAATTTTTACTAATTGTTCGGGTGAAAAGCCAAATAACTCTAATTTCCCTTTTTGAAATTTTAATGCAATTTCTAAAAAACTAATATTGCTAATATAAATATTTTCACGGGCATTTTGTAACACTTGCAGTTGGTGCTTGTTAATTTTTTCTGGATATTTTATCAGCCAAAGAAAAATATGCGTATCAATAATATACATTATTCCAAGTCTAATAATTCTTCAGTAGTCATTTCCCAATCATCATGTATTTTAAAATCAAATGCTTCATTGTCTTTATACAAACCAATTTTAATTGGTTGGATTTTTGTTTCTTGATAAGGGATTATTTTGGCAATCTTTTTTTGTTTTCTGCCGTATTCAATGACAAAACTTTCGCCATTTTGTACTTGTTTTAACACATCAGAAAAATTGTTCTTCGCATTGGCGCTTGAAATATTTACCATGAGTTGAGTCCATTACTAAAAGTTTTTATTTTAACCTAGGTTGTCAAGTTGTCAAGTTTAGAAAAGGGTGCACCAGCAAGATTTTTTGGCAATTATTTTCTAATATGCCCATCACCCAATACGATATATTTTTGTGAAGTTAGCCCTTCTAAGCCTACAGGGCCACGCACATGAAATTTGTCGGTGCTGATACCAATTTCGGCACCAAGTCCGTATTCAAAGCCATCGGCAAAAGCAGTGGAGGCATTAACCATTATTGAAGAGGAATCTACTTCGCTCATAAAACGACGCATAGAAGTGTAATTTTCGCTAACAATAGATTCAGTGTGCCCTGAGCTGTGTGTTTCAATGTGGTTAATGGCATCGGACATAGTGTTGACAATGCGAATGGATAAAATGGCATCTAGGTATTCTGTGTCCCAGTCTTCTTCTGTGGCTTGTTTGATTTGTTTTGAGAGTTTTTGTGTTTCTGCACAGCCTCTGAGTTCCACGCCCTTGGCAATAAATTCGGCAATGAGTTCGGGCATAATACGACCTACAGCAGTAGCATGGATCAATAAAGTTTCTGTGGCATTACAAACGCCGTAACGCCGTGTTTTACCATTCAAGGCGATATCAATGGCTTTTTTAGTATCAGCATCTTTGTCAATATAAGTGTGGCAAACACCATGTAGGTGTTTAATTACAGGCACCTTGGCACTATTACTAATGGCTTCAACCAAGCCTTTGCCACCGCGTGGAATGATGGCATCTACGAAATCAGAGGCTTTAACCAGTTCAGTAACGGCTGCACGGTCGGTGGTGTTGATTAATTGCACGCAGTTTTGGTCTAAATTTGCATCAATTAAACCTTGTTTTACACAGGTGTATAGTGCTAAGTTAGAATGAATGGCTTCAGAGCCACCACGCAAAATTGCACCGTTACCTGATTTAAGGCAAAGTGCTGCCGCATCAATCGTTACATTAGGACGGGATTCGTAAATAATACCCATTACGCCAAGTGGCACTCGCATTTTGCCTACCTGAATGCCACTTGGGCGAAATTTAAGGTCGGTAATTTCTCCAACTGGGTCGGGTAGGGTAGCGATTTGATTAAGGCTTTCAATAATACCGTCTAAGCGAGCATCATCCAGCATTAATCTGTCTAATAACGCTGCATCTAATCCACTAGATTTACCTTGGTTCAGGTCTTTTTGGTTGGCGTTTAAAATATCTTTGCGGTTTTTATCAACTTGTGTGGCGATATTATTTAAGGCGTTGTTTTTGTATTGTGTGCTTGCACTACGAAGTGTTTTTGCAGCAGTGCGTGCATTTTTACCAAGTGTGGCAATTAAAGTGGCTATTGAGTCCATAATGTTTTCCCTGCGATTGTTAGTAATAATGTGCGTAATTCGTCAATGACATTGAGATTATCCATGCCTTTGATTGAGCGGTCAATACGCCCAAGTGATAATAGTATTTTTTGCAACTGTTGATAAGGTAGGCGTTTTAGTGCGTTGCCAATGGTTGTTTGTCTATTTTTCCATACCCTGTGATTGTTCAGAACGCTATCAATTTTCTGCACTTGTTGTAGTTCAATTGCCATATTGATAATTGAGCTAATTTCTCGGTAGAGTGCACCACTTAACATAATCGGCATTGCTGTGCTACCAGTCATTGTTGCATACATTTTTAGCACCTGATGGCTATCGCCTGTTAATGCCGAATCGATTAGGTTGTAAACAGTGTATTGAGATTGTTGATTAAGTTGTTTCAGGTAATCTTGGGTGTCAATATTGCCATCTGGGTAAGCCATTTTGAGTTTTTGGATTTCCTGCATAGATGCCAGCAAGTTGCCTTCGGTATAGTAGGCAATACTTTCTGCAACTTTTTGGCTGGACTTAAGTTCTAATTCTGCCATATGATTAACAATCCAGCCGACAAGATGGTCTTTTTGCACTTCCCAAACTTGAACGATAGCACCATATTGGTCAAGTGTTTTAAACCATTTGCTTTTTTGTTGAGCAAAATCAAGTTTGCCGGTAGAAACAATAAATAAGATATCGATCGGTAGACTTGAGGCAATTTTAGTGAGTGCCTTTGAGCCTTTAATGCCAATTTTTCCTGTTTTTAAGCGACATTCAATAATGCGTTTTGGTGAAAATAACGACACGGCTGCAAGTTCAGCAGTAATTTCATCCCAATCAAAATTACCATCTACCTCAAAACTGATTCTGTCATCAAAGCCTTGTTTTTTTGCGGTATTTTTGATGTGGGTTAAACTTTGTTCAGTCAATAAAAGTTCTGGACCAAAAACAAAATAAAGGGAATTAAGTTGGCTGGCTAAATTGTTTTTCAATTGTTCAGGTTTAATTCTCATCTAAGTATCTCAATCTTCTTAATAATTTTGTAACAATGATATTTCGGAGTTGCAAATAACTTGTATCAATTTGTAGTCTATCGGCTTGTGTTGTAGGCAGTTTGCCAATGGTTGTGCTGGCAGTTAGAGTTTTGGATAATAATATTTTTTTGTTACGAAATATTTTAACTGGCACGCTAAGTGTCAGTGTGTAGCTGCTGGAAACACCGTTTGAATAAGTAGCAGTTTGTTTTTTTTGCACTTCATTGTCAATTTGGACAACCAAAGATTGTGCCACCTCTACATTAAAATGTGTTTTAAGTTTGATTGCAAATACACTATCTACTTTGCCAGTGATCAATATATTAAGTGCCGTAATTTTGGTAGGCGTGCGGAAACCACAGGCACTCAATAAGCTAAAAATGAGAATAGCGACAAGGAGGCTGATTTTCGACATTTTTTTATCAAATGAGGTTGAAAGTAAGAATTATGACAGAATTTGAATTTATTTGTTAATTAAACCTCGAAAAAACATATTCTATCTCTACAATATGTAGACATAATAGGGTATATTTGTCTTCTTAATTTTTCTTAATTTTTTTATTATGTTTAAAAGTCTATTATTTTGGTTAGTTTTGGGTGCTGTAGCAAGTTCAATCTTTAGTCAATTTCAGTCCAATGAAGAGAAAGATAGTATCACTTATTCTCAATTTATTCAAAGTGTTAAACAAGGTGATGTTTCTAATGTAACCATTTCAGGCAGCAGTATTACTGGCACAGGTTCAGAGGGTAAGGAGTTTTCTACTTACAGTCCGGGCGACTTAGGTTTGATGGGTGATTTGCTCAATAATGGTGTTGATGTGGTTGCCAAGCCACCTGAAAAAGATGGATTTTTTAAGCAGTTAATTATTTCAATGGCACCAATTTTATTATTGATTGGGGTTATTCTTTATACAATGAAAGGTGCTGGTGGTGCAATGGGGGGTAAAAATCCCATGAGTTTTGGCAAGTCTAAGGCAAGGTTAATTCCTAAAGACGAATCAAACATTACTTTTAAAGATGTAGCAGGCGTGGAAGAAGCCAAAGAAGATGTGAAAGAATTGGTTGATTTTTTATCTGAGCCAGATAAATTCACCAGAGTTGGTGGCAAGATTCCTAAAGGTGTTTTGTTAGTTGGCCCTCCAGGCACAGGTAAAACCTTATTAGCCAAAGCCATTGCAGGCGAAGCAGCAGTGCCATTTTTCTTCATCTCAGGGTCTGATTTTGTTGAAATGTTTGTTGGTGTCGGTGCATCACGAGTTCGTGATATGTTTGAACAAGCCAAGAAAAATGCACCTTGTATTATCTTTATTGATGAAATTGATGCGGTTGGCCGTCAACGAGGTGCTGGTATGGGGGGTGGTCATGATGAACGAGAGCAAACACTCAATCAAATGTTGGTTGAAATGGACGGCTTTGAAGGCTCTGAAGGTATTATTGTAATTGCTGCCACTAACCGTCCAGATGTGCTTGACCCTGCACTTCTTAGACCGGGGCGTTTTGACCGTCAAGTTATGGTAGGTTTGCCAGATATTAGTGGCCGTGATGCGATTTTAAAAGTGCATATGAAAAAATTACCGATTGCAAAAAATGTTAAATCCAATGATATTGCCAAAGGCACACCGGGTTTTTCAGGGGCAGATTTGGCAAATTTATGTAATGAAGCAGCGTTGATTACGGCGGGTAAAGACAAAAAATTAGTGGGTATGCAAGAATTTGAAAAAGCCAAAGACAAAATTATGATGGGCGCTGAACGCAAATCGATGGTTATGGACGAAGCTGAAAAAGAAATGACCGCTTACCACGAATCAGGGCATGCGATTGTTGGTCGCTTGGTGCCTGAACATGATCCAGTTTATAAGGTTAGTATCATTCCTAGAGGACGGGCATTAGGGGTAACGATGTTTTTGCCAGAAAAGGACAATTATAGTATTTCTAGACGAAAACTAAATTCACAAGTGGCATCATTATTTGGTGGTCGTATTGCTGAAGAATTGATTTATAGTGCAGATGGCGTAACCACGGGTGCCAGTAATGATATTGAGCGAGCTACTGAGATTGTGCACAAAATGGTGAAACAATGGGGTATGTCTGATATTTTAGGGCCTTTGGCGTATGGTGAAGATGAAGGTGAGGTGTTTTTAGGGCGACAAGTGACTAAGCACAAGCATATCTCAGAAGATACTTTTAAAATTATTGATGCTGAAATCCGTAAAATTATTGATACCAATTATGAGGCAGCCAAAAAAATATTAGTAGATAATATTGATATTTTGCACGCCATGACCAAGGCATTAATGGAGTTTGAAACCATTGATAAAGAACAAATTGATGACTTAATGGAAAGAAAGCCAATGCGTGAAGCGGCGGTGATTGTTGATTCTGATGTTGTTTCTACTGAATTAGGCAAAGCGGTTGAGTCAGTAGAAGAGAGCAGTAATGAGGCCGATGAAACACCATCAAACAGGGGTGATACTGAGCAAGTCGCCTAGTTTACCTTTAGTCATTAATGACTATGCAAACAAAAATTATGGGCGTATTAAATGTAACGCCTGACTCGTTTTCTGACGGCGGACAACATTTTAATAGTGTTGATGCCATTCAAGGTGCGCAACGCATGATTGAGCAAGGCGTTGATATAATTGATGTTGGTGGCGAGTCCACCCGTCCGAATGCTGACCTTGTTTCTGTTGTAGATGAGATTCAACGCATTATTCCCGTTATTGAGGCATTGATTAAAATTACCGATACACCTATTTCAATTGACACCTCAAAGCCAGAAGTAATGAGACAAGCCGTTAAAGCAGGTGTTAGTATGATTAACGATGTTTACGCTTTGCGTGCTGATGGTGCATTAAAAACAGCGAGTGAATTGGGTGTTAATATATGTTTGATGCATATGCAGGGTAGCCCAAGGAATATGCAAAATAACCCTGTGTATAATGATGCAGTAGATGATATTAAATATTTTTTTGAGCAAAGAATTGAGGCTTGTATTGGTGCTGGTATTAGCACAGAAAAGTTAATCCTAGATCCCGGTTTTGGTTTTGGCAAAACTTACAAGCATAATTTAGAAATCTTACACCGTTTTAATGAATTCAAAAGTTTCGGTTTGCCGTTGTTAGCAGGACTGTCACGCAAAAGAATGATTGCCCAAATGCTTAATAATAGAGAGACAAAGGGGCGGGTTGTTGGTAGCGTCATAGCGGCTATATTGGCAATTCAAAAGGGAGCAAATATTGTGCGTGTGCATGATGTTTTGGCAACTAAAGATGCGTTAACAATATTACAAAAGGTTGAAAAATGAATAATTATTTTGGAACAGATGGTATTCGTGGCGAAGTCGGTGTTGAACCAATTACAGCAGACTTTTTTTTAAAATTAGGCTGGGCAGTTGGCTCAGTTTTGGCGCAAAAAAACAACAAGCCCAGTGTTGTTATTGGTAAAGACACCCGTGTTTCAGGGTATTTGTTTGAGTCTGCACTGGAGGCAGGCTTCTTGTCTGCTGGCGTAGATGTCGGGTTACTTGGCCCGATGCCAACTCCCGCAGTGGCATATTTAACGAAAATTTATGGTGCTACAGCAGGCGTGGTGATTAGTGCATCGCATAACCATTTTCAAGACAATGGGGTTAAATTTTTTTCTGATAAAGGTTTTAAGCTCAGTAATCAAGATCAAAAAAATATTGAAAAACAATTGCAACAGCTAATGGTTAGCGTGAGCAGTGAAAAAATTGGCAAAGCCACTCGACATGAGCAATCTTTAGAACATTATATTAATTTTTGCAAACATTCGTTTGACAAAAACCTTGATTTATCCAGTCTCAATATTATTGTCGATTGTGCGAATGGCGCTACTTATCATATTGCAAAAGATGTGTTTTTTGGACTGGGTGCGAATATTACCGTTATTAACAATCAGCCTAATGGGTTTAATATTAACCTTGATTGTGGTGCAACCAATACCCAAAATTTACAACGAGTTGTGGTGCAGAAAAAAGCCGATTTAGGCATCGCTTTTGATGGCGATGGCGATCGCTTAATAATGGTTGATAGCCAAGGAGAATTGGTTGATGGCGATGAGTTGGTTTTTATTATTGCCAAGGCGTGGCAATCGCAAAACCGACTTAAAAATAATACCGTGGTTGGCACTAAAATGACCAATTTAGGTGTGCAACATAGTTACAAAAATCTAAACATTAATTTTATTGAAGCCGATGTAGGCGACAGATTTGTTATGGAACAAATGCAGAAAAATAACGCTATTCTCGGTGGCGAAAGTTCAGGGCATATTATTTGCCTTGAGCAAGCCACTTCAGGTGATGGTATTATTGCTGCTTTGCAAGTGCTAGAAGTGCTTGCTAAAAGTGGCAAAACGCTCAATGTATTAAAATCTGAAGTGCAAAAATATCCACAAGTGTTAATCAATGTTAAAACCAAAGAAAAAATTGATTTACCTCAACATCAGGCCTTGCAACAAGCACAACTTGAAGTGGAAAAAACCTTAGGCGAAACAGGTAGAGTTTTAATTCGTGCCTCTGGCACAGAGCCACTTATTCGAGTTATGGTTGAAGGTCGGGATTTAGACTTAGTGCAACAAAGTGCCGAAACACTAGCTGCTACACTTGGTTAGGTTTATTTTTCCTTGAATATGCTAGAATTTCCAACTAAATCGCATTTTATGGGTATGGAATAAGTATTGATATGATTTTTTCCAATGTAGAGTTATTTTTAGTAAGTCTGATTTTCATGTGGGCGGGATTTGTGCGTACGGGGCTTGGATTTGGTGGTGCAGCATTGGGATTGCCATTGATGTTGTTGATAGGGGCATCGCCAGTTTATTGGTTGCCTGTGATTGGCATTCATCTGTTGTTTTTTTCGTCATTAACTTTATATAAATCAATTAAAAAGGTTGATTGGGCGTATCTTAAGCAGTCGCTTATTTGGATTATTCCGCCAACTTTGGTCGGGGTGTTTGGGTTGATTGCATTGCCTGATAAAGTGATGATTATATTTGTGTATTCGATTACGATTTTTTATGCTGTTATTTGGGTTTTTAATCAAAAAATCACTTCACATCAGCCGTGGGTAGATAAATTTTTGTTAATTCTAGGTGGTTATGTAGCAGGCACTTCACTTACGGGTGCCCCGTTGATAGTGGCAGTATATATGCGTTATGTGGCGAAGGAATATTTGCGCAACACGCTGTTTGTGCTGTGGTTGATTTTGGTGGGAATTAAGATGAGTACTTTTGTGGCATTT
The DNA here is from genome assembly GCF_903642095.1 of Bathymodiolus brooksi thiotrophic gill symbiont. Lineage (GTDB taxonomy): Bacteria > Pseudomonadota > Gammaproteobacteria > PS1 > Pseudothioglobaceae > Thiodubiliella. The sequence goes on along the minus strand of NZ_CAHJWD020000072.1, from coordinate 7,037 downwards.
GGGGTAGTCATTGATTGGCAATTGTCATTGCTGTTGATTCCTGTGGCAACAATTGGACATCTGATAGGGCTGAAATTACATGACAAAATCATTCAAAATGATGCGTTGTTTAAGCGCTGGGTTGGGGCAGCGTTACTGTTAATTAGTTCATTTGGTTTGTTGAAAGTTATTTTGTGAGACCTTTATATGGAGACCTTTGTATAAAATTATGAATGATTAACAAGAATTCACTTTTTACCTACTTGGTAAAAAGTGAATTTGTCAATCGTTCCTGTTTATACAAAAATTTCTTTGTGATTTTAATATTGCGTTATAATGTTACATAATGATTTGACAAAAGAGGTAATTATGTTGCGAGCAACGATGGCAGATATGCGTAAATCAGTTGATTTTTTCCAAACTGATGAGGTGATTAATATTATTGATGGCAGGAAAAAACAAGAGATTGGTTATTTTGTGCCAAAATCTTTTAAAACTGATTTTTTAAAGTTTTTAAGCGAATTGCAAAAGAAAAAGCGCTTACAAAATGGCATCAAAGCCGCTAATGCACAAAAGTTAGATCCAATTAGCGATAACAGCGTTGGAGATGGCATTGAGTGATTTTAACAAAGGGGATATTCACTTGGTTAATTTTGACCCAGTTAAAGTGGGTGAAATTGGCAAATTAAGACCTGCAGTTATTCTCAGCGACAATCAAGATATAACGCTTTTTTCAACCATCGTTGTCGTGCCACTCTCAAGCGTTATTATTAAAGACAATTCCCCCTATCGTTATTTCATCAATAAGCGAGATAAATTAAGACAAGATTCAGATGCTTGTATTTATGAAATTCGTTCTCTATCAAAGAATAGAATTAAACATAAAGTTGCAAGTATTGCCACCCATGAATTAGATGATATTCGTCGGGCTTTATGTGAGTTATTATGATGGGTCTTTTATGAATGAATATGTTTTAATTCTCGTTAGCACCATTTTGGTGAACAATTTTGTCTTAGTGAAATTTCTAGGCTTGTGTCCATTTATGGGCGTATCTAAGCAAATTGATACGGCAATTGGCATGGGTTTTGCCACGACTTTTGTGCTGACTTTGGCGAGCGTGAGCAGTTATTTGATTAATGCTTATATTTTAATTCCATTTGAGTTGGAATATCTGAGAACCATTGCTTTTATTGTTACGATTGCAGGTGTGGTAGGCTTTACGGAACTAGTAGTCAACAAGACTTCTCCTGTTTTACATCAGTCTTTGGGGGTGTTTTTGCCATTGATTACGACAAATTGTGCGGTGTTAGGCGTGGCGTTATTAAATGTTAATCAAGATAATGGATTTTTGGCATCAGCCGTGTATGGTTTTGGTGCGGCGGTTGGCTTTTCTTTTGTATTGGTATTATTTTCAAGTATTCGTGAGCATATTGAGGGGGCGGATGTACCTGTTGTGTTTCAGGGGGTGCCAATTGCACTTATTACCGCTGGGCTGATGTCGATGGCGTTTATGGGCTTTATTGGATTGGCATGACTTTGTATGCTTGATTCTATTCTTATTTTTTCTATTTTGTCTTTAATTTTAGGGTTATTGTTAGGTTATGCTACGATTAAGTTTAAGGTTAAAGGCAATCCATTGGTGGATCAAATTGATGCACTTTTGCCACAAACTCAATGTGGGCAATGTGATTTTGCAGGATGTCGCCCTTATGCCGAGGCAATTGCCAAGGGCGAGGCGCAAATTAATCAATGCCCTCCCGGTGGACAAGATGGTGCAGATGCTTTGGCACAGTTGCTGGATGTGGAAACACTGTTGTTGAATGAAGAATTTGGAGAAAATACAACTGACCATGTAGTGGTGGTTGATGAGCAAGTTTGCATTGGTTGCACTTTGTGCATTCAGGCTTGCCCTGTGGATGCTTTTGTGGGTGCTTCTAAGGTAATGACAACAGTGATTGAAGACGAATGTACGGGTTGTGATTTGTGCATTCCAGTGTGTCCTGTGGATTGTATTTATATTAAAGAAACGCAACAAACAGTCAAGAATTATATGCCAGATATAAATGAGGTAACATATGCTTAATACCTTGAATAACGGCATCGTGATGACCAATCCCTATCCTGTAGATAAGGTAGAAATCGTGCAAGCACCGTTACCCGATAAAGTTGTATTGCCATTACAACAACGCATAGGTGGTGAGGCGATACCTTGTGTTGCAGTGGGTGATAAAGTGTTGACAGGACAGGTGATTGCACAAACACAAGATGCATTTTGTGTGTCTATTCACGCCTCAATTTCTGGCATGGTGGTGGCAATTGATGAGCAAATTATTCCACATAAATCTGGTTTGAAATCAAAATGTATTACCATTCAATCTGATGGCAAAGATGTGTGGATTGAGCGTAAAAATTATGGCGATTTTTTGCATTGTTCGCGTGAAACTTTGATTGAACATATACAACAATCGGGCATTATCGGCTTGGGTGGTGCAGGGTTTCCCACACATTCAAAACTCAGTAAATCACTTGATTGCCATACGCTAGTTATTAATGCCACTGAATGTGAGCCGGGGATTATGTGTGATGATGCCTTAATGCAACATTATCCGCGAGAAGTAGTGCGTGGCGTGGAGATTTTGCTACATATTAGTGGCGCAAAGCAAGCAATTATTGCTATTGAAGATGATAAACCAGAAGCCTACCAATCGTTGTTAATGTTTAATCATAATGACAAAATTAGCCTTGTTCAAATTCCTACTAAATACACTTCTGGTGCGGAAAAGTTATTAATTAAAACTTTGTTTGATGTTGAAATTCCATCAGGCGGATTTGCCACCGACAAGGGTTTTGTTTGTCAAAATGTTGCCACCAGTAAGGCTATTTTTGATGCCGTGATTGAGAATAAGCCACTGATTTCTAGAATTGTAACGGTAACAGGAGATGGTGTTGTGCCGAATAATTTTGCCGTGCGTTTAGGCACATCATTTGCCCATATTGTGGCTTTGTCCAAACCTGATAATAAGCAACATAATATTCGTATGGGCGGTATGATGATGGGCGTTGATGTGGCAACGCTTGATGTGCCTATTTGTAAGATTAGCAATTGTATTTTTGTTAATCATACAAGAGCCAAACCCCATGTTCAAGAATGTATTCGTTGTGGGCAATGTAATCAAGTCTGTCCTATTGGCTTGTTACCACAGCAACTTTATTGGCATGCTAAGAGCGAGCAGAGCAAAAGGGCAATGGATTATAATTTAAGAGATTGTATTGAATGTCGTTGTTGCGATGTTGTGTGTCCGAGCCACATTCCACTGGTTGCGTATTTTTCTTTTGCTAAGGCACTGTATCATAAACAAACGAGAGAAAAGCACAAAACTGATGTTGCCAGAGAGCGATTTGAATTTAGGGAATATCGCTTGGAGAGAAATAAGCAAGAACGCGCTGAAATGATGGCAAAGAAAAAAATAGAATTGAAGAAAAAAATGGCAAACGACAAAGTGCAAAAAGACAAAATAGCACAAGCCATAGCAAGGGTTAAAAAAACAAAACAGGATAAAGTATGACAGCAATATTTAATTCAACCTCACAAATGATGCGTCAAGTGATTTACGCTTTAGCGTTAGGCATAATTGCGATTTTCACTTTCTTTGGCTGGGGTGTTATTGTGCAAATTGTCTTGGCTGTGGTGGTGGCAATTGCAACAGAATCACTCTTTTTAAAAATAAGAAAACGGCCTATTGTGCCTGCCATTAGCGATGGCTCAGCAGTGCTAACGGCAATTTTACTGGCCGTGTCAATTCCAAGTATTGCACCATGGTGGGTGGTTGTCGTAGGTGTGAGTTTTGCGATTATTTTTGGCAAGCAATTGTATGGCGGATTGGGCAACAATCCATTTAACCCAGCGATGCTAGGCTATGCTTTTTTGCTGATTTCTTACCCATTGCAAATGACCACATGGGCAGGTGAATTTGTTAATTTTAGTCAAGCATTTGAGGTAATTTTTAACCTCAGTCCTGCTGATGCACTAAGTGGGGCAACACAGTTAGACGAGGTGAAAACTCAACTAGCGTTAGGCAAAATGATGAGCGAAATGAGTGCACATTCAACGGCTCAAGCGTGGGTTAATATGGGATTTTTGCTAGGCGGACTGTATTTACTTATACGCCAAGTTATCTTTTGGCAAATTCCAAGTGCTTTTTTATTGGGCATAGTGGTAACAGCATTTTTCCTATCATTAAGCAACAGCGAACACTACCTACCTGTGCAAAACCACTTAATGCTGGGTGGCACAATGTTAGGTGCATTTTTTATTGCCACTGACCCAGTCTCAGCCAGCACCACACCAAAGGGACGGCTGATTTATGGTTTTTTAATAGGTATGCTTATTGTCATCATTCGCACCTTTGGTAATTATCCAGACAGTGTTGCTTTTGCCGTATTGTTGATGAATATTACCGTGCCATTGATTGATTATTACACACAGCCTAGAATTTTTGGAAAGTCAGGATAGCAGATGATTAAATCAATGTTAAAAGCAGGTGCATTACTCTTTATATTCACTGCCATTAGTGTATTTTTAGTCGCATTAATATATAACTCTACCGAGGAGCAAATCAAACACAATGAAGCGCAATTATTAATTCAGCGTCTTGGCGAATTGGTTGAAAATTATGATAACGACATTCTGCAAGATAAATTTTTAAAAGAAATCACCTTGCACGGTATTAAACAAACCATCGGTATTTACCCTGCTAAGAAGAAAAATAAAACCTTTGCCTATTTAATTGAACATGCTTATCCAAATGGTTATAGCGGCAATATTCGTCTGTTAACAGGTGTTAGCGTGGATAAAAAACTCTTAGGCGTTCGTGTGATTGCACATAAGGAAACACCAGGTTTGGGTGATAAAATTGAGTTAAAAAAATCAAATTGGATTAAACAATTTAAAGGCTTGTCTTTGTCCAATCTCAATAAAAACCAGTGGAAAGTCAAACGAGACGGTGGCACATTTGATGCCTTTACAGGTGCCACCATTACCCCCCGTGCCATTGTTACTGCCACTTATCAAGTTTTGGAGTTGTTCAACAAGCCTTGCCTATTTAGCAAAAAATTATGCAATTAAAAGCATTTGACTTTAATCTGCCTACCGAACTCATCGCCCAAAATCCACCAAAAAATAGAACGGATTCACGACTTTTAATCGGACAACCAAGTATTATAGATGCACAATTTAATCAAATAGCCGATTTTATTCAATCAGGCGATTTGTTGGTTATGAATAACACCAAGGTCATTCCTGCGCGTTTGTTTGGTGCAAAAGCAACAGGAGGCAAAGTTGAAATTATGATTGAACGCCTTCTGGATGAAAATCAAGCATTGGCAATGATTAGAGCCAGCAGAGCACCACAAATGGGCAGTAAAATCACACTTGAAAATGGCGAAACTGCAACAGTCCTAAACAAACAAGGCAGTTTTTACACACTTGAATTTGCCACCGATTCACTACTTACATTACTAGAAGATGTTGGGCACATCCCTTTACCACCCTACATTGAACGCACAGACAACCAGCAAGATTTAGACCGTTATCAAACCGTTTATGCACAAAAAGACGGTGCCGTCGCCGCCCCAACCGCAGGACTACATTTTGACGACAAATTATTAACAAAGTTAAAAAATAAAGGTATCAACCACGCATTTGTAACACTCCATGTTGGTGCAGGCACATTCGTCCCCGTCAAAACCGACAACATCAAAGACCACATTATGCACAGCGAAATATTTGAAATCAACCAATCAACCGTTGATAAAATCAACCAAACCAAAGCCAATGGCGGACGCATTATTGCCATCGGCACAACCACTGTTCGTGTCCTAGAATCCAGCCTTAAAAATGGCAAACTCATCGCCCAACAAGGAGAAACCAATATTTTCATTTACCCCGGCTATCAATTCCAAATCATAGACAGTCTAATTACCAACTTCCACCTACCCAAATCCTCCCTATTAATGCTAGTCAGCGCCCTTATCGGACACACCAAAATGATGGAAATTTACCAACACGCCATCAAAGAACGCTATCGGTTTTTTTCCTATGGCGATGCAATGTTATTGGAACGAGTATGATTTATGAAAATGCGTTAATCACCGTAGCAATAGAACCCAGCGAAATCCCTTGGATTAAAGTTTTTACCAAACGAAAAATCAAAGAATTTAGCGAATGCACAGTAGCGGAAAAGTGTGAAATTTTTAGAATTATTGACATTACTGAAAAGTTAATGTTAAGTTATTTCAATGCAGATAAGATTAATATCGCCTCTTTTGGAAACTTATTGCCACAAGTTCACTGGCACATCATGGCACGCTTTGAAGCCGACAGCCATTTTCCTGAACCCATGTGGGGTAAAAAACAAAGACAATCTCAATTAAACCTCCCCAGTTTTGAAGTATTTTTTAGCCAACTAAAAAATCAACTATGATTAATATTCACAGCCAAACGCAACTAGATACCTTAAAGCAAGAAAAAGAAGCAATATTGATATTATTCGGTGGCACAAACTGTGGTGTATGCCAAGCCATCAAACCACAAATTGAGGCTAATTTTTCTGATAAATTTCCAACCTTAGCCATGGTTTATATTGATTGTGAATGCACACAAGAAATTTGCGCCCAACATGGTGTATTTTCCTTACCCGTAGTGCAAATATTTTTCACAGGACAAAAGTTTATCGAAGAAGTTCGAGGCTTTAGTTTACTGGCTTTAGAGCAAAAAATTGAACAGGTTTTTGCCAAAATGAACCACTAGTCCAAACTATCAAAAATAGAACGATAAACACATAAGTTTCCTGCGTTAATTGCCGTTTTTTTGTTATAATATTTGCCAACATTAACAAAATATTTTTACTTCAATATCACATCAAGTAAAAAATCTAATTTCAAGCCGATGGAATTGTAAAAATATAACAATTTTTACAAGATTTTATTTTTTAATATTGGAACATAGGGAAATGTTTCTCTGTAATAAGTTGTGTTAAGGAAAGTTTTATGTGTTTAG
>NZ_CAHJWD020000071.1 GCF_903642095.1 Bathymodiolus brooksi thiotrophic gill symbiont | reverse complement strand
TCTCAAGCCAAACAATTCTTCCACAATATTATATACAGTACCGTGCAACGGGGACAGCAAGCACTCATCAGTGAATATATCAACCAATCCCTTATTGGTAGATAGCATAAGTGAGGCATCAATCCCATCAACATCAGGATCAAGCATCAATTCTCCATCCTTCAATGCAACATCATTTAGCTCAGACGCACCTATCATGACGTCATCACCAAAACCTACAAAAGCCAAACCAACCCATAAGAAACAAGTCAGAATACTCAACATCAACTTCCAAAGCTTGAGGAAAAAGGGAAAACTCCTCGAAACAATCATAGAATCTACAGACCCAGATATCATAATTGGGACAGAAACGTGGCTTGACCCAACTTTTAGATCAAGCGAAATATTCCCTGACTACTATCTATATGATATAGAACGCAGAGACCGCCCAAAAGATCCACATGGAGGAGTGTTAATAGCGGCCAAAAAACAACTTCAACTAGGAAACATCACAAAAAGCAAAGACATAGAACTGATAACGGGAAGTGTTAGCTTAGAAGGAAAGAAGAAAATGCTTGTAGGTGCATTCTACCGCCCTCCTGATAAAACAGATGAAGACTACCTAAACAAGGTCAAAGAAGAAATAAGCACCATCAAAGAAAAACACCGCAGAGACATCTTTGTAATTGGAGGAGACTTCAATCTACCTGATATCAACTGGGAAGAACAAACCATCATAAATAGACAATATCCAATCAAAACCAACCAAACATTCCTTGAAATTGTAGCTGACAATGGTTTAGAGCAGATAGTCGATTTTCCTACAAGAAAAGATAACACCTTGGATTTAATGCTCCTATCACATCCTGCTTACAAACTTAGATGCAAACCACTCCCATCGATAGGAAACAGCGATCACGACATCGTACTACTGGACATTGCCTGCAAACCATTCAAGCCAAAACCAGTGAGACGCAAAATATATCTATGGAAAAAAGCAGATATTTACAAGATAAAGGAAGATCTAGAATCATTTGGAAACACATTTCGAAACATCGGAAAGAGAGATATTGAATCACTTTGGCACGCTTTGAAAGACGCAATACAAAACACCATTGATAAAAGAGTACCTTCGAAAATGACACAAGGGCGACACACACATCCTTGGATCAATACAACCATCAGGCGAAAGATCAACCGGAAGCAAAAAGCTCATAAGAAAGCTAGAAAAACCAAGAAGAAAAGAGATGTCGATAGATATAAACGACTCCAGCAAGAAGTTCAATATGAAGTAAGACAAGCAAATAAAAAGTATATGGAAGATGTCAGCACTGACTACAAAGAAAATTCCAAAAAATTCTGGTCATTCATCAAGAGCAAGGGTCAAGAATGGACTGGAGTTGCCCCATTGAAAAACAAAATGGGGTTCCTACAAAGTGATAACAAGAGCAAAGCGGAAATATTGAATGAACAATTCCAATCAGTGTTCACAAAAGAAAACCTGAATAACTGCCCAAATAAAGGAAATAGTCCATACCAAACAATGTCTGACATAAAGATCAACTGTAAAGGAGTAACCAAACTACTGAAAAATCAGAACATACACAAAGCAACTGGTCCAGACTCAATTCCATCGTTTATTTTAAAATCAGCGGCAGACCAACTAGCTCCAATCTTGACAGACATATTTCAAACATCGATTGACACAGGAGAAGTACCACAAGACTGGAGAGATGCTAATATTGTACCATTATTTAAAAAGGACGAGAGACATCTAGCCTCCAACTATAGACCTGTTTCCCTCACCTCCATCACATGTAAGATACTGGAGCATATAGTCCACAGCAACATCATGGACCATTTCGACAAAAACAAGATCCTCACCAATGCTCAACATGGATTCCGCAAAAAACGATCATGCGAGTCCCAACTCATAGTAACCATCCATGAAATAGCATCAAAATTGGAAAAAGGCTCACAAGTAGATATCATCTTGCTAGACTTTGCAAAAGCGTTCGACAAAGTGTCACACCAACGCCTTCTACATAAATTAGAATATTACGGAGTCAACGCCAAGACAAAGAACTGGATTCAATCATTCCTACAAAATAGACAGCAGAGAGTCATACTAGAGGGAGCAGCATCAGAGCAAGCCCCAGTCCTGTCTGGTGTACCCCAAGGAACCGTCTTGGGACCATTACTGTTTCTGACCTACATCAATGACATGCCAGAAATGGTTAAATCATCAGAAACAAAGCTATTTGCCGATGACAGCCTACTCTTCCGTACCATCAACAACCAAGCTGACAGCGTATTATTACAGAATGACTTAACATCGCTACAAGATTGGGAAGACAAATGGCAAATGAGCTTCAACGCCAAGAAATGCCAAGTCATTCGAATAACACCTAAGAACAGACCACCACTGCCAACAACTTACAAACTACATGGACACACATTAGATACAGTAGACGCAAGTAAATACCTAGGTGTCACCATCTCTAACAACCTCACCTGGGACAGGCACATAGACAATACAATTGGCAAAGGCAACAAAACATTGGGATTTATTCGACGCAACTTAAAAGACTGCACCAAACCAGTGAAATCAGCAGCATATACATCCATGGTGAGACCAACAATGGAGTATGCAAGCTCAGTATGGGACCCGACAAACCGGAAAAAGATTGGCAACCTTGAAAAAGTACAGAAAAGAGCAGCAAGATTCGTTTTCAATAATTACACAGACCGAACACGGATACCTATA
>NZ_CAHJWD020000070.1 GCF_903642095.1 Bathymodiolus brooksi thiotrophic gill symbiont | reverse complement strand
ATTTAATGGCGTGGACGTCTGTACATCCTTTAAGTCTGTTTGGGGTTTGGTTATAGTACAGAGTTGGACGATTTAATGGCGTGGACGTCTGTACATCCTTTAAGTCTGCTTGGGGTTTGGTTATAGTACAGAGTTGGACGATTTAATGACGTGGACGTCTGTACCTCCTTTAAGTCTGTTTGGTATTTGGTTATAGTACAGAATTGGACGATTTAATGGCGTGGACGTCTATACCTCCTTTAAGTCTGTTTGGGGTTTGGTTATAGTACAGAATTGGACGATTTAATGGCGTGGACGTCTATACATCCTTTAAGTCTGTTTGGTGTTTGGTTATAGTACAGAGTTGGACGATTTAATGGCGTGGACGTCTGTACATCCTTTAAGTCTGTTTGGTGTTTGGTTATAGTACAGAGTTGGACTATTTAATGGCGTGGACGTCTGTACATCCTTTAAGTCTGTTTGGGGTTTGGTTATAGTACAGAGTTGGACGATTTAATGGCGTGGACGTCTGTACCTCCTTTAAGTCTGCTTGGGGTTTGGTTATAGTACAGAGTTGGACGATTTAATGACGTGGACGTCTGTACCTCCTTTAAGTCTGTTTGGTATTTGGTTATAGTACAGAATTGGACGATTTAATGGCGTGGACGTCTATACCTCCTTTAAGTCTGTTTGGGGTTTGGTTATAGTACAGAATTGGACGATTTAATGGCGTGGACGTCTATACATCCTTTAAGTCTGTTTGGTGTTTGGTTATAGTACAGAGTTGGACGATTTAATGGCGTGGACGTCTGTACATCCTTTAAGTCTGTTTGG
>NZ_CAHJWD020000069.1 GCF_903642095.1 Bathymodiolus brooksi thiotrophic gill symbiont | reverse complement strand
CTACTTTATAAATGAAGTAAATTTTTAGCATTACAAAAAGTATGGTTCAGTAGGTAGGTTCACTGTTCTTGGTACTTACGTCTTTAAAAGCAAACTTTAACATCTTTTACAGATGTCACGCTGTAGTCTTGTTTATGTTCCATAAATAGAAACCGGAAGACACGTCAAAAATAATGCGTGCACTGTGGAAATCAAAATAAAATGGATAAAACGAAAACAGATGACGCACGAAAACACATACCGTAACGATAACATTGTGTGGTGTAAAAGACACAATATACCAATCATCTTTGCTTTTCATTCAGTGTCAGATTGCCAGATTTAATAGATAGGACTCTGATTTCAGAATTCAACTGTCTGACTGACAGACAGAAAATGTTTTTTTTTATGAAAATAGAATTTGATTTTTGCTGTTCTTTATGTTGCATTAAATTTGATTCTTTAATGTCATATCTTCCTCTGTGTTCCTGTGAAAAACCAGTCTGAAAATATAAAGCTTTCAAATGTAAAAAAGAAAATCCCTACCTACCTACCCACCTGCTGATAGTGTGGGTCGGCAATGCCAAACAAACAAACAATATTTTAAGGGTGGCCAGAGCCAGAGGGACCTAGATTGTATGTACTCTAACAGATCTTTAGAGTTCTACAGAATCCACATCTGATTCACATCACCCCTAGGGTAGCTAGTGTCACAGTAACTCTGAAGCCCGGTTTTGACATACATGTATCTTTATTCGATCCGCGATTTAAAAAAATTTGACACAAAGATAACATGACAACACACATTGGATACACTCGCAACATTCAGAAACGAGCGTTCGGGTGTGGGGGGCTTGGGTTGCATATGTTCCCGGAACCAAACCTTAAATCAGCATTCCATAGACCATTCGCTGCTAATAACTGGGTGCGAACACTTCATATAAGCCTTACTACGCCCCTGATTCAAGGTCGTCTTAACAGCATTATAGCCCCCCCCCTCCCTGAGCAAAGCAGTGTACTTGGCCCCTACCTACACCACCACTCACAGGAATAAAAATAGAAATGGTTGATAAAATTAAATATAGAATTATTGTATTGGTAGTTCTATAAACAGCATACATAGATTATCATGGGGCCCCTGGGCAACTGCCAAACGTGTCCATGGGTTAAGACAAAATTGTGGTCCGACTGTTACTGTGAAATGAAGAAATCAATATAACCATGCTGCTCATTTACTTTAATTTGTGTCCAAGTGTAAATTTGGATAGCCATTTTACCTTTCTTACTAATATTAAGCTGAACTTATTCACAATTTTGTAATTCAGGAAACAAGTACATTATATATTGTACGAACTTGACCTCAAATGAGATCTTTTCATTGGCTATAGTCTGCATTTTAATTTCGATAGTCCGACAGAGATGTGTTTGTTTTTCACTTTCACCGTCCAAGTAAGAACAGCAACAAAGTAAAAAAGATCTAAAGCTTTAGCTTGACCAATTTTCTTGAATATTTGTTTGAATTTGTACTTGTATGATGGAATTTTTTCATCCACTTACATGAAGACATAGAAATTTCCTTTAATTCAATGATAATCTCAAAGTGACGACCATATGATTTTCGAGGGGGTATTTTGGATCAAATTAAATCATTTCACCTTTTTCGCCGTTAGATTATTATTTTTCTGACAGAGCCGATGTAGCAGGCAATTTGTTCCGGACTGAGTGTGTGATTGTTATTTAACGCCAAACGAGCAATATGAAGAACTTGATATTTCCAAGAACTCTGGTAAACTTTACAAAAATACTAATTTTGACAAAGAAGACATTTAGGCAAATCACAAGTCATTCATGTCATCACTGAATATTCCGATAAATGAAGAAAATTGTGAATTATCTACTATATGTGTGTTAGGGATATCGAATTTACATATTTCTACGATTTTTCTATTGAATGTTGGAACTGTTCCGACAGTGTGATATATATTTTTTCATTTTATTAT
>NZ_CAHJWD020000068.1 GCF_903642095.1 Bathymodiolus brooksi thiotrophic gill symbiont | reverse complement strand
AAGATACAAGTCAAGCACACCTTGAAACTTTCTCTCTAAAGATACAAGTCAAGCACACATTGAAACTTTCTCTCTAACGATACAAGTCAAGCACACCTTGAAGCTTTCTCTCTAAAGATACAAGTCAAGCACACCTTGAAACTTTCTCTCTAAAGATACAAGTCAAGCACACCTTGAAACTTTCTCTCTAAAGATACAAGTCAAGCACACCTTGAAGCTTTCTCTCTAAAGATACAAGTCGAGCACACCTTGAAACTTTTTCTCTAAAGATACAGGTCAAGCACACCTTGAAACTTTCTCTCTAAAGATACAAGCCGAGCACACCTTGAAGCTTTCTCTCTAAAGATACAAGTCAAGCACACCTTGAAGCTTTCTCTCTAAAGATACAAGTCAAGCACACCTTGAAACTTTCTCTCTAAAGGTACAAGTCAAGCACACCTTGAAGCTTTCTCTCTAAAGATACAAGTCAAGCACACCTTGAAACTTTCTCTCTAAAGATACAAGTCAAGCACACCTTGAAACTTTCTCTCTAAAGATACAAGCCAAGCACACCTTGAAGCTTTCTCTCTAAAGATACAAGTCAAGCACACCTTGAAGCTTTCTCTAAAGATACAAGTCAAGCACACCTTGAAACTTTCTCTCTAAAGGTACAAGTCAAGCACACCTTTGAACTTTCTCTAAAGATACAAGTCGAGCACACCTTGAAGCTTTCTCTCTAAAGATACAAGTCAAGCACACCTTGAAACTTTCTCTCTAAAGATACAAGTCGAGCACACCTTGAAACTTTTTCTCCAAAGATACAATTCAAGCACACATTGAAACTTTTTCTCTAAAGATACAAGTCGAGCACACCTTGAAACTTTCTCTCTAAATTTACAAGTCAAGCACACCTTGAAGCTTTCTCTCTAAAGATACAAGTAAAGCACACCTTGAAACTTTCTCTAGCGATACAAGTCGAGCACACCTTGAAACTCTCTCTAAAGATACAAGTCGAGCACACCTTGAAACTTTCTCTCTAAAGATACAAGTCAAGCATACCTTGAAACTTTCTCTCTAAAGATACAAGTCAAGCACACATTGAAACTTTCTCTCTAAAGATACAAGTCAAGCACACCTTGAAGCTTTCTCTCTAAAGATACAAGTCAAGCACACATTGAAACTTTCTCTCTAAAGATACAAGTCAAGCACACCTTGAAACTTTCTCTCTAAAGGTACAAGTCAAGCACACCTTGAAGCTTTCTCTCTAAAGATACAAGTCGAGCACACCTTGAAACTTTCTCTCTAAAGGTACAGGTCAAGCACACCTTGAAACTTTCTCTCTAAAGATACAAGCCGAGCACACCTTGAAGCTTTCTCTCTAAAGATACAAGTCAAGCACACCTTGAAGCTTTCTCT
>NZ_CAHJWD020000067.1 GCF_903642095.1 Bathymodiolus brooksi thiotrophic gill symbiont | reverse complement strand
CCCAATGTTTCATGAAGTAGGAATGGCGCGCCTAGGTGATGGTTAATTCACACCAGTTTACAAATAAAGCATCATCCGTATCCCGTAAAGGAACTGGGTTGACAAAACGGTCGTGTTTTTTTACTTTTTTCTTTCCCTTCGATTCATTGATAATAATATTTTCTACCTTACTTAATCGTTCAAAGTCATCAACCCATTCGTATAATGTTTTATGAGAATCTAGCTTACAAACCAAAATAAAAGGCTTTTTCATTTGACGCAGTTGCTCACAAAAAGGTTGTTTACAATACAAATCATCGCCTAAAAAAGTGGTATTTTCAGGTAACCCCTTCGCTTCTTTTGCCAGCCAACGTTTTGAGGCGGCCAACTCATAATCTTGCTTTTCAGAGCCATCTTGAGGGGTGATAAATTCAGGGACCAAAGGAATAACAGAAGATTTTTTGGGCGATACAATAACGGGCGTTACTGCCACATAGGCGCGCCACCACGTGGCTCACCTAAAGATTTTGGGACTCCTGTCGCAAAAATCGATTCGCCACGCGGCGAATCAATAATGCCCCGATACGCCCTGCGTTCGGATCAACTTCGCACAAAAGCTGCTTCGTTAATCCTACCTCAAATGGCTCTACGGCTCTTCGGGATAAAATTTTTACCTCCTGAGCGAACTTACAGTTCACTTCAGACTGGTAAATTTCCCTTCGCCTATTGCGGACTAAAAATCATCCCTGATTTTCAGCGATTGAACAAAATTCGCAAAAACAAGGCTTGAATTCTATTCTTATTTATGGCTTGATTCGTAGGGAAAGTATGTTTGATGAGGCTGCTAGATCACCATCTGGTGCTCTTGGATTAATGCAAATCATGCCTGAAACTGGTAGGCAGATTTCTAGAGAAATAGCGTCTTCTTGGGAGGGGAGTGATGATTTATTGCAAGCCTCTACCAATATTAAGTTTGGAACT
>NZ_CAHJWD020000066.1 GCF_903642095.1 Bathymodiolus brooksi thiotrophic gill symbiont | reverse complement strand
AACTGCGGACTCAGTGATGTGCACAATATAGTATCAACCCAAATCAAAGGCAGGATACCAAAAATAAATAGAGACTATATTACTTATAGAAGCTATAAAAACTTTGATCATGAAAAGTATGTTGAAGATCTAGAAAAAATTGATTATGTAAATATAGGAAATGAATCAGATATAAACTCTACATATGAAATTTTTGAAAAATCTTATCTTGAAGTTGTAAATAAACATATCCCATTGAAGAAAAGAAAACCAGTTCAAACTCCAGCACCATTTATGAATAAAACCTTAAGAAAAGAAATTTACAAAAAGAGAATGCTCCACAATAAATTTTTGAAAAATAGATCTAAAGTAAACTGGGAAAATTATAGAAAGCAAAGAAATCATGTTAATAAAGTTAAAAAGAAATCTATCCAAAACTATTTTTTTGAGAGATGTGTTGGAGGACCAAAATCATCTGATTTTTGGCCAACTATAAAGCCATTTTTGTCAAAGAAAGGCAGTAGTAGTAATAATCATATCACATTAAGTGAAAATGGTGAGATTATAAATGATCCAGCAAAGGTATCTGAAGTTTTCAATGACTTTTTCATCAACGTAGCAAAAAATATTGGTAATACAAATGTTATTGTAAATAAAGAGCATCCTAGTGTATGTATGATCAAAGAAAATAAGCTGATTACTGATGATCTAAATTTTAAACCGGTAAGCTCTAATTTTGTTAGTAAGCAAATAAACAAATTGAATATTAAGAAAGCTACAGGTTACGATGGGATATCACCAAAAATACTGAAGCTATCTATGCCTTGTATTGTAGAACCAATTACATTTTTTATTAATAAGTGTATTGATGTATCAATTTTTCCAGATAAACTCAAGACAGCACAGGTTAGACCGCTCTTCAAGAAGAATAATATTTTAGAGAAAGGAAATTATCGTCCAGTAAGTGTTTTGCCAACAATATCAAAATTTGTTGAAAGAGCTATTTTTGACCAATTAACAGATTTTTTCAATTTTCATTTTCATCCATCATTATCAGCTTTTAGGAAAGGTTTCGGATGTCAAACTGCCTTACTAAAAATTATTGAAGACTGGAAAAAAGCTTTGGATGAAAACAAATATATAGCAGCTATCTTAATGGATTTATCAAAGGCTTTTGACTGTCTCCCACACGACCTCATTTTATTGAAACTTGAAGCATATGGTCTATCAGAAAAGTCTATAAATTTATTAAACAGCTATTTGTCTGGTAGAAAACAATGTGTAAAGGTAAAAAATATTTGTAGCTCTTTTGAAACAGTGTATAAAGGTGTGCCACAGGGCTCAATTTTGGGTCCCATTCTCTTTAAATTTTTATTAATGACATCTTTTATTCTGTTGATTTTAGTACTATATATAATTATGCAGACGATAACACTTTATCTTATGCCGATCATGATCTAAAAAATGTTATTTCAAAATTAG
>NZ_CAHJWD020000065.1 GCF_903642095.1 Bathymodiolus brooksi thiotrophic gill symbiont | reverse complement strand
AATCATTTTGTCCAGGAACCTCGAACATTTAATTTTTATTTCATTTATTAATTCAGCTTGATTTAACCACAGGGCCTTGTCACTATCCAGGTAAATATACTATCAATGTATAAACATATACAAGGGCGGACATCTTTTTTTACCCCCGCTCGCTTCAAGTCGTGTTTGTTTTTTAAATTCCTTCTAATATATTCAAAACCCTGTTTGGTTCAACTCCCAAGACCTTATTCTTTTAAAAAAATATCATGACCTCCCCTCGACTACCTCTTGTGAAGGCGCAGCGGTCGTTTTTGTCAGGAATTCGCCCGAGTAGAGAACAACATGGACCCAAAGTGAAAGTAACAGCGCCACCTAAAAAAAACCCGGAAGTTCGGAACTCTCGGGGTTTTAGCTTTGAGGTAAGGAAAATACCGTTAAGATTCAAACATCATTAAACGAGCGGGACGATTTGAAGTGAAAACTGAACATTTTTGACTTGTACATACAATGAATGATAAATGCCATTTTCAAGGCTTTTTCTTGATTGCTGTCCATTTTCTTTAATTTATTATTTCGTCTGTTATTTCCCGCGGTATCTTATACTTAGAAACACGATAACTAGCGAGAAAACCAAATATCGAATGGTAAAACCCCGAGAGTTCTGAACTTCCGTTTTTTTATAGGTGGCGCTGTTACTTTCACTTTGGGTCCATGTTGTTCTCTACTCAGGCGAATTCCTGACAAAAACGACCGCTGCGCCTTCACAAGAGGTAGTCGAGGGGAGGTCATGATATTTTTTGAAAAGAATAAGGTCTTGGGAGTTGAACCAAACAGGGTTTTGAATATATTAGAAGGAATTTAAAAAACAAACACGACTTGAAGCGAGCGGGGGTAAAAAAAGATGTCCGCCCTTGTATATGTTTATACATTGATAGTATATTTACCTGGATAGTGACAAGGCCCTGTGGATAAATCAAGCTGAATTAATAAATGAAATAAAAATTAAATGTTCGAGGTTCCTGGACAAAATGAAA
>NZ_CAHJWD020000064.1 GCF_903642095.1 Bathymodiolus brooksi thiotrophic gill symbiont | reverse complement strand
CAGTGTAAACATGTCTGGCTCTAAACCTAAACTTAAAGTTAGAACTTTGGATGAAATGTTTAAAAAGATAAGCTCCACACATTAACAGATCAGACAACTAATTCAATCTTTGATTCTTTTCGTACGGATATTGGCGACAGACAAGCGTTTCTTGATGAAGTTGCTAGATGGAAAACACGCTGGAATATGGTTGATGGGCAAAAACCACAAACATTACTGGAGACACTCAATGTCACAAACCAAGACTTGTACCCTAATATTTATGCAATTTTTACAGTATTGATAACAATGCCAGTGTCTTCGGCGTCTAGCGAGCGTTCATTCAGTGCGATGCGCCGCGTAAAAAACTGTCTTAGAGCTACAATGGGTGATGAGAGATTATCAAATTTATCGTTGTTACACATCCACAGAACAAGAAATCTAAGCGTCGAAGATGTTATCAACAAATTTGCAGTGAGAAAAAACAGACGTCTGGACTTTATCTAATTACCAGTCCGTGTTGCTGGACATGATGGCTGCATGTGCTTACATGAACTCTGAAACTTTATTCTTTGAATGTTTCCGGGAATGTTTCTTTCATACATTTTGCATTTATGATAATCTTCGCTATAGATTCAATGCTTTGTGATGCTGAATTTTTGTAACTGTTAAAATTATTCTGAAAAGCGGTGTAGAAACATTCAGTCAAAAGTTCTCATATTCAGCAAAAATATATTAACAACTTCGATTTTTGTATTGTTTCCATGATAAAATAAGAATATATTTCATGTCTTTTATTGTTCAGATTTCGCCATTTGTACATCTATTTACGCTTAAAATCGTTTTCCGTTGGTGGGGCTTAGCCCCCCTGAACCCCCACCAGACCCCTCGCCACAAGTTGTGCCTACATTTCATTTTATACCTAGCTACGCCCCTGACATGATGTCCGTGTCGATTA
>NZ_CAHJWD020000063.1 GCF_903642095.1 Bathymodiolus brooksi thiotrophic gill symbiont | reverse complement strand
AATTCTGCCAATCATTCATATTTATGCAAAAGTCTCAAATAAAGGGAATTCTCTGGCGTAACTTTTTAACTTAGAAAAGTGAGTGGTTATGTAAAAATATAGGGTTAAAAGACCATATTAAAGTTTTTTATTGATGAGGTATTATTTTCTGAGCTAGATGTTTTTTAAGGATTGAGTTATTGCAAGTCTTGGCGGGTGGATTTGCGTTTAGCACGAGGGATTTTATTGTCTTTCTTTTCAATTTGTCGTTCTTTGGAAATGATTTTATCGACCGACACTAAATCATCAACACTTTGAGCGATTTTTTTAAAGGCTTTAGGTGCTTGGATTTCAATCATTTGTTGCACAATCCATTTTGCATCAACATCAGTCATGGCTAATTTAACCTTTTCAGAGAAGTATCTTAAGAAATGATAACTAGGTTCGTTACTGGTAAAATCATAGTCAGAATAGTCTTTTGATCGCTGATTGTAGGTATTTATGAATGATTTCCAGTGATTGCCCTCGCCAATGCGTTCGGTTTTATTTTCTTGATAGTAAAAGGCGGATTGTTTTGCTAGTTTGTTGATTAATTCTTGTCGTTGTTCGGTGTTGAGTGTTTTAAATACAAGGCGATCGATGGATTGAATAAGAAAGCATAAGTATTCAATAATAACATTAAAAACTTGTTCTTTTTCAATTACAAAACCTTCGTTAATTAAATCTTCAAGATGATTTTTGGTGATACGCCAACAGATAAACGCCATCGCACCGCCAATATCTTCGATGGTTTTAACTTGACTTTTGTGCCATTTGCTTTTTACTCGCATAACAAGATTTTAACAAAAATTGACTTTGCTGGTATGTATAAAATATTGTTTTGTCTAAGCAAGTTCTGTAATACATTAACACCATTTAGTATTAGTGAGTGGTTATTCGCAGTTGTAGTTTTTAAATGAACCAAGGTCGTTGACATTATTAAAGCCCATTTTTACCAAATAGTTTTTAGCAGTGGAAGAGCGCATACCAGTAACGCAATATAGAACAATTGCTTTGTTTTCGTCTAATATATTTTTTGCATTCATAATAGATTGTAGTGGTAAATTGATAGCATTTGGTAATGCACCTTGAGAAAATTCATTGCTAGAGCGGACATCAACTAATTGAGCGCCATCAGCTAAGAGTTTACAAGCATCGTTGCCTGAGAATGAGTTGAACATAGTATAATTCCTTGGTAATTTTTTAAGTGAATATGAATTTATCTAATATTCTCTGTTATATAAGGATATAATTATATACTAATGTTAAGTATAAAACAATTAAGAAACGATATTAAATCAATTGAACTGGCGTTGAAAAAACGCAATTTTTCTTTTGATGCTGATGCGTTGTCTGCTTTAGAGGAGCGGCGTAAAAAAAATCAAGTTGAGACGCAAGATTTACAAAATTTACGCAATACGCAGTCAAAAGCTATTGGCAAGGCAAAATCTGCTGGTGAAGATATTAAGCCATTACTGGATGCAGTGGCCGATTTAGGTGATAAGCTTAATATGGCAAAAAGTGAATTAAAGAATATTCAGCAAAAAATTGATGCAATTGTTATGGCAATGCCAAATCTGCCACATAAATCAGTACCAGAAGGTAATTCTGAAGATGACAATGTTGAAGTGCTAAAATGGGGCAAACCACAACAGTATGATTTTGAAGTGAAAGATCATGTTGATTTAGGTGAATTGCATGGCCTAGATTTTGAAACTGCTGCCAAAATATCGGGTGCTCGTTTTTCTGTAATGACAGGAAAAATTGCGCGCTTACATCGTGCCTTGACTCAGTTTATGCTTGATTATCATGTTAACAATGGTTATACCGAAGCCTATGTGCCGTATTTGGTTAATACAGAGTCGCTTGTAGGCACGGGTCAATTGCCTAAATTTGAAGCGGATTTATTTAAAACAGTTTTGCATGGTGAAGAAGGTGAGGCTAAAACTTTGTATTTGATTCCTACAGGCGAAGTGCCTATCACTAATATAATGCGTGATAAAATTGTGAAAGAAAGTGATTTGCCGATTAAGTTTGTTGGCCATACGCCAAGTTTTCGCTCTGAGGCGGGTGCTTATGGGCGTGATACTCGTGGCTTGATTCGTCAGCATCAATTTGAAAAAGTGGAAATGGTGCAGGTGGTTAAAGCACAGGATGCTTATCAAACATTGGAAGAGTTGACGGCACATGCGGAGGGCGTTCTTCAGGCATTGGAGTTACCCTATCGTAAGGTTAATTTGTGTGCAGGTGATTTGGGTTTTTCAGCGGCTAAAACTTATGATTTAGAGGTGTGGTTGCCAGGACAAAATACTTATAGAGAGATTTCTTCATGCTCTTGTTTTGAGGATTTTCAGGCTAGACGCTTGCAACTTAGATGGAAAAATCTAGAAACTAATGAGACAGAATTATTGCATACTTTGAATGGTTCTGGTTTGGCAGTTGGAAGAACATTGGTGGCGGTGTTAGAAAACCACCAACAAGCCGATGGAAGTATTAAAATACCCGATGTGCTGCACAGTTATATGGGCGGCATTACTATTATTAATTAGGAGAAAAAAGCAATGAATTTATTAGATTTAATTATATCCCCAGCATTTGCAGAGGGCGAAGCGTCAACGATTACAGGTTCTGGATTGGGTGATTTGGTGCCATTAGTGTTACTGTTTGTGGTTTTTTATTTTTTATTAATTAGACCACAGCAAAAGCGTGCTAAAGAACACAAGGTGTTGTTAGCGGCTTTAAAAAAAGGCGATGAAGTTGTTACTAATGGCGGTGTAATTGGCGTAGTGAAGTCAGTGGATGAGTCTTTTGCTATGGTTGAGATTGCTAATGGTGTCATCATCAAAGTGCAAAAGCAGGGAATCAATCAAAAGATGCCTAAAGGCAGTGCAAAAATTTAATTTTAAGACAAAAAACTTATGAATCATTATTCTAATTCAAGAAATGCACTTATTGCTTTCTTCTTACTACTTTCTATTTTGTATGCACTGCCCAATATTTTTGGCTCAGATTTGGCAGTGCAAGTGTCTAGTGCTGGAGATAAAGTTATTACTGAGAGCGATTTAGCGAAAATCACAAGTGCATTAAAAACCAAAGGCGTTAATTATAAGTCGGCTAATTTATCAAACCGTCGTATTTTGGTGCGTTTTAAAGACAATGCTAGTCAATTGTCTGCTAAAGATGTGCTTAAAGAAAAATTAGGTCGCCGCTATGTGGTCGCACTTAATCTTGCGCCTTCAGTCCCCTCATGGTTGGCTGGTTTAGGAGGTAAAGCAATGTCGCTAGGCTTAGATCTTCGTGGTGGCGTGCATTTTCTATTAGAAGTAGATATGCACTCGGTCTTGTCAATGTCAATTGATAAATACTATAATGAATTACGCACACTATTGCGTGTTGATCGATTGTATAAAAGTATTAAAAAAGAAGGTGGGCATATTGTCATTCGCTTTAAAACCCTTGAGGCAAAGCATAAGGCGTTAAAGATAATTAAATCAGAATTGAGCGATTTGGTGGTTTCAGACACTCGCAATCAAAATTCATTAGTGGCTCAAATTAGTATGAGTGATAGTGCACAAAAGCAGGCAAAGAATAATGCATTAAAACAAAACATTACCACACTCAGAAACCGAGTCAATGAACTGGGTGTAGCAGAGCCCATTATTCAACAGCAAGGGTTAGAGCGAATAGTGGTGCAATTACCGGGTGTGCAAGATACAGCAAGAGCCAAAGAGATTTTAGGTGCAGTTGCCACATTAGAATTTAGGCTAGTTGATGAAGAAAATGACCCAAAAGCAGTCATGCAATCTAGTAGGTCGCCAATTGGATCAAAGCTTTATTACTTTAAAGATGACAGGCCTTTGTTGCTAAAAACCAGAGTTATTGCAACAGGTGAAAATATTACTGGAGCGGCATCAGGTGTTGATTCAGAAGACAATTCACCCATGGTTAACATTACTTTGGATAGTGCAGGCGGTCGTGCAATGTTGGAGACAACTAAGAAATATTTGGGTCATCGTATGGCGGTTGTGTTTATTGAAAATAAGGTGGAAACCATTGTTAAAAATGGTAAAACTATCAAAAATCGCACTACCACCAAAGATATTATTAATGCCGCTACCATCCAAGGGGCATTCTCAACACGATTTCGAATTACAGGCATTGACAGTGCACGAGAAGCGCGTAATTTAGCGTTATTACTTAGAGCTGGTTCTCTTTCAGCACCAGTTGAGATTATCGAAGAACGCACTATTGGCCCAAGTTTAGGTGCAGATAATGTTGAAAAAGGCGTGTTAAGTGTGATTGCTGGTTTTGTGCTGGTATTAATATTTATGGCTATGCGTTACCGTGTATTTGGAATGGTGGCAAATGTTGCTTTGATGCTTAATCTGGTGATGATTGTTTCTGTGCTTTCTTTGTTGCAAGCTACATTGACCTTGCCAGGTATTGCTGGAATTGTGCTGACTGTGGGTATGGCAGTTGATGCCAATGTGTTAATTTTCGAGCGTATTAAGGAAGAGCTCGGCACTAATGGTGATATTCAAAAAGCCATTTCAAGTGGTTACGATAAAGCAGTTTTGACAATTGCTGATGCCAACATCACTACACTGATTGCATCACTGGTTCTATTTAGTTTTGGCACGGGGCCAATTAAAGGTTTTGCCATTACTTTATCCATTGGCATTATTACCTCAATGTTTACGGCAATTATTGTCTCTAGGGCGATTGTTAATAAGATTTATGGTGGTAAAAAAATTGAGGAGTTATCAATATGAAAGCGTTAAACATCCCTAAAATTGATTTTGTTAGTAAGCGTATTTATGCTATTATTGCTTCGGCAATACTAATTACAGTATCCATATTTTCATTATCAATGAATGGCTTAAAGTTGGGAATAGACTTTACTGGCGGCACTTTACTTGAGGTTGGCTACCAGCAAGAAGTAGATTTAGCCGTTGTGCGATCCTCCCTGAGCGAAGCAAACTTTCAAAGTGCCAATGTGCAATATTTTGGCTCAACTAAAGAGATTCTCATTCGCCTTAAGTCTCAAGCAATTTCTAGCGCAAAACTTAGTTCTAAAATTATTCATTTACTGGGTGATGGTGTAGACATTCGCCGTGTGGAATTTGTTGGCCCTAAAGTGGGTGAAGAATTAACCAATGATGGCGGTTTGGCGATGTTGTATGCACTTATTGGTATTTTAATTTATGTGGCATTTCGTTTTGAATATCGCTTTGCACTAGGTTCAATTTCAGCGCTTATTCACGATGTAATTATTACCTTGGGTGTCTTCTCGATTTTACAAATAGAGTTTGATTTAACAGTGTTGGCGGCGATTTTAGCCGTGATTGGTTACTCGTTAAATGACACCATTGTTGTATTTGACAGAATTCGTGAAAACTTTTTATCTACTCGGCATGTGGATTCTGAAAAAATTATCAATAACGCACTTAACCAAACGCTTTCTAGAACGATTATGACCTCAGTAACGACCTTGTTGGTATTGTTGGCATTGTTCTTTCTTGGTGGTGAGATTATTCACAGTTTTGCTACAGCCTTATTAATTGGCGTGGTGGTTGGTACTTACTCGTCTATCTATGTGGCAAGTTCAATGATTTTAATGCTAGGCATTAGTAAAGAAGATTTATTGCCATCGGAAAAAGAAGAGCAAGCTGTTGATAATCGACCTTAAAACGACACGGGGAAAGTAACAGCATACGACAGTAAATTTTACAGACCTTATCTTATGAGGTTTTTGTATAAATATGAATTATCAAGAATTATTTGGTAATTTTTCAAACTCAGTTTTAGTCTTGCCAAAACAAGGTTTAAAGAAATTACCAATTTGGTAAAAGTTGAATTTTGTTAATCATTATATTTATACAAAGGTTGTATATTATATTTCAAACTGACGCTATATTTTCCTAAGAAAAGCAACAGTGTCGTTATGAAAATAACAAATAAATGTGCAACTGGTTTTCGTGTTTCAAAAACGAAAACTAGGTAAATAATTTTACTTTTTAAATTTTTCAAACACTAAGCAAGCGTTTGTACCACCGAAACCAAAGCTATTTGACATTATACGATTGAGTGATTGAATGGTTGTTGCTTGAACAATTGGCACGCCTTCAGCTGCTTCATCAAGATTGTTAATATTCACAGATTCTGCCATAAAGTTGTTTTGCAGCATTAACAATGAGTAGATTGATTCATTCACACCTGCTGCACCTAGTGCATGACCTGAGAGTGATTTGGTTGAACCTACATTGGGAATGTTGCTACCAAACACTGCTTTAATGGCACCCAGTTCTTTAGTATCACCCACAGGGGTTGAAGTGCCGTGTGCATTGATATAATCAATTGGACCATTGACAGTTGAGGTGGCTAATTGCATACAGCGTTTAGCGCCTTCGCCACTTGGTGCAACCATATCATAACCATCTGATGTTGCACCATAGCCAGTGAGTTCAGCAAGGATGGTGGCACCTCGTGCTTCAGCGTGTTCTAATGATTCAAGCACTAATGCACCGCCGCCACCAGAAATCACAAAGCCATCTCGTTCTGTATCAAAAGCACGAGAAGCGCGTTTTGGTGTTTCATTGTATTTAGAAGACAATGCGCCCATGGCATCAAATAGCATCGTCAGCGACCAATCCAGTTCCTCGCCACCACCTGCAAATACTACATCTTGCTTACCCAGTTGGATTTGCTCCATTGCATTGCCAATACAATGCGCACTGGTTGAGCAGGCAGAACTGATAGAATAATTAAGGCCTTTGATTTTAAACATTGTAGATAGACAAGCGGAAGTGGTAGAACCCATAGTGCGTGGCACTCGATAAGGACCAACGCGTTTAATACCTTTTTCTCTTAAAATGTCGGCAGCTTCAACTACATTTTGATTACTAGCACCACCAGACCCCATGATAAGCCCTGTGCGTGGATTAGAAACTTGGGTTTCGGTAAGTCCAGATTGTTTAATAGCCTCATCCAGTGCAACTGCATTGTAAATAGCGGCATCCGCCATAAAGCGTTTCATTTTTCTATCAATAATTTCACTTGAGTCAACTTCGGCAACTTGACCTGAGACCTGAGACCTGAGCCCCAATTCTGCGTATTTTTCATCAAATTTAATGCCTGATTTGGCGTTTTTTAAGGATGCCAGTACTTCGTCACAATTTGCACCTAAACTGGAAACAATCCCCATACCTGTAACAACAACTCTTTGCATTAGAAATTACTCGTATTTGTAAATAAACCCACTTTTAAGCTAGTGGCCTCATAAATAATTTTACCATCAACTTCCATAGTCGCATTGCCAACTCCCATATAGAGTTTTCGTGCAATAATACGGGATAAGTCAATTTTATAAGTAACTTTTTTAGCGGTGGGGAGCACTTGACCAGTAAATTTAATATTACCCGAACCTAGTGCACGACCACGACCAGGTCCACCTAACCAACCTAAATAAAAACCAATCAATTGCCACATGGCATCAACACCCAAACAACCGGGCATCACAGGATCTTCATTAAAATGACAATCAAAAAACCACAAATCGGGACGAATGTCAAGTTCTGCAATAATCTGACCCTTGCCATATTTACCACCATCTTGATTAATTTCTGTAATTCTATCAAGCATCAACATAGGTGGCTGAGGTAGTTGTGCATTGCCAGAGCCGAATAATTCGCCCTTGCCACATTTAATAAGTTCCTCGTAAGAGTAAGAGTTTTGCATAGTTTTTTTATTTTCTAAAAAAGTTTTAAGATTATACCAAAAGTCCCTTGCTTATATCTGCTATTAAGTCATTCGCATCTTCCAAACCTATTGAAAGTCGAATTAATCCATTAGTGATATTGGCATTTGTTTTGTCTTCATCACTCAAACGCCCGTGTGTAGTGGTCGCTGGATGGGTAATGGTAGATTTTGTATCACCTAAATTGGCGGTAATAGAGAATATTTCAGTGGCATTAATTAATTTAAATGCTGCCACTTTTCCCCCTTTAATTTCAAACGAGACAATGCCACCAAACCCTGATTGCTGTGTTTTTGCAAGCGAGTGGTGTGGATGAGACTTTAAGCCTAGGTAGTGTACTTTTTCTATTTGTGGTTGGTTTTCTAGCCAAGTTGCAATTTTGAGTGCATTTTCACAATGTGCTTTCATTCTCAGGCTGAGCGTATCCAAACCTTTTAATACGACCCAAGCATTAAAAGCACTCAAACTAGGGCCAGTTGCCCGAGTAAAGGCACTTATCTGTTCAATAATTTCTTGACTGCCTAATACTGCTCCCGCCAAACAACGACCTTGCCCATCAATATATTTAGTGGCTGAGTGGATGACAATATCTGCCCCTAATTTTATTGGTATTTGTAATGCTGGTGATAAAATGACATTATCCACTGCTAATAAAATATTTTTGGCTTGAGTGATTTTGCTTAACGCAGTAATATCCACTACTTCACCTAATGGATTAGAAGGCGTTTCCAATAAGAATAACTTTGTGTTGTCTTGAGTAGCATTTTCCCATTGCAATAAATCATTTAAATCAACATAACTAATCTCAATACCAAACTTACTTACAATGGTATTGAGTAGCACAATTGAAGTGCCAAACATATTACGTGAAGCCACAATATGGTCACCCGATTTAAGCAATGCCATAATAGTGGCAAAAATTGCAGCCATTCCCGATGCAGTCGCCACACAGGCTTGTGCCCCCTCAAGTGCAGCTAATTTTCTCTCAAAAGCATCCACTGTAGGATTGGTAAATCGTGCATAAATATTACCCGGTTCTTCTTTAGAAAAACGATTTGCCGCTTGTTCTGCTGAGTCAAACTTAAAACTAGAGGTTAGAAAAATCGCCTCAGAATGCTCTTGTTCATTAGTTGTTTGATAGCCTTCGCGTATTGCTTTAGTGTCAAATTGTAAGTTTTTCATAGGTAATTGCCAAAATAATATCTATTCTACATCATTACAGATTAATTCTGAGTTTTCATTGATGCTGTGTTTTTGTTTGGCGGCATCAGAGCGTAAATTTTCGATGTTTTGTAAATAGTTTTTATCAACATCACCAGTTATATATTTGCCGTTAAAACAGGAGCAATCAAATGTGCTAATATCTGGATTACCTTGCTGGACACACCAAATTAAATCTTGTAAATCTTGATAAATGAGTTTATCAGCGCCAATGGCGTGGCAGATTTCATCCGTGGTCTTGTCGTGGGCAATGAATTCTTTGCTACTTGCCATATCAATACCATAAACATTGGGGTAGCGCACCGCAGGGGCAGCCGAGGCAAAAAATACTTTTTTAGCACCTGCATCTCGTGCCATTTGCACAATTTGCTGACTGGTGGTGCCACGCACGATAGAATCGTCAACTAAAAGGACATTTTTATTTTTAAATTCAAGTTTAATGGCGTTGAGTTTTTGCTTCACCGATTTTTTGCGTTGTTTCTGCCCTGGCATAATAAAAGTGCGAGCAATGTAGCGGTTTTTAATCAAGCCTTCGGAATATTTCACCCCCAGTTTTTGAGCCAATTGTAGAGCCGCTACTCGTGAGGTGTCGGGAATTGGAATCACTACATCAATTTGTTCATTCCCCCATTTTTCTTGAATTTTATTGGCTAATTTTTTACCCATTCTTAGGCGTGATTTATACACAGAAATATTGTCAATTATAGAATCTGGACGAGCAAAATAAACAAATTCAAAAATACACGGTGAATGTTTGACTGAATTTGAGCATTGCTGTGTAAATATCTTTCCCTCTCTGTCAATCACAACCCCTTCTCCCGGTGCAATATCTCTAGTTACTTCATAGCCTAATGCAGTGAGTGCCACGCTTTCCGAGGCAAGCATATATTTGGTGCCGCCATTTGTGGTGCGTTTGCCAAGGATGAGCGGACGGATGCCATTTGGGTCACGGAAGCCGAAAATACCATAACCTGGAATCATACCAACAGCTGCATAAGCACCTTGCACTCGTTTGTGTACTTGCGTGATTGAGGTGAAAATATCTTTTTCATTAATGCGTTGCTTTTCCAATTTAGCCAATTCTCCAGCAAACACATTAAGTAAGATTTCTGAATCAGAATTGGTGTTAATATGGCGTAAATCTTGCTCAAATAATTCTTTTGTCAACACTTTGGTATTGGTTAAATTGCCGTTATGTGCAAAAGCAATGCCGTAAGGAGAATTGACATAAAAAGGCTGTGCCTCCGCACCAGAGGAACTACCTGCTGTTGGGTAGCGCACATGCCCAATGCCCATATCGCCTAACAATCCTTCCATATGTTTGGTTTTAAAAGCGTTACGAACCAAGCCATTTGACTTGCGCATATAAAAACGCCCTTTGTGAGAGGTAACAATACCCGCAGCATCTTGCCCACGGTGTTGTAGAATGGTTAACGCATCATAAATATAAATCGCCGTGTCTTTCTTGGTGGTAGATAAAATGCCAACAATGCCACACATAAGTTATCCTCCTATTTGTTATTTAAGAAATATTAAATATTGTGCTAATTTGGGTTGAATGATGGTTACCATCTCTTGCAATATTCTAAGAGCACCTTGAGACTCAATCCAAAAAGGTTGTTGCGATATGGCATCAATGTTTTGCAATATTAACACCACTACAATAATAAACAAACTCCCCTTAATCAGCCCAACAACAATGCCCAGTATGTCGTTTCCTTTGCTATTAATATGGGTGGCGTTGAGTTCATTATTGGTAAAACGCAAGACCGTTAGAATACCATTAATAGGGCGTTGCAAGATACATGGAGAGGCGGTGTGAATTGAGGTATTTGCCAATTTAAATATAACAGACAACCCCCCTATAATCGCAATAGAAATCACAGCAGAGGACAGACCAATGCGCAAATATTTGCTGGTAATGGCTTCTTCTACCATGCTGAAACTGGCAAATATATCAACATAACAGCTAAATCCAATGGCACTCACAAATAAAATACTCAGTAAAAATGACTTATTCAATACACAAGGATCAATTATTGTTGATGCTTTTTCAACCAACAAATAAAGGAATTCTTTGGCGAGGCGGATTAAAATAAAAATAGCACCAAAAGCAATTGCCATAGTAGCTTGAGCGGACAATGCCATTTTTATCATCAGCGGATTGCTTGCCAAATCCTGATAAAACCACCAAGCTACAACAAATCCAAAAATGGCAAACCCTGAGTAAATTAACTCTTTCGCCATTCCTCGCCTAAAACCAAGCACAGAAAAACTAAGCAGGGTAACCATAGTTACCCAACTTGACCAATCTATTTGTACTAATAGATTGCTGATATTTGTAAAAAATTCATTCATTTTTTTATTTGAATAATTAATAAGCGCTGATTTTACAAGATTTTGAGTGCATCAGCGACAATATAAAAAGAGCCGAAAATAACAATGCGTTGAATATGTTTACCATTAAGCGCTTGATGAATGGCAGATGACATATCATCACATATTCTAATTTTGTCTGATAAGCCAAACTTCTTACTTAAATCTTGTATGGCAATAGCACGATTAACTTTAAGGGGAACAAGCAGCCATTCGTCAATCAATGGTGCAATCGTGTTAATCATTGTTTCAATATCTTTATCTTGTAGTGCAGAAAAAATGGCGAGCGTAGGTTGCTCGTTGATTTTAAGCGTATCTGCCAGAACTTGAACAGCCGCTGGATTATGTGCCACATCAAAAATCAGCATTTTATCACCCACAGTTTTCACTTGAAAACGAGCCAGCAACTGTGCATTTTCAATGCCTCTAGCCAGTTGATTTTGATTAACAGAAAATACCGATTGTAATTGATTAACCGCTGCAATAGCAACCGCAGCATTGGTTTTTTGATGCTCACCTTGTAGGCTAATAGCACCGAGGTAAGGCGTGTCAACAAAGGTTAATAATGCCCCTATTTTTTCAGCATATTGAGCAATGGCATTTGGTGGATTGGCATCACCACACACGCAAGGGGTATTTGAACGCATAATCCCCGCTTTTTCAAACCCAATCAATTCACGGGTAGCACCTAGATAATCAATATGGTCAATGTCAATATTGGTAATAACTCCCACATCGCTATCTACCACATTGACAGAATCAAGACGACCGCCTAAGCCGATTTCTAATATAGCAACATCTACTTTTTCGTTAGTAAAAATAATGAGTGCCGCTAGCGTTGAAAATTCAAAATAAGTTAAAGAAATATCTCCTCTGACTCGCTCAATTTCCTCAAACGCTGAGCAAATTTTCGCATCAGCAATTTGTGCACCATTGACAGAAAATCGTTCCCCATATTGTAGAATATGGGGCGAAGTGAATTTTGCTACTTTATAATTTGATTGCTGATAAATACTATCAATAAAAGCAATAGTAGAGCCCTTACCATTCGTGCCAGCAACTGTTATTACCTTGAAAGAAACCCCATTTGGAAACAGTTTTTGATACACTGCCTGAATGCGTTCTAGCCCTAAATCAATCTCATGAGAATGCAGATTTTCTTGGTAATTTAGCCAGTCATCAAGTGTGCTTAATCTTCCCAAAACTCACCTTCAATGGTGTTATTTTTATTTTTATTTGACTTTTTGCTTTCATCAGAGGATGTATGAATAAAAACTGATTTTTTTTGAGTGAATATTTTTTTGGCATTTTTAGTTAAAATTTTGTTAATAAAATAGCGCCTAGAAAAAGGCAACAACCCTAAAAGCCCAACAGTATCAGTAATAAAACCGGGTGTTAATAGCAACACACCTGAAATTAAAATTACCACTCCTTCAAGCATTTCCACGGCAGGAATTTGTCCATTCGTTATGGCATTTTGCACTTTAGCCATTGTCGCCCAGCCTTGTTGTTTTAACAAAAAAGACCCAAAAAATGCCGTAATAACAACCAATAAGACCGTTGAAAGCCCACCAATAGCATCACCCACTGAGGCAAGTACATAAATTTCAAGTAAGGTTATTGCTACAAATAAAGGAAATATCATTATGTTTTTTCGTTAGTAAAAATTAAATCCCAAACCCCGTGTCCCAATCGCTCACCT
Source organism: Bathymodiolus brooksi thiotrophic gill symbiont (assembly GCF_903642095.1). Taxonomy (GTDB): domain Bacteria; phylum Pseudomonadota; class Gammaproteobacteria; order PS1; family Pseudothioglobaceae; genus Thiodubiliella. The sequence goes on along the minus strand of NZ_CAHJWD020000063.1, from coordinate 1,329 downwards.
CGTCGTTCAAACTTGGTCATTGGTCGATAGTTCGGTCTTGGTGAATAGATAGGGTCGCTTTGCGTGTTTTTAAAGTGGGGATGACTTTTTAAATTATCCATCATCTGAATAGCATAATGTTCCCAATCAGTTGCCATGTGAATCTCCCCATTTTGTTTGATTTTTTGCGATAATATATCCAAAAAATCACAATTAACCAGACGGCGTTTATGGTGTTTTTTCTTATGCCATGGGTCGGGAAAAAACAACTGAAAACGGCTTAAACTGTCATTCTCAATATGCTCTGTCAAAACCTCAACCGCATCCGCTTGAATAATTTTAAGATTACCCAATTGACATTTATGTGCCTCATTAATCAACCTGCCAATACCCGCCTCATACACTTCAATCCCCAAAAAGTTCTTATCAGGCATGCTAATCGCCATCTCTAGCAAACTATCCCCATTACCAAATCCCACCTCTAAAACAACCTCTTGCCGTTTAATAAACAAAGCATCTAAATCAATTTTACCTTTTGGCAAATCCACCCCGTAATCTTTCCAAAAATCCGTCAGCCCCATTTTTTGCCCCAGCGTCAACCGACCCGAACGACGCACAAAACTTTGAATTTTTCTCATAATAACGCAAGCCTCGGTAAATAATGGAAATTCTTAGTAATTTCAATCAAAACATTAGCATCCAAGTAAATCATTTAACCCCACCCCTTATCACGCAAAGTTTTTTTTGACTAATATTATAATCTCCCCATATGCCCAAAACACCAAATACATCAATAGCGACCGTTGTTTTCTACGCTCAATCTCCGAACGCAAAACATCCCGAATATAAGCAGACATACTTTGATTATTTTGTACCGACATTTGCTTTATTTGTTGAAATAAATCCTGTTCAAAATAAATCTTTACTCTATGTGCAACACTTTTTTTGTTTTTACACATTAAAATTATACATTATACAGCCCAACCCATTTTTACCAATAATCAACTAAAACAATGTGTAAAGTTTTGGGTTTTTCGTAAGCCAGTTGCCACCTTTTAGTTGATTTAAGACTAATATATTCTGTTGTTTAATAGGCAAATCAGCCAGATTGTTTACCCATGTGTTAAGTTCACTTCAATCCTGTTTTTCGTTGCTCTAATATCTTCTGATGTTTTTTATGAACATTCATCGCTTTTTTAGGTTCATTTAACTTATTATAGGAAGTCTCCATGCCATAATAAGCCCAGTCATCATCAGGATTAATCTCAATGGCTCTTTCATAAGCGTCAATAGCATTTTTATATTCTTTTAACTCATTATAGGCATTCCCCATATTACAATAAGCCTTGC
>NZ_CAHJWD020000062.1 GCF_903642095.1 Bathymodiolus brooksi thiotrophic gill symbiont | reverse complement strand
TACCACAAAGCTGAAAACTTTAGGATCAACTAGAAACATATATCTATAACTCCACCAAGTTTCATGAAATTCTGTCCAGTAGTTCCTGAGATCTGCCGTGGACAAGTTCATGTGCCAAAGAAAGAAAGGAGAAGAAAGAGAAGAAGAATAATAACTAGAATTGCCATTGCAAAGCAATAGCAGACATCACCCCACCCCATTATTTTGGTACCTCGGTTTCCATGGTAACGCCATTTTGAATTTTATCAACACGCCAAAAGCTTCCACACACTACGGTGAATATTCCTACGATGTTTCATGAAGTTTGATGAAAAATCTAATTTTTATTTAAATCCCCCCTTTTTTTGTTTCCATGGCAACTGCGGCAAAGTTTGTCCAACCGATTCCGATTTTTTTGGCTTATCTCGTTCCACTAGATGTGGATGTTATTCCTATCAAGTTTCATCAATTTCTGTTCGCGAGTAACCTGCTATGATCACTTTTGTGTTTTTCAATTTTTTAGCATTTTGACCGTTTCCATGGCAACGGCAACCATTTTGAAAAAATCTACCCTTAAAAGCACAACTTCACATGGCATATGATATTCCCACAGGCGCATGGGGCATGGATTTCGTTTCCTCCTCCCCCTTTTCTCTACTACCCCCCCTTTTTTCAAAATTTTCATATAAATCATTCCTTTTTCAAAATTTTCATAATCATTCGTTTTTTCTTCATTTGACAATATCAGTAGACGTCATACATCATGAATAATACGTGTATTCTGTGTCCACAGTTTTTCGACTGATACAGTATAAGAGAGAAGGTAAGCAACTCCATTTTCATATTTCGCGCCATATCGCTCACCTCGGTTGGGAAACCCCCGTGTTTTTTACACTTTTTACCTTGTCTACATATGGCACTGTCGTATCAAACTGTTTCTAAGACACTTACCTAATTGCCCATGTTCGAATTTCAGTCTGTACGTCGATCTTTTCCAAGAAATCTCGCCGAGAATAGCGAGGCAGCTTCGTTTCTAGGTCAAACTACATCATATGAGACGGAAGTGCAAGAACGGGAACCCTGGGATTTTTACGAATGGATTACCTGCAATGAAAAACCCAGATGCGCTCCGAATATTTTTCCCGGAATGTTTTGGCGGGAAATATAAACCGCTGAAAAAACATAACAGCAGACGGATTATTTCGTAAAAATGGCACAACGACCATCTGAATATGGAAACATTGAAATAATTTGATGGTAAATAACTGTTCAAAAAGAAATTCAAACTGAGAAATAGATGATTGAATGGTTAGAACTGAAGTCAAAATTTCAATGAAAAAGAAATATTCAGCTTGCCTCTACTTCAAATTATTAAAATCATACCCAAACAAATACATATACAACTAAAAAAAAAAAATAAATAAATAAATAAAAAAAAACAAAGGAAGAAGAAGCTGAGAACAGCTATTGAATGGGACTATGGCATTTTACCCTCTTCCTCAATAAAAGGGCTCCCAACTGATAAAAATGTGTAAGGGAGCCGGAGGGACCATTTAACTAAGGGGGCTATTTCTTTTTCAGGGGTAAAAAATAAATAACTTGTTTAACTATTTGAACGTGAAATAATAATTCGTG
>NZ_CAHJWD020000061.1 GCF_903642095.1 Bathymodiolus brooksi thiotrophic gill symbiont | reverse complement strand
ATCAACATCCTTCAATGGATTTTGACCAAACTTTTTTTTTTTTTTATTTATTTTTTCCTATAGTCAGGATTTTATAAATTCCCTTACATCACCACCTGACTAGGGTGTGACAGGAGTTTTCAAAAATAAGTTTTGTGACTACATTGGTTTTACATTTTGATAAACAAAATAAAGAAATAATAATATATAATAGTAATAAACACTTTCATTCATCTTTCACACACACTCTCTTACCATTTTGTTTTTCTAAAATATTTGATTGCTCCTGACATTTTGTACTTAATCAAAAAAGCTGAAAAAAGAATCTCATCACTATATGAATCAAACAAACAAAAAATATTATGATTAGTTGAAAATATATTGTAAGGGGGTCCACATTTTTTCAAATGCTAAAATGGTATTGTTTTTCTTTGATATATATTGTTCAAGTGAACGGTACCACATAATTTTATGTTTAAATTCTACAATATTTAGCCTTTGTTCATTGAGTTTGCACTTGAAGATGTAATTTTTTGCAATAATTGAAATCAAATTAACAAGAAGATCCCCTGACTCAAAACCAAAGAAATATTCTTTTTTGTCAAAAATCAAATTCTTGTAATATTGTTTTAATTGTTTTGACAAAGATTTGAGAAAAATTTGTGTCACAGGACAGTCAAAGAATAGATGTTCAATAGTTTCATCATGAATTTTGCAAAATGTACATAAATTAGTATTCTTGAGCTTTATTTTATGTAAAAAGGAATTGGTAGGAATGATCCTGTGTAACAATTTAAATTGAAAATTTTGAAGATATGAGTTTCTACAAGATTTTTTTAAAATAATAAAATATTTTGACCAATTTGTTATTTCACAATTAAGAAGTTTTTCCCATTTGGAAAATTTTTCTGTTGGTAAAGAAATGATTGCATTCACAAGACCTTTATAAACAAACCTAACATTTTTACTATGAACTATTCTTTCTAAATAGGCATCCTTTTTACTAAGTATGTCGAAATTTACATTTACACAGTTTTCCTTCAGATGATCTTTGATGTACTTGGGAACATTTGACACCAGACTATAGTACTTCAAAAAATTATTGGTATTCAGTTTATTTCTAGTCTGTTCAAAAGTATAAAAATTACCAGAATGTGGGTCAATAAGATCACATAAATACTGCACATTATGTTCTATCCATCTAATATAATAATTTAAATCAGTTACTGGTACAAAATTAAGGATATCAAGAGACAATAGTTCATTAGTATTCATCTTTGTATAAGGTTTTGCAAAATGATAGCTAGACAGAACATCTTTCCAAAAAGGATTTGTAAGCTTCATAGCAACTTCCTTTAGCTTTTCTTTCTGAAAAGTTAAAATTCTTTCACCGCCATAGCTTTGAAGATTGAATAATAATACTTTTTGCCAATCACCATCTAAATTGGAAAATAATCGTTTAATCCAACCTACTTTCAGATAAATATTAAATGATTGAAGATCTATCATTTTCAAACCCCCCTGATATATATCACCGATTAAAGTACTTCGCTTTATCTTATCTGACTTCCCGTTCCATATGAATTTATAAAAAAGTGAATTTAAATCATTTATTTTTGTCTGAGGTAAATTTGGTAGAGATGTCAGTAAATGAATTAGCTTTGGTAGTGCAAGAGTTTTTATAACTGTAATTTTACCAAGTAATGTCAGTTTTCTATGCTGCCAACTTTTTAGTATTGCCTTAACCTCCTTGATTTTTTTGGTAAAATTTATATCTGTAATACAGTTTAAATCAAGTGAAAAATCAATTCCCAAAACCTTAAAGTTTTCATGAGACCAATTTAGTTTCATATTTGGACAAATAATTTGATCTGAATACTTCTTGTTTCCAACCCACACAGCTTTTGTTTTGGATGAATTCATTTTTAAACCAGACACCTTGTAAAAAGATTCAAAACATTCAAGAGCCTCCCTCAATGAATTTTCACTCCCATCTAGAATAAGAAAGGTATCATCAGCATACAAACTTATGAGAGATTCAACTTCATTGATAATAATACCATGAATGTCTTGGTTGGCCTTCAATTTTAATGAAAGCAGCTCCACACCGATTATAAACAAATAAGGTGAAAGCGGATCACCTTGTCGACAGCCTCTTTCTAGAGAAAAAAAATTTGACATGTGACCATTATTTATAACACAACTTTTGGCTTTTGAATAGAATAGTTCAAACCATTTACAAACAGATGGTCCAAAATTAAAACTTGAGAGGGCTTTTTTCAAAAATTTCCATTCAACTGAATCAAATGCTTTCTCGAAATCTACAAGAAGTAAAAGACCGGTTTTGTTATGTTGTTCAAGATAATGCATCAAATCATACAACAGTCTTGTATTTTCCCCAATAAATCTTCCTTTTATAAAACCTTTTTGTGTATCACTAATAATAAATGGTAATAGAGGTTTAATTCTATTAGCAATTACAGCAGAAGCTATTTTAAGGTCAGTATTTAATAAACTTATTGGTCTCCAGTTGCCAATAAAACGCCTGTCCTTTCCTTCTTTTGGAATACATGTTATGACTCCCTGATACTGAAAATCAGTGAAGCTTCCAGACTCATAGGCTAAATATAATGACCTATAAAGCAATGGACCAATATCTTCCCAAAAAAATTTATAAAAATCTACAGTATATCCATCAGAACCTGGACTTTTTCCATTTGTCATTAACTTCAGTGATTGGGCACATTCTTTAAATGTTATATTACCTTCACACAAGTATTTTTGTTCTTCTGTGAGTTTAATATTATGATTAAAAAAGGACTCATCATTACAATCTAAATTTGTTGTTGAATACAATGTTTTGTAAAAATCGTGTTGTTGAAGGAGAATTTTAGATTGATCTGATATATGATGACCTGCGTCATCAATAAGCTCAGTTATAGTTTTTTTAATAAAATTTTTCTTTTCTAGTTTACAGAAGTATTGTGAGCATTTTTCTCCATTTTCATGCCAGTTTGCCTTTGATCGAAGAAGTATACCCTCTACCTTTTCCTCCCTTTTCCTTTCAAACTCTATTTTTTTATTATTTAAAGACGATTGTATTAATTCACTTGGTGCTGAGTTCATAATATCTTCTAGATTAAGAATATCCTTTTCAAGTTTAAGGGTAAGGTCTTTTTCTTCCCTTGTTTTTGTTATACTATGAGATATTGAAATACTTCTGATCTTCATCTTAAGAATTTCAAAAAATACTTGGTCATTACATGTAAGTTCAACATTTAAAAGATCATTAATATCTCCAGATAAATAGTACTCAGACACAGTTTCTTTAATACATGTCTTAACCTTCTCTACATAAACAAAATCTCTAAGTAACTGAGAATTAAATTTCCAATACCCCTTTCCCCTTCTGGCAAGACTGGCAGAAAAAGTGAAAGTGATTGCTGAATGGTCAGTTTTATATCCTGGAATTATTTTTGTATTTTTCATAAGTGAAAAAAGATCCTCAGATACAAGAAAGTAATCAAGACGACTTTGTTTTATTGGGGAGCTTTGACGCCAGGTATACTTTCTACCATTTGGAAAACAGGTTCTCCATGGATCTAGTAATTCAAAGGTTTCTAACATTTCTTCGATTTTCTCCCTCGAATTTTGGTTTCTATTATGTATAATATTATATGTATCAATACTAGTATCTTGAACAACATTCCAATCACCACACAATAAATAACTAGTGTTAGAATAAGAAGCAATATTCTTCATAATTTCATTAAACATTTCCGGTTCATCACTGTTATAGCCATAAAGAGACACAAATGTTAATCTTTGATCAAATAAACTAATATCTAAAATTATGTATCTTCCATTCTGATCAATCTTTGAATCATGAACAGTATAATCTAGACCTTTCTTAAACATAACACAAACACCAGCACTTCTGTTATTAAAATGACTGAAAAGACATGTATCTCCCCATTCATCCTCCCAAAGTTTTTCAACCTCTTTACTACTATGGGTTTCTTGAAAACAAACAATTGAGGTATTTTTCCCTTTTGCCCAATCAAAAACATCATTTCTTTTTTTAACACTTGAAAAAAGACCCCTTACATTCATTGAGAGAACTGTAACAGTATTATCCATATCTAAAATATGAAGCAACAAAAACAAAATTCAGGAACCAATCTACTATTTCATATACAACAATAAAAATTTTACAATACACATTCATACAAACACACACATTTATAAGATGACGCTTGACAGTTGGTGATAAAGGCATAACTGTTAATTACAACAGATTTTATTTCACAGTTAGA
>NZ_CAHJWD020000060.1 GCF_903642095.1 Bathymodiolus brooksi thiotrophic gill symbiont | reverse complement strand
TATTATAAATCATCTGAAGGAAATGGAAGATGCAATAAATGACCTTGAAGAACAAACACCAAAGGCGGTTGCATATGAAAGATGTGTAACAGCTATCATGTTAATCCCAGAGATGCTAGGAGAGAAAAGTGATGGTATGATCAGAGTATATGATGTAAGTTTCAAAACAATTTAAATCTTATCATATTATACCCATGCTCCGAAGGAGTTGATAAGGTATACTGGTTTTCTTCAATATGCATTTGCTTATATCACTTATTGCAATTGGAGGATCTCAGAACACATTTTAAGGAAGTAATTCACTTCATTATTCAACTTTATAATTACCAGTGTATGGAAAGTGCAAACTGGTAAATAGTTGATTGATGTTTGCGAACCGATAAAACTGTTGATTAGTGTTCTTACCTGGAGCACCAGTCAACCATTTTATCGGTTCACAAATAACACCATTCAATAGTTTTATCGGTTTGCATACACCAATCAACCATGTATTGGTTCACACTTTCCATACATTGATTACACATATAGGTAATTTGTAACATTGTCTTAATTTTAGTTACTGTAAATCCAGAATTTATTGCATGCATTTATTATTGCAAATCTTTTGACAGATGATGGTTATTTGATTTCTCTTATCATGATTGTTGTGATTGTTGCTCATTTTAAAACAGAATACAAATGTAACACTAGAAAATGTAGACACATGCAAGTTTTGATGATTGCAATGGTCATCTAGTATCATTTTTCACATTAATAAAACATCATAATAATTTCTGAATTTACAGCAATTTTACATTTTATTTTAAACATTCACTGTTTGTAAAAGAACCTAAAAAAATAAAAGAAAGTTCAGTGATAGAAAGGTTAAAGTCTTCACTCTGCAAATTATTATTTGCTTAACTTCTTTGGCAAATTCCTTAGATAGATTACAGTCAGGATAATGTGTCAAAGTTTAGTAACTAACAAACAGATGATAGTGCAGAGCTAGCTTAATGAAAGAAAATATCAATCATGTGGACATGATAGAGATGAAAACATCAGCTGAAAAGTTGCCTTCTTATAAGCTTTTAACATTCTTTATTTGTTCTCTTATAATTTTAATGATGAGCTAATACCCTGCCACACACAGTGGTTGGTTGTTATGTGATGTCCTTCCATCTGTCTATATGTACATCTTTTCCCCAATTGTACATGTATTTAGCTTCTTGTCACAAAACTGAGATCAAGTACTATTTTTTGTGTGTTTATGGTTGTGAAGATTAGGCCATGAAATTATATAGCGTGAAATTGTGTGATTGTTATTGTTTTTAGCTGACCTGGCCCTGGGACAAAAGGTCATGTAAGCTTTTGTCTTCACTGGGTGTCTGTCATCTTCCGTCCGTTGTTGTTTGCTTTTCACATTTTAATCATTTCCTCTGAAACCACTGGGCCGATTTGAACCAAGATTTGCATGGATGGTGCATCAATGGTCTCCTTTCAGAATTGTATCTGACTACTCTAAAACTAGAAGGCAGAACACTGAATAGGTCACAAAAAATACAAGAGTATTGTTAAATAGAAAATGTTTTATAAAATAAAACTGCAGTGTAGGCTATTTGGAATTGGTGATTTAAGTGTCTGTGGTTATATTTTGGTTAAGTTAGCATTTAATCCCAGAAAAACAAGAAGAATTTTGTAGTTCTTAAGTAACAAAATTAATCTGAAGAGTTTTGAAAAATTTCCAGATGGTACATAAACATTTAAAAATCATTTAAATACAGCGCCTTCTAGTACATGTAATTACTAAAGCTGCAGTGGGCCAGTTTACATTCAGGTGAGCAATATAGGCTCACATGAGCATCTAGTTCGAATATGATTATAAAATATGACAGGGTATCTTTTAGCATCTGTTTAAGAACTGCAGTTTTTTTTTCAGGAAAGTATCACAAAAGAAGACATACTGAAAGGAGATATACCAAGGACACCATTTCTTGCTTTCATTGTGCCTTTTGGTAAAACCATACATGATGCAGAAACCTTTTATGTTGTTGTTGAAGGTCAGGTGGTAATAAATGGAGTGGAAATTATAGAGGCATTATTTCTGACTTACAGCCAGTTTTACATTTTTAACATAGAATACTACCAGGACAATATAGCTTCTTGGCAATTTATACAGCATGTCATTGCAGAAAATAAAGGTGGCAAGGTGCTGAAAAAAGTTATCACTCTTACTCAAATTTATGTATGCATTGTATGTTTCTTTTTTTGAGGGGATGTCAGTCACTTGATATTCAAAATGATCCAACTATAAAAATTGCATTGTGTCCAAATGTACTTCTATTGTCCATATATTTTCCACATGCATGTATTCATTTTTGCAAGATAATTATAATACTTTAGAGCTTTGGTATTTTATTAGAAGTAAAGATGAGTGAATTGCTGAATTTGCCAGATTTAGCATTGGAACGAGTATTGTTATATGTTGGAGTTGAATCTTTATTGAGGAATGTTGTTCGAGTAAATAAATATATGTATAACTTCATACATAGTCATCCACATGTATTGCAACATTATTTTTTTCTAGGAGTAAATGAAGTACCAATTTTCCAGGATCCTGCTCAAATAGAAAAGATATTGAAACATGCTAGGATTTTTCATTGTTTTGAATTACCGTACATGACATGTACATTTGACAAAAGCACTGAATTTATGGACCATTGTATGAACAAATATTTTGTTCAGTCTGCTATATATAATAATAATCTAGAATGGTTAGATCTTTCAGGTACACAGATTTCAAAGTTATCATTTTTGAAACATTTATATAATTTGGATACTTTGGTTCTTGATTCTTGTCAAAAAATTGATGTCAAAGAATTTGAAAATCTAAAATTCTGTAATCAGTTAAGTAACTTAAATGCTGGATTTACAAACTTGGATGGAGAAACATTGGTCAAGGTTATTAAACCTCCAATTGTTCACATTGATATTTCTGGTATCATGCTAGATTTAGATCATGTAAAAGGCTTGTTGAAAGTCTGTCATTCAACTTTGTTAACTGTTCATTGTGGAATAAACAATTCTGTAAGCAAAGAACAATTTGAAGATGTAAATAGACAATATAGAGATGTCTGTTTTAGTTTTTCCCCACCTCGTTATGATTTTTATTGGTAAAACTGTAGTTGGTCAGACTTTGACGAAGAAGTTGGATAAAGTTGTATGTGTATTTCATTTATAATGTACTTCACTAGAAAGACTGTTTGATTCATTTTCTCATCCAACACCATATTTAACTTAGAAAAAAATCCTAATTTTGCAGCCACTTAAGGCAGGTCAAGTTGAAAATTCCACTTTTGTAACCCCTGGTTAATGCCCCTTTATAAAGTACAAAAGGTTAAAATTTGAGGCTTCCTTTTGATTACTTGTATTTGGATCAACCATTTGATTGAAATTTGGATATGATGTAAGGAACCAGGTCAAGTTCTAGTTTGACAAATTTCACTTTTGTTGTTCCCCAATTATGGCTTACACTAAAAATTATGGTTTCCATTCAATAATTTGTGTCTGACTCAATCATTTTGTTTGTTATAATGAATCATGTGTTCAATTTCAAAGCACAACTTACATGTAGTAGCAGACAAACTTTCAAATTCTGCCATTTTAACTCATCACTGTAATACAAATGGGAGGTTTGGTGCACGGTAAAACCAGGTTTAACCCACCATTTTCTTCAGGAAATACATGTGCAAAGTCAGGAATATGACAATTGTTTTCAAATTGTTCCGCTGGTTGATATGGTTAAGCTTCTCTTCGGTTTTTGTAGACTTTCCCTCTTGAATACACCTTGGAGTACGGTACATTTGTTATAACCTTTATTAACTTATTTATAGCAGATGTTCAAGTGCCTCGGGGAGGTTTTGAAGGTAGGGTTATTAATATTTACATAAACATACAGTAAAAAGTAATTAAATTTTGAAGAAAAAGGGGGGAAAATATGGTTTTGGTCAGATTTTAATATGGTGTTTATGGCTATAAAATCAAGGTCAAGGTTGATTTTGATAATTTTACCTTTTGTGGTTCAAGAGTTATGGTTCTTCATTATTTGAAAAACATAATTTTTTCCTTTTCTCTTCCATAAAGTAACCTTTAACCAAATCTTTTCAGATTTTAATATGGTGTTAATGGTTTTAAAATCAAGGTCAAGTTGATGTGATGATTTTACCCTTTGCGGTAAAAGAGTTGTGGTTCTTTTTTATTCGAAAAAATGTCATTGTTTTTCATTTTTAGTTCAATAACTTGAGTATCCTTTAACCAGGTCTTTTCAAATTTCAATATGGTGTTTATAGCTATAAAATCAAGAATTATGGTTCTTTAATATTTCCACAAAATATGGAAAACCCAGTTTGCTGTCTATAAGACAGCTTTTCCATTTGTTTGAATTTTAATTAGGTGTTGGATAAGGAAATTAGTTCAATGGTCTTAACAGTGATAAACACTATGTCATAAAGAATTATGACTACATATGAATGGTGCAAGTTATATTTTTTTCTGTTGTTAGCATATTTTTCTGAATATGAAACTTTCAAAAGAGTAATTATAGTTGATAGATATGTGTGTTTTAGCTAAACAATATTTTAAAGATATTAATTTGGAAAAACATTGTAAAACAATGAGTAAATGAATGGTGATTGTAAAACTGTGAGAAAATGGTGACAAACTTGGAAAAATAAAATATTTGTGAAGCAATGAAGAAATGATTGATGACATTAACTTAGACATAGGTTGTTTGTAAAACAAGGAGTAAATGAATGGTGACAAATATAGAAAAACTTATAAAGTATGTGAGTCAATGAGTAAACGAATGGTGATTGTAAAACTATGAGTAAATAGTGACAAACATAGAAAAATAGAATGTTTGTGAAGCAATGAAGAAATGATTGATGATATTAACTTAGACATAGGTTGTTGGTAAAACAAGGAGTAAATGAATGGTGACAAATATTGAAAAACTTATAAAGTATGTGAGTCAATGAGTAAACGAATGGTGATTGTAAAACTATGAGTAAATGAATGGAGACAAGGAGACAAACATAGAAAAAATTAAACAGGCTGGGCACAATGACTGAAAGGGCATATAATGGGTCATTTGGCAGATAATAGGTGAACAAATGACTTATAATTTTACAGTGCAAAATTTTCAATTTTTGGATTTCAAAGTTTCTTATTCAAAAGTGCATTTATTTACTAGTATGTGAAAATCAGCAACTTTTGTTTAGTAACTTTTTGTTTAACTTAACTGTTAAGGAGATCATAGCCTCAAAAATCGTTACAGAAAAAGTTTCAAAACAAAAGTTGCTGCTTTTTACCTAGATAAATGCGCTTTTCAATAAAAACTTTGAAATCCAAAATTGAAAAAAATGACACTGTAAATATATAGACTATTTGTCCAATAATATGCAAAATTACCTATTATATGCCGTTTCAGCCATTGTACCCAACCTGTTAAAATGTTTGTGAAGCAATGAGTAAATGAATGTTGATTGTAAAACAATGAATAAATGATAGATGGCATAAACCTTTGATGAAATGTTACACATACATGTATTCAGATACAACATTTTTGTATTGCTTCTGTACATAGAATATAAGATGCAACATGATGCTATAATATTGATTTATGCTAATCTGGCCCAAAGACTATTGGAGCCTTGATTTGTTTTTCTTTTTTATACAACCTTAAAAAATTGTGGTAGCTTATTGGTTAATGGGCTATTGTGGCCTTTGGCATCGATTTTGTCTGTAGACACTCATTTCCATGCAAAAACTTTAGTTGTAGTTGGCAGATCCTTGTGAAATTTTATACAAGATAGGTTCCTTGGCACTAAAGGCAGATTGGTATTGATTTTGGGAGGTTGTGGGCCCTTCTGGTAATTAAAAGTGCATGGATATATTGTAGATGTGCACCATACATGTATATTTTCTTATTTTTCTTTTGTCATTTTTAACGGTTTTTTTTATCTTGCCATTTAGTAGGTCAGTAGATGTTATATTGTTAATCTGCAATTCATCCTAGACTACTTTACAGAAACAAACCAAATTTGCAGAGATGCTTCTGTGGGGAGTGAAGTTGTGCACCTATTACAATTTTTGGTCACTTCTATTTTTGAGGTTTCTCAGAAGCAAAAACATAGGCGACGACATGTCTTTTATGGAAGACTGACGTCAAAGTTTTTCTCCTTACAGAATGTAATAATTGATTTGTCCAATCAGAATTGAGGTAGCTGTCGGGGTTTTCTAACTATAAGGGGCCGAAGGGGCCAAACATCACACTTTTATATGGTACCTGAATTTTTTTCATCCAGTTTGAATGGGATTTTTTATTTGGTTCTTCTTGATGAGGGCTTTCAGTTGTATGTTTAACAGACTTTAAGTATCTCTTACAGTTTCAGAGTTTTCACACTATTACATACTACTTAGAATTTTTATTTTCCATCCAATTTGGTGGGATTTTTTAAATTTGGTTCCTCTTGACGACAGCTTTCAACATATACAGTTTTTGAACACATTAGGAAACAAATCAGAATGTAAGTCAAATGATCAAACACTGCAACTAATGAATAAGTTCACAAAAGCATGAAGATTGTTACTTTTTGGTAAAGTTTTTAAACATTAAGCATGTATCTTTGATTTACAGAGGGAATTACAGCTTTGGAGATAAGAGGGTCTAAAAGGAGCCATATTTATAACTGGAGATCCACCTTAAAATAAAAAATTGGGATGGGTTTAGGACCGCTAATGCCATTTCACCACTCTTCAGATCAAATCCGTTTTTATACCTTCTATTTTATTTTGCTGTAAGTCTTGAAGTTTCACTGTTCTTACAAGATACTATTGTAATAGAGTATGACCACATGACTTCTATGAAGGGACTTGATCATAACTTGATGTAATATTTATGTGATTGTACATGTATGCTACCGTATTTGTCCGATTAAGCACCCAGGGCGTTAAAAAAAAATTGAAAACGGGGGCACTTATTGAGATCAGCAAAATCCAGACTTTTTACCTGTCCGAAACTGTTTCCAATACAGAATTACCTTTAAAGTTGTGTTTCCGGTTTGAAAATCATGGCGAAGATAGCAAATATTGATGTCTTTCTGCAAAAAAAAGTGGTAATTTATGATGATCTTAGAGGGCGCTTATTCATGTTTTGTTGGTAAATTAGGTAGGGGCGCTTATAGGAGCAGGGGTGCTTAATAGGATGAATACGGTATTTAAAGTATGTTTTTTTAAGTTAATTTGTACTTGCAGTCGGGGAACAATGCAGACTTGTTATATTAAATATTGATACACATAACCTGTTATTTTAATGTTTCAAGCCTCTTTGCTAGTTGGCTCCTTACTCAGAAAATTTGGGAACTGGTTTAGAGCCATTGTCTAGAACATGTGTCTCTTTTTCGACAATGCTAAAGTAGATGAAAGGGGCCGAACAAATCATAATATCAACAACCTATAAAGGAACGAAAAGTTC
>NZ_CAHJWD020000059.1 GCF_903642095.1 Bathymodiolus brooksi thiotrophic gill symbiont | reverse complement strand
AATGTGGTAACCCAAGATCTATTTCACTCGAGGTGAGCACACAATCCATCATATCCCTAGTATAAATACTCTAAAGAATGTGGTAACCCAAGATCTACCTCACAATCCATCATATCTCTAGTATAAATAATGTGGTAACCCAAGATCTACCTCACTCGAGGTCAGCCCAATATCCATCATATCCCTAGTATAAATACTCTAAAGAATGTGGTAACCCAAGATCTACCTCACTCGAGATGAGGCCACAATCCATCATATCCCTACAGAGCTCCAGATAAGCTGCGTATTTGCGTTTTTTACGCAATGAAAACGAGTAAAAACGCATGTATTATCAGATCAGAGTGTACATTTACGCATACATATTGCTGTGTAAGCAAACTTTCCAAATTCGGAGCGTACTTGAACGCTGTTGACGATAATACATCTTGTACATAAACAATACATTTTTGACTTTGAAAAATTCCCCGTAATTACTTCTCTTTATACTTTTCGAAAGAGAAAGTGTATACATCCGAGGGGTACCGAATGTTTGCCTTTCTAAGCATCGATGTCAAAGAGATCTGATTGGATGTTTAGGATAAATCATCCAATCACGGTCAATATTACAAATAAATGCGGTTTAGTTAAGAACTGAAACGAAAGTGAATTTGGGAACACGTTGTTCGTTGAAAATGAACAAGAACATGAATAAGCGCGCTACGGAAAATTATATACTTTTTTAAAAGTTCCTGACAGTTTCAGCTGTGTCTAGTGACAGTATAGTTAAAGGAATCATTGATGACATTATCAACACGGCTGTGAAAACTGCCGAAGTCGACGAGCAAAAAACAAAATATTTACAACATTTTATTAATAAACATGACACAATCGTGTCAAATTAAACAGAGATATACATTTCACTTGCATCCTGCGTTTATTGAATAACACTTGTGTCAAACATAATTTTAAAAGTGTACATGTAAGCAATCTTTTCTGAAGTAGAGAGTACAACAGTGCAAAGGAAATATGCAAATACGCATCATTTTCAAAAGTAGGGGGTAATTACCCTTTGGACTTGAAAATTATCTGGAGCTCTGTCCCTAGTATAAATACTCTAAAGAATGTGGTAACCCAAGATCTACCTCACTCAAGGCGAGGTCACAATCCATCATATCATTAGTATAAATACTCTAAAGAATGTGGTAACCCAAGATCTATTTCACTCGAGGTGAGCACACAATCCATCATATCCCTAGTATAAATACTCTAAAGAATGTGGTAACCCAAGATCTACCTCACTCGAGGTCAGCACAATATCCATCATATCCCTAGTATAAATACCCTAAAGAATGTGGTAATCCAAGATCTATTTCACTCGAGGAGAGGACACAATCCATCATATCCCTAGTATAAATACTGTAAAGAATGTGGTAACCCAAGATTTATTTCACTCGAGGTGAGCACACAATCCATCATATCCCTAGTATAAATACGCTAAAGA
>NZ_CAHJWD020000058.1 GCF_903642095.1 Bathymodiolus brooksi thiotrophic gill symbiont | reverse complement strand
AGTACATGAGTTTGTTTTGAAAAATATTGGTCTTTGATGAAGGTATGGAATCTAGTCCAGTCAATAGACCCGTAGACCCAAAACAAATTGCAACAGAAATTATAAATACGCCAGCATTTTCACTTTAACCCATAGAGTAACCAATAAAAAATCGCCATGAAAATTTTATGTATTAAAGACAGAAATTAAGATAAAAAATGAGTACTTTTTACTTCTATCGTTTTGTCACTACGGATCCTCCATAGCCGAATCAGAGATTTTCCGGAAAATACAACTCAGACGGAAAGCAATGAAAATAGGAATTATCATCCATATCTAGGTAAGCGTAATAATAATATAATATATTTCTATGAAGTTACTACAACAAGTATGTTCAATTTTACCAAAACACCCATGAAAAGTGAACAAACAGGTCAATATCTATGACATTCAAATTGAGCAGACGTAATTCCCATAATGCACCATTCTCAACCCAAAAAGAGCTTTGTAAAGCCTTTTTAAATTACTTTCTGCTAAATTTTGTGTAAAAATGTGTTATTATATATTAGACAGAGATATTTATTCAAGTGTTTGATCGAATTAGCACTTAAATTCGCGGATTTCCATAATAGGTAGATGCGGACGAAAAAAAAATCTATGGAACGCCAGTTTACCTTACCTTACCTCTGTATCTTTACCCCCTTCAAAGGAGAACCATACTGTGTCGTATGTTAAACGTGTGTTGGGTGGCGGTGCGCTGTACAGTGCTGTGTGAGTGAAAATCCCATCACCTCCGTATCCATGAATAAAATTTATGTACACTAAAAATCAGGCTTATTCACACGGGATATAAAAGTTTATCAAATCAAGTTAAAACAATCCACAACGATTGTCCCGACATTACGTATAAAATATGCATGTTGCATGTATTGGAAAAATTTAAGAAGACGCATCACTGTTTAAAATCTAAAAGTCTCTGTTCG
>NZ_CAHJWD020000057.1 GCF_903642095.1 Bathymodiolus brooksi thiotrophic gill symbiont | reverse complement strand
GATTTCGTTTCGTTTCGTTTCGTTTTTGTTGATTTCGTTTCGTTTCGTTTCGTTTTCGTTGATTTCATTTCGTTTCGTTTCGTTTCGTTTCTATTTCGTTTCGCACTTTATAGGTGCCCCGGTAATAAGCGAGTGAGTGATTGTTTTTAACACCAACTCAGCAAGTGTTAATATTAAATGAAATGCTGATGAGGTTTAGACCAACACGCTTAGTAAATAGTTGGATTTTTATAGTGCTAGCTCGATGAAACAACAGTCCGCGGGTAAACATGTCGCCCCATTCGGACACATTATATTGATTCCGAGCCAAGCAGTCTTTGCTCTCTTTCTCCTTAATTATTTTCTACCTCTTCAAGTTCACTCCTCCGAAAATATTTTTTTTCTTAACTAAAATAATGTAATATAAATAAGACTAAACACAGTGCATGGTTGTGTGTTCGTTACAAGATCGCATATAAACATAATATCAAAATAATAAATTCATTCAGTCTTTCATTTCTACCCCTAAAAGAGGGTGTGAGTGGGACTAACACTTTTGTCGTATTACGACTTGTAACGAACGTCGCATTAATCGAAGGGGCCCGGGTGGCTCAATGAGTTAGGTCGTTGGATCTAACAGCTCAACAAGCCTATCACCAATACGGCGTGGGTTCGCGCCCGGATTTGTAAATAACAAAAAGGGTGCACTCGCCGCCGCAAGTGATAAGGTTTACCAGTTGCTTGCCCAGGGTCGGTGGTTCTCTCCGGGTACTCCGGCTTCCTCCACCACTAAAACTGGTCGCCATGATATAGCTGAAATATTGCTGAATGTGGTGTTAAACACCAAAATTCAAAGTCAAATTCAAATTCGCATTAATCGAACACACCTAAAATTGTCTTTATATACTAACTGTCAAATCGTCCGTGCGGAAAGGAATTCCATATTGCTTATTTGCATATCTATAACGTTTATGTAAAACTTATTATACTGTGAAGAAATTTAATGGTGCGTGCTTAGCGGAGAACCATGTAATTTTTTAACACCGATATGATTTTGTTGTATGACTGTACAGTCGTAAAATAAATGTTTCCAAGTTTCAACTCGAGTATATAAAAAAAATGGCATAAACCGTTCATAGATCCTATTTTTTTTTCAATTTTGCTTCTGTATAAATTGTATTGTGTATAATTTTCCAACTGAACTGGTTTGCTTTTCTTGTGTTGCTCGATTTATATGCAAGTTCGTCCATATTTTTTCTCACGGAAATTTTTCTTAAAATAAATATTCCATTTATTTTGACAATATAAAAATCATTTGCAATTTACCCATAAGAAGACACTAAAGGGGCAATCAGAATCCGTATATCGAAGAACAACACAGTGGCCAAAAGAAAAAGTACATAAGGTCAAACAACGATCAACTAAACATATATATAAAACTAAAGATAGAGTAACACGAACCCCACTAAAAACCGGGGGTGAACTCAGGTGATCCGGAAGGGTAAGCAGTTCCTGCTCCACTAGTGACACCCGTTGTGTTAATCTAGTTACAAACTCGGTGATAAGTCATGAACGAGGAAAGGACCGGGAAGTGTTTACGACAAGTGGAACATATCAGTGGTCATTTGTGACACGGATATTCCATACCGGTCAACCAAGTCGTGGTGGCGACGGTAAAACTTTCGAATTGATGATTTCAACTTAATTATGAGGAACCCTTGGTTCAGTAGCTTCTTTGTTAGCAGCAACCCTCTATCAAGGAAATCCTGATAGGAACCACAAGCTCTGGAATATCGTATCAACTGAGAGATATATACTCCATATGCAGGTGCTGCTGGAATGTTGCTACATATGAATGAAAAGTTCACAATGGGAAAATTGAAATCATCTCTTTTGTCGTAAAGTTTCGTTGTTAACCGCCCCTCACTGTCAATTTCGAGGTGTAGGTCAAGGTATGAAGCAGACGTATCTGTATGTGTGGTATCCTTTATTTCAAGCTCAATGGGATAGATGCGATCAACGAAATCACCAAACCCTGAATTATTTAGTGAAAGGACATCATCTATATAGCGGAACTTGATATTAAAGGATCGGGCTAGTTTCTTTTCGTTTTTCTTGAGAAGCCCCTGTATGAAGTCTACCTCATACGAATAAAGGAACAAGTCGGCGAGAAGAGGAGCACAGTTTGTACCCATAGGTATGCCGACTGTCTGTTGAAAAACACGTCCACCAAAGATAACAAATTTGTTGTCAATCAAAAACTCGAGCATGTTGATGAAATCAGTTTCAGAGAACTTTTTGGTAGAATCAGAGTGTTTGGTTT
>NZ_CAHJWD020000056.1 GCF_903642095.1 Bathymodiolus brooksi thiotrophic gill symbiont | reverse complement strand
TTTGCGTAGAAGTTTAATGTCGGGATGACGGCGAATAACGCCAGTAGCTGAGCAGGGGGCATCAAGTAAGATTTTGTCGAATAACTTACCGTTCCACCAGTCTTGGGTTTGTGCCTTACCCTGAATAAGTGTAATATTTTTAATATTAAATCGGTCGATATTTTCTTGTACGCGTTTAAGTCTATCAATATTATTGTCTAATGCAACAATCTTAGATTGTGGTGCAAGTTCATTAAGATGGGTGGTTTTTCCACCCGGTGCACAGCAAGCATCTAGGATTAGCTCGTTATTTTTTGGATTTAGTAGTGGTGCGGCTAATTGTGCTGATGCATCTTGCACAAAACATGAGCCTTTGTCAAAGTCTTGAATATCGTAAATACTAACTGCCTTGTCTAAAATTTGAGCTTGTGGCGCAACCTTCGTGATGTTCGTATGAGCAAAGGCTTGCTCACAAAAATCGGGATGAGTGCGAAGTGTCATGGGTGCTTGGGTATTATTTTGCTGAAATATTTGCTTAAAATCATTGGGGTAGTATTGTTTGATTTTTTTTAATAGCCAAGTTGGGTGTGAGTAATGAATTTGTTTTTGCAATTTGCTTTTTTGTCGATTAATTTCCCTAAGAATAGCGTTGACTAATTTTTTTGCCCAAGATTTATTGAGCTCATTAGTCACATTGACAGTTTCAAAAATACTGGCATGGACTGCCACATTAGAATGTAGTATTTGATAAGCACCGAGTAGCATTAAGCAGTGAATATCTAAATCTTCTTTTTTAAGTGAATGTTTTAACAACCCAGAAACGATGTCATTAAGCTGATGGTAAAAACGAATAGTGCCAAAAACCAAAGATTTTGTTAACGCACTTACTTCTTCTGGGTAAACGAAAGCAGAGAGTGATTTTTTTTCTAAAACAACTGAGCAGATTGCTTGTAAAGCAACAGTTCGGGTGTTATTTTCCAAGTGCGCGTTTAATGGTTTGCAAGAGCTTTTTGGCTGGTATATAACCCGGAACATGTGTACCATCAGAAAGGAAAATAGCAGGTGTACCGTTTACGCCTAATCGTTGTGATAATAATAATTGTTGCGCAACTGGATTGTCGCATTTTTTAACATCAGGAATAATGTCTTTGTTTTTATAGTCGTTCATTGCTTTGACTTTGTCTTTTGCACACCAAATTTTTTCCATTTTTCCTTGTGCAGTTGGGTGTAGCGACGCTAATGGTGAGGCAAGATATTTTATTGTAATGCCTAATGCATTCATCTCGGGCATTTGCCGATGCAATTTTCTGCAAAACGGACAATCAACATCAGTAAACACGTGAATGATGTATTTTTCGTTTTTGGATTTAAAGATAACTTTGTCTTTGTCGTCAATGGCATTTATTAGATTTTGTTTAAGTGTTTTGACACGAGTGCTGGGTTTTAAAGAAGCAAATGTTTTTAGGTCAATAATATCACCTTTAATTAAGTATTTGCCATCAGCTGAAACAAATTGTGAACTGATGGGATTATTGAAAATTATTTCATATACGCCATTAAAGGGCGTTTCAATAATATCTTGTTGGTTAATGTTTCCAAAAATAGGGACAAGATTTTTAATAACATCGTCATTGTTAGCAATAGATTGAGTGCTAAGAATAGCGAAAGAGAGTAGTATTTTTTTAAGCATAGTTTTTATACAGAAGTATGATAGATGATAAAATTATATGTATTTTAATACAAATAGGTTGGAATATATAATGAATTTTAAAATTAATAAATCTGCTACAGGAATTCAAGTCGCTTTTGATGAGACACTTACATTAAATAAAGTGGTGTTTGAGGGTGTTGATAAACTGAAAATTGGGCTTGGTGGTAAAACACTTAACGGTAAAACGGTAAAAGAATTGGCGATAACTTTAGCAAAAACGGCTAATCAGTTTGGTTTAACAGATTTGTTTATACCAACACTTGAAGTGGATGATTTTATTCAAATTACCACCCAAGCAATGGCGAACAATGATTATCAAGTGCAAAAAATTGATTTAAACGCACCTGAAGAAAATACTTTACAAAGCATAACCTTTGAGCATGGTGAGCAAGCCGATATTGATAAGGCGTTAGCCATTGTAAATGGCATGGCATTAGCGCGTACACTGGGTGATTTACCATCGAATATTTGCACACCAACTTATTTGGCAAGCACAGCACAAAATTTGGCAAAAACATTTGATTTAACCTGTGAAATTTTAGAAGAAGCAGAGATGGATAAATTGGGAATGGGGTCGCTATTGTCGGTTTCTAAGGGCTCTATTGAGCCACCTAAGTTAATCAGTTTGAGTTACAACGGCAACGGTAATACAAAGCCGATTGTGCTTGTAGGCAAGGGCGTAACCTTCGACAGTGGCGGCATTTCGTTAAAGCCTGGTACGGCAATGGATGAAATGAAATATGATATGTGTGGCGCAGCATCTGTGCTTGGCACTATGCGAGCAGTGGCTGAGATGAAACTCAAAGTTAATTTAACCATTGTGGTGCCAGCAGTTGAAAATATGCCAGCACACAACGCTTCTAAGCCGGGTGATGTCATCAAAAGCATGTCGGGGCAAACCATTGAAATCCTTAATACCGATGCTGAGGGGCGTTTGATTTTGTGTGATGCGTTAACTTATGTTGAAAAATACAATCCTGATGTGGTCATTGATGTTGCGACACTTACAGGGGCGGTAATTATAGCACTTGGCAAACATCGCTCTGGATTGATGAGCAATGAGCAAGATTTGGCAGATGATATTATTAGTGCTTCTAAAGTTGCACTTGATGGCGTGTGGCAATTGCCATTAGATGAGGAATATGATGAGTTATTAAAGTCAAATTTTGCCGATATGGCAAACATTGGTGGGCGTGAGGCTAGTAGTGTTACTGCAGCTTGTTTTTTAGCAAGATATACACAAAAATATCGCTGGGCACACCTTGATATTGCAGGAACGGCTTGGCTAAGTGGTGTTAAGAAAGGGGCAACGGGTCGTCCAGTGGCATTATTGACGCAGTTTGTTTTAGATAAAGCGGAAAAATAAAAAGACCTCTATGTGATTTTTATTTAAAAATTGGTCAATCAATTTTTTACATTTGCACAAAATTCTTTGTCCAGCCAAACGCCTAAACCTTGAGCACAAATTTCTAAATCGCCTTTAAAAATTTTAATCTGCTTTATTTCCTCCGTGGTAACACCGTGTTTGCTGGCAATTTCTAGCAAATAATCTAATAATGCTGTTTTAATTGCCTTGTGTCGATTGGGCTGATGTTGCATTTTGATGGCAATCTCAACAAAATTGTTAATATTGTGAATCAGCATATCGGCAGATTTTCTGGTAAATTCAATGCGATTAAAGTGCGTTAAATAAGCATATTTTGGCTGTAATGCCATGAGTTGTTGAATGGTATTTTTCCAAACATCAGGGTCAAATTGAATGGGTGTGGTGGGTGGAAAAACTAACTCACCTTGTTCGGTATCAAATTCACGATAACTTACACCCAAGGTATCACCAGAGAAGATGCCACGGGATTTCTCATCCCAAATACACACATGATGGCGAGCATGTCCGGGAGTATCGATAAATTTTAAAACTCGGTTTCCCAGTGTTATTTCATCTTTGTCTTTGGCGATGATAATTTTATCTTCAGCGATTGGGATTAAATTACCTAAAAATTGTTTAAAAAATAATTCACCATATACGCCAATCACGCCAGCACGCAGCTTAGAAGGGTCAATCAAGTGATTCGCTCCATATTTATGCACATAAACTTTAGCGTTGGGCAAGTGCTTAATAAGTTCACCTGCACCTCCTGCATGGTCAAGATGAATGTGCGTCAGAATAATATAATCCACCTGTTCTCGCTTGATATTTTTTTCATCAAGTGTAGCAAGTAGCGTTGGCACTGATAAATAGCAGCCAGTATCTACAAAGGCAATATGTCCATTGTCTTCAATCAAATAAGCGGCAACAAAATCAGGACGCATATACTGTGTGTCAATACAAGTAATGCCAAAATCAAGGTCAAAATAAATAGGTTTCATAAGGTTTTATTTTAAGCAATAAAAAACCACTCAGGAGAGTGGTTTTTGGTACAAATTAAATGATTGTAAATTTATTCATCGTCCTCTTTTCCAGCACCTGCTTTTTGAATTGCAGTCATTGTTTCTTTTACTTCCAATGCTAATTCAAGTAATTCGGGTGGTAGTGGTGCACCGCCGTAAATCATTAAGTCCATATTTAAAGAATATAACCATTTTTCACCTTTCTGGTCTTCAATCAAGGCAATACGACAAGGTAAGTAAGCAGAGAATGCATCTGAATGGTCAACCATTGTCATTGCTGTTGTCGGCTTACAGTATTGGTAAATCTTTAAGAATCGTTGCTTTTTATCAAGTTGAAGTTCAACTTGTTCAGAAAGTGGTAATTGACCCACATCTTTAATGTTTCTCTCAATGGCGATTTCTGCCATTGCCTCTTCAATATCTTCAATTGACATTTCAGGATCAACTTTATCACGCACAATAGATGCCATGGTAATGTCGCTTGTATCAAGTAATATATTGGTCATCGGCATATAGACTTTTTTCATTGCATCTGGATGTAATTTTGGAGAAATCATTTCACTAATGACTTTGGTGGTAACACCGTATTGTATTTGAAATGACAGCATATAGTAAGTTGCCACTGCACCAATAATAATCAATATCCATTTAATAAATTGAATTGTTTTCATTTTTACCCCTTTTTTTTATAAAATAATTTGTTTAATTCGGTAATTTTTTGCTTTAACCTTAAAGTAATTACCCATTAAAGTTGAAGATTTTAAACAGTATATTGAGTTAGTGCAAATATATTACTATATGCTAATTTTCTAATATTTGTTACTGCAAGGCTCGTAAGCCATTCAATACAATATTGGTTAAACTGACCACGCCAACAACTTTACCTTTGTCCAATACTGGGCAACGAGACAAATTAAGACGAGTGAGTAATCTGGCACAATAACGAATATCCATATCGGGATGCACAGAAATAGCAGGTTTGGTCATAATTTCATAGGCATTAACACGGTCTAATGCACGCCCTTTGGCAATCACTTTGGCGGCAATATCGGAAATCAATATCACGCCATATTCATCATGTTTATGGGCTTTATCAACCACTAACATCTTGGTTTTTTTGTGTTGCATATCATTTAAGGCATTTTGCACAGTGCTTTTGCTGTCAATAATATCCACTTCTTGCCACATAACTTCTTTTACTAATATTGGGGTATTCATAATTTTTCCTCCACGGTTGTTTCTAATGCTTGTATTTGATGTGCAACGCCAATGGCATCTTCTACATCGATTTGAAAGGCGATTCCCTCTTGGTTATCAAGGTCAAATTCCCCTGCTTTGGCAATTCTTTCTAAAATTGCTCTAGAAAGATGTTGCTCTACGAGTAGTAATAAAACATCCCTTGGGGTGTCAATACTCAATCCTAAAAATGTTTTGTTATTATTTAAGCCTTCTCCTCGTGCTTGAGAGATGATGGTTGAGCCTGTTGCCCCCTCTTCTCTTGCAGCATTTAGAATGGTATCAGTTTTGTCGTTATCAACAAAGGCAATAATCAATTTAAAGTGCATTGTTTTTTCTCCTGTTTAAAAAATTGGTAATTTGTGCATATGCTAGCACACTCATAATAGGGAATAAAGAGGCAAAAGCAATCAGCCCGAAACCATCAATCATTGGATTTCTACCCTCAATTGTACTCGCTAAACCTAAACCTAGGGCAGCAACTAAAGGCACAGTTACAGTGGAAGTGGTTACACCCCCTGAATCATACGCCAAGGCAATAATGTCTTTGGGGGTGAAATAAGTTTGTATTAACACCACCACATAACCGGTAATAATGAAATAGTGTATCGGCATTCCAGTAACAATGCGAAAACTACCTAAAGAAATACCAACAGCAACGCCAATTGCCACGACAATACGCAACGGCCAAATCTTAATAGAACCTCCTGATACTTGATTGGCTTTGATTGCCACTGCTAATAAAGACGGCTCGGCAATGGTGGTGGAAAATCCAATGGAAAAAGCAAAAATATACACCCAATAATAATTTTCCCAACTGCCACTCTCGCCAATGAAAGACACAGCAGTAAGTTGGTCTGCCATAATTTTTCCTATTGGGAAAAGTGCTTTTTCCAGTCCAATGATAAACAGCGTTAGTCCAATCCACACCAAGATAAAGCCAATAATAACCTTTTTTAAGTTTGGAATTTTTTGCCTAAGAATTAAAACCTGAAAGCCGAACAACACCAAGACAATGGGTGCAACATCCACAAGCATATCAATAAAAGGCTGCAATAAATTCACCACAACATTCCAAATATCATAACCGCTACAATAGGTAACAAAGAAGCAATAGCAATCATACCAAAGCCATCTGTCATCGGATTTCTGCCACGAATTGAACTTGCCAAACCAACACCAAGTGCCGTGACCAGTGGCACAGTAATAGTGCTGGTAGTTACACCGCCAGAGTCATAAGCAATACCAATAATATTGTTGGGTGCAAAAATAGTTGCAATAATAACCAATATATAGCCACCAATAATAAGATGTGTAAGCGACCAGCCTTTAATGATTCGCAACACACCAAGCAACACTGAAAAACCAACAGATATTGCAACAGTGTAGCGTAGGGTTTGGGCGTAAGTGTACAAATCTGCTTCAGTGTTTATCAAGCCACCAAGTTGTGCCACATTGGCCGCTTCATTGGCAACAGCGATAAGTGCAGGTTCTGCCACTGTTGTGCCAAATCCAAGTGCAAAAGCAAAAATTAACAACCACACAAGCGAACCTTTTTTAACAAAGGAAAATGCCAGTGCTTCCCCTATAGGAAAAAGCCCTAAATTTAATCCATATATGAATAGTGTCAAGCCCAATAGTACAAAGCCTGTGCCAAGCACAATATCAAAAAAGTTAGGAATACTTTGCTGTAAAATAACCAACTGAAAAAATGCAATAACCAACACAATCGGTGCTAAATCTTTTGCACTATTAAGTAAGTTGTTGCTAAATGCTACAAATTTTTTTTTCATGAAGGGTTTATTTTGAATCTAGTTAAATTATAATGCAATCTATGAGACAAGTGGTTTTAATTAATGGAAAAAAACAAACTAGGTTGAGCGTGTTTAATCGCTTGACGCAATTCGGCGATGGTTTATTTGAAACCTGTGTAGTCAGCAAAGCCAATCTGTTATTTTGGTCGGCACACTTTGCCCGCCTAGAGAAAGGTTGTGCACAATTAAAAATTAACCCTATTAGTGAGCAACAATGGCTAAAAGATATTGCTAAAGCACTTGAACTTGCTAAGTTAGAACATGCAGTAGTGAAAATCTTCCTTTCTCGTGGAGAAAGCGTTAGAGGCTATGGATTTCCATCAAATATTCAACCAATCCGATTCGTCATCGTCTCCGAAATGCCAACACAGATGCCTAGTAAATATGCATTGAGTGTGTGCTGTAGCGGTTATGCTGATAATCAATTGTTGTCCAATATTAAGCATTGTAACCGCCTTGAGCAAATATTAGCACGCAGTGATTTGAGTGCCGATGAATGCATTATGCTAGACAATAATGACAATGTTATTTCAGTTACACAAGGTAATATTTTTGCCGTGAAATCAGGGGTATTGTTAACCCCAAGTTTAGACAAATGTGGCATTACCGGCACACGACGAGAGGCTATATTGAAAATTGCCACCAATTTGGGTTTACAAGTTAAGGTGGGTAAATTAACATTACAGGCGTTGCTTGATTGTGATGAGATATTTATTAGTAACAGCGTGATAGGTATTAAATCAGTAAGTGCCGTTAACAAAAGGCAGTTTACCCAATCTACTGTTACTCAAAGATTAGCACGAGCATTACAAAAATACAGTTTGAAAAGAAAAAACAAATACTCACTAAAACCGAAAAAAATTATGAAAAATTTCTTAACCATTGTTGCTATATTTGCCTTAACTTGGTCTTATTGGGCGAATACCCTTAAAATTACTGAACCGACGGTCTATCATCTACCCCAAGGTGCCAATATTATTTCAACTGTGAATAATCTTGAAGAGCGTGGTGTGATTCGTTCTCCTTTTTTCATGCGTATAGCGGCTAAAGTTCTTGGCTTTGATACCAAATTAAAATCAGGTTATTATGATATTGTGCCAAATATGAGTGCATTAGACTTGCTTGAAAATTTTGTCTCAGCAACCGTAGCCAATCGCAATATCACTTTAATTGAAGGGAAAACTGTGCGTCATTATTATCAACAATTGCAAGATATTAAGATGTTAAAACCCAGTGGAACCTTTGTAAATATTATGCATTTATTGGGTATCAAATCACCCTATGAAGGAATTTTTTGGCCCGATACTTATCGTGTGCAGTATGGCGATAGCGTTGCCAGTGTTTTTCATAGATCTCATCAAACTATGCAAAGAATATTGGCTGCTAAATGGAAAAATCGAGACAAAAATATACAACTAAAAACCCCATTTCAAGCCCTGATATTAGCCTCTTTAATTGAAAAAGAAACCGCACATAATGCCGAAAAATCACACATAGCTGGCGTATTTTTACGCCGTTTGAAACTAGGTATGCGCCTGCAAACCGACCCCACAGTTGTATATGCTTTAGGTGAATCATACCGTGGCTCTTTAACACGACAAGATTTAAAATTCAACAGTCCTTATAATACTTATCGAAATCATGGGTTGCCACCCACCCCAATTAGCTCCGTAAGCATCACTTCACTACATGCCGCCTTACACCCCGCATCAGGCGATACCCTGTTTTTTGTCGCCAAAAAAGATGGTAGCCACGCCTTTGCCAAAACCTACCAACAACACCGCCTCAATATTAAAAAATACCTTACCTCTAATCCATAAGAATGCAAGCACTCCAAATCTTATATATATTTAGACCCTTTATTAAAGGTGGACTAGTTAAAATATGACCCTATGCAAAAAGGAAAATTTATTACCATTGATGGCGTAGAAGGCGCAGGAAAAAGCACACAAATTGATTTTATTTGTCAATATTTAGCGGATAAAGGCATTAATGTTGCACTTACTCGTGAACCCGGTGGGACAGAAATAGGCGAGAAGATTCGCACTTTACTATTGAGTAATTCAACAGGTGAAATGCACGCCGATACCGAGTTAATGCTAATGTTTGCCGCCAGAAATGAACATATTCAAAATAAAATCATCCCCACACTCAATCAAGGCAACTGGGTGCTAAGCGACAGATTTACCGATGCTTCTTACGCTTATCAAGGAGGTGGGCGTGGTTTAGATATTGCACGCATTGCCCAGTTAGAACAATGGGTAATGCGTAATTTTGCACCTGATATGACTTTGTTATTAGATGTGCCTGTTGAAATTGGTATGCAGCGTGTGGAATCCAGAGGTGAAAAAGACCGTATTGAACAAGAAAGCCTAGATTTTTTCAACCGTGTGCGTAACGCCTATATTGCACGCTCTGAACGATATCCTGAACGCATTAAACTCATTGATTCCTCACAAACAACAGAACACACCCAACAACAAATTAACGCCATTTTGGATAAATTATGATTATTGAAAAACAACCATATTATCATAGATTGAGATAAAATATAAAGCCAAAGCTGACATTCAAATCCGGATAATATATTGAGAGAAATAATTATGACACAATCTAATGAGTTTTCAGGTGCCAAATGGTGGAAGTTTGATTTTCACACACACACACCTGCATCAAGCGACTTTATGCAATCCTGTTCTAATGAAGACAGAAACAGTATAACGCCCGAACTTTGGCTAACAAAATTTATTAATGAAGGGATTGATTGTGTTGCCATTACTGACCATAATAGTGGCATGTGGATTGATAAACTTAAAGGTGCTAACGATAAATTAGAAAAAAAAATACACCTTTTTCCTGGTGTGGAAATATCTGTGCACGGTGGTGTGCATATTTTGGTAATTTTTGGCCCTGAAAAAACAACTAGCGATATTGACACTTTATTAGGTGCAGTTGATTATAAAGGCACAAAAGGTGGAAGTGATGGCGTTACAACAAAATCTATTACCGAAGTTATTGATATTATTACTCAACAAGGTGGTATTGCTATTCCCGCTCATGCGGACAAAAAAAAAGGTTTGTTTGGATTGCGTGGAAACACATTAAGACAAGTATTAAACAATAAAAACATCCACGCCATGGAGTTGTGCGATGAAACTTATGATAAGCCACAACTATATCAAGACCAAAAAATACAATGGAGTGAGGTTTTAGGTTCGGACACACATAATTTTCGAGACGATCGTTTTGACTTTACTTGGATAAAAATGGATACCCCCTCCATTGAGGGCTTAAAATTGGCATTAATAGACGGCGAAGCGTCGGTTGATCGTAATATGGATAACAATCCCAATCAGCATACTCAACTAATGATTGAATCGTTGGAAATTAACAAGGCTAAATATATTGGTAAAAAGAAGCGATTAGAGTGTGAATTTAGCCCCTTTTTAAATACTATTATTGGCGGGCGAGGTAGCGGTAAATCTACTATGTTAGAATTTATGCGTTTTGTTTTCAGACGCAATAAAGAGTTACCTGAGTCAATTAGAAGTGAGTTTAATAAGTATTTTGAAGTTGGAGACGATAATTTACTTACTGATGAAAGTGAATTATCACTTGTTTATCAAAAAGAGGGTAGTCGTTATCGCTTAAATTGGTCGGCTGATGCACAATTGACTTCATTGGAGATTGATGAAAACGGAGGTTGGCAGGCAACCGATGGGGAGATTTCCTCTTTGTTTCCTGTGCAGATTTACAGTCAAAAACAAATTTTTGAATTGTCTAAAAACCCCCAATCTCTGCTTGAGATTATTGATAAAGATGTCCAGGTAAAATTTAGCAACTTTAAAGAAACAAGACGCGTATTAACGCATAAATACAAGCAAATTCGCCAAAAAATCAGCGAAATAAATGAACAAATCAGTCAAAAAGATAAACTAAATGGTGAGTTAAATCATCTAAATATACAAATTAATCAAATTGAAAAATCAGGACATAAGCATATCTTACAAACCTATCGTCAACGCCAACGCCAATTAGCCAGTATAGAGCACTTAGAAAAAACATGGCAAACAGCTAGCGAAATACTAGCTAAAACTGTAGAAGAAATAGCTCCTATAGATTTAGATAACGAGGTCTTCACCCCACAAGATGAGTTAACAAAAGCACTACAAATTCAACAACAAAAATGGCAGAAAATGACCGATAAAGTTGTTGAAATAAAGCAAGAGGCTAGTGCAACCTATCAACAATGGCAACAACAAAAACAACAAAGGCAATGGCGAAAAGATATTGATATTGATATTGATAAATACCAGGAAATCAAAACCCAACTGGAGCAACAAGGTATAGATCCTGAAAAATATTCAACATTATTACAATTTCAAGCTATTAAAAAAAGTCAGTTAGGACAAATGGATGCGTATCAAAGAGAATTAGAAGGATTGGACGCTGAATGCGAACAAATAAAAGTAGATATTCAAGATAATAGAGAACAACTAACGCAAAATAGACAAGCGTTCCTAGAGACTGTTTTACAAGGCAATGATGATATTAGTATTCAAGTATTACCATATAAAGAAGGCAAAAAATCGCTTGAAAAAAAGGTGCGACAAATTTTACAATGTGGTGATAAAAAATATAGCAAAGATATAGACAATTTGATGCTAATGAAAAGTTATCAAGGCTTAAAAGATAAGGTTGAAGAAATATACAGAAATAAAGCGTTAGCAAAAGATCAGCGTTTTTATCAACATTTATATGATTTACCTCAAGAGTCGCTATCTGATTTTGGTTTATGGCACCCAGAGGACAGTTTAAAAATCACTTTTTCTAAAGGACAAGCTTTAGAAACTGGTTCAGCTGGACAAAAATGCGCCGCTTTACTTGCTTTTATCCTGTCTTATGGCAGCGAACCTTTGTTGTTGGATCAGCCAGAAGATGATTTGGATAATGAATTAATTTATAAGTTAATCGTCAAACAAATTCGTGCTACTAAGCATAAACGCCAAATAATTATTGTAACGCATAATGCCAATATTGTTGTTAATGGTAATGCGGAAATGGTGGTGCCAATGACAGTAGGAGGTGGGCAAAGTTACATTTCAGAACAAGCCAGTATTCAAAACAACCATATTAGAAAAAAGATATGCAAGATATTAGAGGGCGGAGAGAAGGCATTTAGTCATCGCTATAGGCGTATTCATTTAGAGGGTAAAAATGTTTAATATTAATGAACTTTTGGAAAAAATAGCTTTAGGTGAAGATTCAACTATTGAATTTAAACGAGAATTAGGCGCCAAAACATCAAATAAAGTATCAATGGGAGAAGAAATTACTGCCTTTGCAAATAGCAATGGCGGTGTAATTTTGATTGGCGTTGATGATGATGGGAAAATAATAGGTGTAACATCTGAACAGTTAAAGAAAGACGAAAAGACAATTATTGAGATTTGTAATGACAGTATTAAGCCAGTGGTGAATATTGCTACTCAAAAATTACTTATAGAGGGTAAAAATATTTTAAAAATAGAAGTGCCACGCAGTTTATTTGCTCACAAAAGCCCTACAGGCTATTTTATTCGTCAAGGCAGTAGTAAGCGAGAAATGCAGCCTGAACAATTGGCTCGACTTTTGCAATCTCGCTCTCAAGCTGGAATCATTCGTTTTGATGAACAAGCTGTGCCACATACCAATATAAATACCTTGCAAGAGAGTCTTTATCAGCGTTTTATTCCTGATAACAACATTAATGAGAAATTAGATCTGCAAAAACGCAACTTATTGCATCAAGATGGCAGTGCTACTGTGGCTGGTGTGCTGATGTGTAGTCAAAATTCAGATGATTATCTTTATAACAGTTTTATTCAAGCAGTTTATTACAATGGCGTGGAAAAAGATGCTAATTACCAAATTGATGCTCAAGACTTTAAAGGAGTGTTAGATCAACAAATTATCAATGCTTTTAAGTTTGTCAAGCAATACAATAAAGTTTCTGCCACTAAAGAAGTTGGTAGAACAGAAAGACCACAATATAGTATGAAAGCTATTTTTGAAGCCATTGTTAATGCAGTTGTGCATCGTGATTATTCAAAGTCTGGATCTAAAATCCGTTTATTTATATTTAGCAATAGATTGGAGCTTTACTCACCGGGTGCATTACCAAATACTTTGACGGTTGACACTCTAATTAGCAACCAAATAACTCGCAATGAGTTGTTAACTAGATTGCTTTCTGAAATTGAATTGGATGGTGATATAAAGGTAAATAGAAAGTATTTTTTAGAACGCCGTGGCGAAGGAGTGGGAATTATTATACGAGAAAGTGAGCAATTAAGTGGCATACAGCCCATTTATCAAATGAATGAAGAAGAGTTGCAATTGACTATTTTTCCAGCCAAATCTTTGCAAGACGAAAATGATGAATAATCAACTAGATATTAAATTTCAAATTTTTTTAAATTTAAGCATTAGACAGGGTGATGATGCTAGAACGATCCTTTTATGACACTACCTTGGCACCAAAACGCTTTTGCGATATTGAAACAGATGATTGACCAGAATCATCTGCCACATGCGTTGTTAATTACAGGTGTGTCGCAGATAGGAAAGTTTGAGTTAATGCAGCAACTTGTAGGGACATTGATTAATGATGATGAGATTATTAGAAAAGATAATATTCGGCAAGATTTAGATATTCCGGTATTAATTAGGCGTTCTAATTATCTTAATATGATTTATTGTCGTGCGGGTGAGCTCAATCCAACGACTAAAAATCGTTCCAAAGATATTCGAGTTGATCAGGTGCGGGCGTTTTGTGAGGCATTGAACAAAACGGCTGATAAATTACAAATTGGTGTTATTTATTATGCTGATCAAATGAATGTTAATGCTGCCAATAGTTTGTTAAAAACTTTGGAAGAACCTAGAGACAATACGCTGATTATTTTATTGGCACACAACGCTAAAAACCTACCAGTAACTGTTGTTTCACGCTGTCAAAATGTGCATATTAGCCCTGCTTATGGTCAAGAAACACAAGTATGGATTAAGAAAAATATTGAGCATAAAGAAGATTTTGATGTGGCACAATTGCTAGAAGCCACGCATGGCGTGCCTTTTAAAGTGATTGAAGACCTTTCTGGAGACAGTTTTATTCATTATCAACATTGGCAAGACCAATTGCTAAATATTGCCACCCACCCAACTATGATTAACAAAGTGGAGGATTTTGAGGGCAATGAAGTTGCTGTATTGAATTGTTTGCAGCATTTAATTATTGAAGGCATTCGGTTAAAATCACTTAAACATGAAGGCGGTTTGATTGAGCTTAATCAAATTATCAATATGACAAAAATAGATTTTTTATTTAAATTATTGCATGATATTCAACAGGCAATTAGTCTGTCAAAAACCAGTGTGAATATAAAATTATTATTGGATAATGTGCTAATTGTATGGTCGCACATTACCCATCTTAAAACTTACCCACAAATTTTAAATTAAGGATTAAAAAAATGACAAAATCAGAGCAATTATTTGATGAAGCACAACACTATATTCCAGGCGGTGTAAATTCTCCTGTTCGAGCATTTAAAGGTGTAGGTGGCACGCCAATATTTTTTACCCGAGGTGAGGGTGCTTATTTATTTGATGCAGATGATAAACAATATATTGATTTTGTTGCCTCATGGGGGCCGATGATTTTAGGGCATGCCAATCAAGGTGTTATCAGTGCGGTAGAGGAAGTTTTGCACAACGGCTTGGGTTTTGGTGCACCGACTGAGATTGAAACCAAATTGGCAAAAAAAGTATGTGAATTGGTGCCGTCTATTGAGTTAGTGCGTATGGTTAGTTCGGGCACAGAAGCCACTATGAGTGCTATTCGTTTAGCACGAGGCTTTACCAAGCGCGATACGATTGTTAAATTTGAAGGATGTTATCATGGGCATTCAGATTCATTATTAGTAAAAGCAGGCTCTGGTGCATTGACACTTGGCGAGCCTAGTTCAGCAGGTGTGCCAGCGGATTTTGCCAAGCATACATTAACACTTGAATACAATAATTTAGCACAAGTAAGAGAGGTATTTGCTAAAAAAGGCAATGAAATTGCCTGCATTATCGTTGAGCCTGTTGCTGGTAATATGAATTGCATCCCACCTGTTGATGGGTTTTTATCAGGGCTTAGAGAAGTTTGTGATAAATATGGCACTGTGTTAATTTTTGATGAGGTAATGACAGGTTTTAGAGTGGCAAAAGGGGGTGCACAAGAAAAATTTGGCGTTCAACCTGATTTAACAACCCTTGGTAAAGTCATTGGTGGCGGGCTACCGGTCGGTGCATTTGGTGGTAAAAAATCTATTATGGAATGTATTGCTCCTTTAGGTGCAGTTTATCAAGCAGGGACGCTTTCAGGTAATCCAATGTCAATGGCAGCGGGCTTAGCAATGCTAAAAGCAATTGATAAGGATAAAAACTTATACGAAAATTTAGAGCAAAAAGCACTCAAATTAACCAATGGCATTGTGGCAAAAGCACAAGAAAACAATATTCCAATGAGCTCAAATGTCGTGGGCGGTATGTTTGGCTTGTTTTTTACTGAAGCAGAGGCTGTAACCAATTTTGAGCAAACTTGTGCTTGTGATGTTGAGCGTTTTAATCGGTTTTTTCATTTAATGCTAGAAGGGGGTGTTTATTTAGCGCCCAGTGCTTATGAAGCAGGCTTTATTTCCACAGCACATACTGACGCAGATATTGAGCACACTATTGCGTTGGCTGAAAAATGCTTCCAAAAATTATAAAGCATTATGGCGTTAGCATTATTTGATTTGGACAGAACCCTATTAGGGGGTGATAGCGATTTTTTGTGGGGTGAGTTTTTGACTGAAATTGGTGCCGTTAATGCCAAGGAATATCAAAAGAAAAATCAAATATTTTTTGATGATTACGCTAAAGGTGAATTAGACATTAATCAATATTTAGAATTTTGCCTAAGCCCTCTAGCGAATAATTCCATCAAGCAACTCAATAAATGGCATCAGCAATTTATGCTAGAAAAAATTCAACCAATCTTTTTAGAAAAAGCTAAAAAAGTAGTGGATATACATAAAAAAAATGGTGATAGAACGCTGGTCATTACCGCCACCAATTCATTTGTTACCCGCCCAATTGCCCAAGCTTATGGCATCAATGAATTATTAGCCACCGAGCCTGAAATGGTAAAGGGTAAATTTAATGGCAAAGTTTCAGGCATCCCCTGCTTCCAAATCGGCAAAGTCCACAAACTCAAACAATGGTGCAAAGAGCATAACGAAACCCTAAGCGGTGCTTATTTCTACTCCGATTCACATAACGACTTGCCATTGTTGGAATTGGTGGAGAATCCTATTGTTGTTCACGGTGATAAAAAACTATTGGCCATTGCCCAACAAAAAAACTGGCAATGTATGGACTGGACTTAATACTTAAATCTGTTTATTTAAGGCCTTTGGTAAATAGGAATAATTCATACTTATTTGCAAGTTTTTAAATCCAATCTTAGTCTTGCCAGGAAAAGAGTTAAGAAAATTACTCAATCGGAAAAAATTGAATTTTTCCGATTATTTGTATTTAGTTCATCTTTTATTCCGATTTTTTTAGTTTAACGGGTTCGAAATAAGAAGTTTTAGATTGTTACTTAGAATTGTTATGATGTTATAAAATAAAAAAATGAAGAATAGTATTTATATTTTCTTACTTTTATTTGCAGTTAATACATTGGCATTAACCGAGCAAGAATTTATCGAAAAAGTAATAAATCAAGATGAAAATTTTGAAAAAGACCAAATTTATGTAACGATTAAGCAATTAGAATTAGAGACAAGTAAGGCAAGTTATGCAAATTGGAATGCCACTTTGGGTGCATTGTTATCAAGTAGTTATTACGATATAGAAAAGGATACCACCTCTACAAAAGTTTATGAAAAGCATCGCCTTAAAAACACTCAAGCAATCGGTATTGGCGTTGGAAAACGATTTTTATCCAATCCCTCTAGCTTAACATTCAAAGCCACGCGCTCAACTCCAGATACTGACATAACACGCTATAAGAAGGATGAAATTTACACGGGTAAAAATGCTGAATATAATGTTACTACTTTTGATAATGTTTACAGCGTTAATTACAAATATCCTTTATTAAAGCATGATAGCAATGCATCAGGGCTAAAGACTTATCATCGTGATATTTTGGATTTAGAGCGTGAGAAATTTGATTTTAACGATGCTCAGGAGAAGTTTTTAGTGGGTCGTTTAAGGCAGTATATTGATTGGAATTTTTATCAAAAAAATGCTGAAATTTATCAAGATTATAAAAGTATGTTAAAGGCGATTAAAGTGAATGAGGCGAAAGATAAATCAAAATTAAATACAGCAATTTTATTGGTAAATCAAGATATTTTAAGCAATGATAGTAAATTGCAGTCTTTAAAAAAAGTGCTAGTTAGTATGTTAAATGATTCAAGTTTATGGACTGAGAATCCAGAAATAAATACCAATAAACGCCCAAAAATCATACCCAATCTGACACAATATTTACAACACAATGTCCGAACTTTGTTAAAAATTGAAATTGACAGGCGTTTAAAAAAGATTGATTTAGATTATCACAACAATCAATCTCTTTATAAACTAGATTTTAATATCA
Source organism: Bathymodiolus brooksi thiotrophic gill symbiont (assembly GCF_903642095.1). GTDB lineage: Bacteria > Pseudomonadota > Gammaproteobacteria > PS1 > Pseudothioglobaceae > Thiodubiliella. The sequence continues at coordinate 63,674 of NZ_CAHJWD020000056.1, read as the reverse complement.
GTGCTGAAATAAATGACAATAAAGGCAATACAATGACCACAGATTATAAGAGTAAGAGCGTTCTTTATACTGCTGGACTTAATTTTTCTATGCCAATTGGCACTGATGTTAATAATAAAAAAGACATTCATGTGGCACAATTAAATTTGCGAAAACTCAACATAGATTACAGCAATAAATTAAAGGATATTCTTTCAGATGCACAAGCACTGATTGTTAAATTGCGTTTGGCAAAAAAATCACTTAACGAATATCAAAAATTAATCGCCAATGTCAACAATGAATCTAATTTAGCACACACGAGTTATCTCGGGAAATCCATTACTATTACAGACTTAATTGATGCTTATAAAGAAAAATTCGATGTTGAATTAGGCTATATTAAAGCACTAACAGGCTATCAAAAAAGTTTACTCAAATATAACGATAAACTCGATAGAGTTTTGCCTAAATTTAATGTCATTCCACGGTAACTGATTTGGCTAAATTACGAGGTTGATCTACATCTGTGCCTTTGGTGAGTGCTACATGGTAGCTTAATAATTGCAGGGGAATGGTGAAGATAATGGGTGCAGTGATACGCCCTAAATTGTGGGTGGTGGGGATAATACTCATACCTTCCATGGGTTCTACATTTGAGGCTTCGTCTTCGAATACAATCATTTGAGATCCACGGGATTTAACTTCTTGCAAGTTGGATTTTAATTTGTCTAGTAGTTCATCATTTGGGGCAATGGCAATAACGGGCGTGTCTTTGTCAATTAGGGCAATTGGGCCGTGTTTAAGTTCGCCAGCAGGGTAGGCTTCGGCGTGGATGTAGCTAATTTCTTTGAGTTTGAGTGCACCTTCCATGGCGATGGCGTGCATGGCACCTCTGCCTAGGAATAGGGCGTTAAATTTGTTTTTAAAGGTTTTGGCTAATGTGATAATTTGTGGCTCTTGTTTTAAGGTTTTTGCGATTAAATTGGGTAGGCGTTTTAATCCGTTGACAATGATGGTTTCTTGTTCTGTGGATATTTGATTGCGACATTTGCCAATGGCAACAGACAGTAGCGCTAATGCTACCAGTTGTGTGGTGAATGCCTTGGTGCTAGCGACACCGATTTCTATGCCAGCGTGGGTGAGGAAGGTGAGTTCTGATTCACGGGTTAGGCTTGATTCGGCACTGTTGCAGATGGTGAGAGAGTGGATGTTTTTGTTGCGTTTTTTTACTGCTTTAAGTGCCTCTAGGGTATCGGCTGTTTCGCCACTTTGGGAGATGGTAACAAATAGAGTGTTGTTTAAAATAAGGGGGTTGCGATAGCGATATTCGCTGGCGACTTCAATGTGAGTGGGTATTTTGGCGATGTCTTCAAGCCAATATTTAGCCACTAAACCTGCGTTGTAACTGGTGCCACAAGCAATAATTTGTATGTGCTCAACTTTTTTAAATATTGTTTCAGCATTATGTCCAAATGCTGATATTAACACTTGATTTTTAGTAATGCGAGACTCTAAAGTATCGCCAATGGCTTGGGGTTGTTCAAAAATTTCTTTTTGCATATAGTGTGCATAGTCACCTTTTGAAGTTTGTCCATGTGTGAGTTTTGAGGTTTTGATTGCCCGTTTTACTTGCGTGCCGTTTTTGTCAAAAATAGTAATAGAATCTAGTGTAATATCGGCGATATCACCTTCTTCTAAAAAGATAAATTGCTTAGTAATACTCAGCAATGCCATTTGGTCTGAGGCGATAAAATTACCTTGATTACTCAGTCCAATAACCAAAGGTGAGCCACTTCTAGCGGCAATAATATGTTCTGGGCTTGTTGGGGAAATTACACCAATGCTGTATGCACCCTCAAATGAGGTAACGGCTTTTTGCACGGCTTCTAATAAGGTGCCACAGTCTTTTAATGCGTAATGGATTGCGTGTGCAATGACTTCGGTATCGGTATCTGAGGTGAAATTATAGCCGTGTGTTTGTTGCTCAGTTTTGAGGGCTAAAAAGTTTTCAATAATGCCGTTATGCACTACGCCGATGTTGTCATTGCAAATATGTGGGTGGGCATTTCTTGTGGTGGGTTTTCCGTGTGTTGCCCAACGGGTATGAGCAATGCCAATTGTGCCATTGATGGTTGTTGAATTAATGTTGTTTTCAAGGTTAACAACTTTGCCTGTTGCTCTGATGCGTTGTAGCATATTATCGTCTGTTAATACAACCAAGCCTGCCGAGTCGTAACCCCGATATTCTAGGTGTTTAAGCCCATCAACTAAGAGAGGTATAATGTTGTTTTGATAGATGCCACCAACAATTCCACACATACAAATAATAATTAAGATTAATGTTAGAAATTATAGTCAATATAATAGTGCTTATGACAATTGATTTACACAACCACTCTTATTATTCCGATGGCGTTCTATCGCCCAATGAAGTAGTGCGTTTAGCGAAAGAGTCGGGTTGTGAGATGTTTGCATTGACTGACCATGATACAACTAATGGGTTGGACGAAGCACAACAAGAGGCGAATAGCCAACAAATTAAATTGATTCACGGTGTTGAAATATCAACGATGTGGAGCAATATGACTCTTCATATTATCGGGTTGAATATTGATAAAGACAACCCGACTTTGCAGGCGGGGCTGATACAACATCAAGATTTTCGTAAAATGAGAGCTGAAAGAATGGCACGCAGTTTAGGCGGTGCAGGTGTGGTAGGTGCGATGGAAAAAACTCAAGCACTTGCTAAAACTGATATGCTAACACGCACGCATTTTGCACAAATGCTCATTCAAGAAGGGATTTGCAAGGATATGAAATCTGTATTTAGACGATTTTTAACAGGAAAAAAACCGGGTGGTGTTGGTGGAAAATGGGCACAGTTTGATGAGGTGATTGCGTGGATTCATACCGCTGGTGGTGTGGCAGTATTGGCACATCCTTTGCGTTATCGTATGACACAGACTAAAGTGCAGCGAATGCTTTCTCATTTGTCTAATGCAGGACTTGATGGGGTAGAAGTTGTAACTGCTCATAGCACAGATGAAGACATTGCGTTAGTGTCTAAGTGGGCGGATGAATATGATTTGTTGTATTCTTGTGGTTCGGATTATCATGGTTGGAACAATCAAAGGATTAAAATTGGACATTTGAAGGATTTTCCTAATTCTGATAAAGCATTGTGGAGGGAATGGTGATGGCAAAATTATTGGAAATTCATCCACAAAATCCACAAAATCGTTTGATTAAACAAGTGGTGGATGAATTAAATGCAGGTAGTGTGATTGCTTATCCGACTGATTCGGGTTATGCGTTAGGCACAGCATTGGGCAATAAAGAGGGTTTGGCGCGCATTCGGCGTATTCGTAATTTATCAAAACGCCATGACTTTACCTTGATGATGCGGGATTTATCGCATATTGGCGAGTATGCCAAATTGGACAATAATGCCTTTCGTTTGTTAAAGAAGGTTTTGCCAGGGGCTTATACCTTCATTTTACAAGGCACACGCGATGTGCCAAAACGCTTGCTGCATCCTAAGAAAAAAACCATTGGACTAAGGATTTCTACGCACAATGTGGTGCAAGCCATCCTTGATTTGCTTGATGCGCCATTAATGAGTGTTTCCCTGATTCTTGAGGGTTATGAGTTTTATGATATTCAAGATGTGTGCGAAGTGTTAGAAAATCAAGTAGATATGATTATTGATGATGGTTATTGTTTGCCAGATCCAACCACGGTAATTGATTTATCATCGGGTAATATTGAAATTATCCGTCAAGGTGCAGGCGACATTTCTATATAATTACGCGTTATGAAAACTGCACAAATACGACAAAGATTTTTAGATTTTTACGCCTCAAAAGGGCATACTATTGAGCCAAGCGCTTCACTTATTCCGCATAATGATAAAACTTTATTATTTGTTAATGCTGGTATGGTGCCGTTTAAAGATGTATTTAGTGGCGTGGAAAAACGCCCTTATACTCGGGCAGTGAGTTGCCAGCGATGTGTGCGTGCAGGTGGCAAGCATAACGATTTAGAAAATGTGGGTTATACTGCACGACATCATACTTTTTTTGAAATGTTGGGTAATTTTTCATTCGGTGATTACTTTAAACGAGAAGCAATTCAATATGCATGGGAATTCTTAACTGTTGAAATCGGACTGCCAAAAGAAAAGCTTTGGATTAGCGTGTTTGAAGAAGACGATGAAGCGGAAAATATTTGGGTTAACGAAATTGGCTTTCCCAAAAACCGTATTTCTCGTTGTGGTGCCAAGGATAATTTTTGGCAAATGGGAGATACTGGACCTTGTGGCCCTTCAAGCGAGATTTTTTACGACCATGGTGAAGGCATTGCAGGTGGCCCGCCGGGACATGCTGACGAAGATGGTGACCGTTATATAGAAATTTGGAATTTGGTTTTTACCCAATACGACAAGCAAGAAGATGGTTATCTTAAGCCCCTTGAGGCACCTTGTGTAGATACTGGTATGGGGCTGGAGCGATTGGCGGCAGTATTACAGCATAAAAACAACAATTACGACACCGATGGGTTTAAAGCTTTAATCAAAGCCATTGTCAACTTAACTCCAAAAGATGACAATATTCAAGCAGATAACGCCTCAGTGCGTGTGCTTGCCGATCATATTCGTTCAACAGCTTTTATGTTGGTTGATGGCGTTATTCCATCGAATGAAGGGCGGGGCTATGTATTGCGTCGCATTATTCGTCGTGCCATTCGTCATGGGCATAAGATTGGTATTAATAAAGTATTTTTCTACCGTTTGGCACCTGTTTTGGCGTTGGAACTTAAAGACGCTTACCCAGAACTCAAAAAAGTATTAGCCAATGTTGAAAAAGTATTAAAGCGAGAAGAGCAACGATTTGCACAGACGCTAGACCAAGGTATGGGAATTTTAACCGAGGCGATTGCACAACTTAAAGGCAGTGAAATTAGTGGTGAAACGGTGTTTAAACTTTATGATACTTTTGGTTTTCCAGCAGATTTAACTGCTGATGTGGCACGCGAGCACAATTTAACCATTGATATGACGGGCTTTGAAGTGGAAATGACCAAGCAAAGAGAGCGTGCCAGACAAGCGGGTGATTTTAAAGTATCGCAAAAAGGTGTGGAGGTTAGTGCAGTTACCGAATTTTTAGGTTATAAGCAGTTGAAAAATACCTCTTCAGTGCAAGCGCTAATTAAAGAGGGTGAATTGGTTGAAAAAATTGAAGCAGGTGAATGCGGGATTGTGGTTTTGACAGCATCAAGTTTTTATGCTGAATCAGGCGGTCAAGTGGGTGATAGTGGCATATTGTCTAACCAAAAAATAGAATTTTCAGTTAACAATACTCAAAAACAGAAATCAGGTGCATTTGAACACCACGGTGTTTTGACCAAAGGCGTGTTAAAAGTAGGCGATGTATTAGAGGCAAATGTAGATAAAAAAGCCCGCAAACGCATTGCCAGAAACCACTCAGCCACGCACCTTTTGCACGCTGCATTACGGGTAACTTTAGGGGAAACGGTAACGCAAAAAGGTTCGTTGGTTGATAGTGAGAAATTGCGTTTTGATTTTTCACACGATGAAATAATTGCCAAATCAGATCTTGATAAAATTGAAGGTATGGTTAATCGTAAGATTCTAGGTAATACCGAAGTGCATACCGATGTTACCGATATCGACACTGCTAAAAAGAAAGGTGCAATGGCGTTATTCGGCGAAAAATACGGTGATACTGTGCGTGTTTTGACGATGGGTAAAGGGGATTTTTCCGTAGAATTGTGCGGCGGCACGCATGTTAATCAATTAGGAGATATTGGATTGTTTAGAATTACCTCAGAAAGTGGTGTTTCTGCTGGCGTGCGTCGCATTGAAGCAATGACAGGTTATGAGGCTTATCAGTTTGACAATCATACGCAAGACAGTTTGGGTCAAATTGCACAAATGACAAAGTCAAACAATGCACAAGCCGTAGAAAAAGTAGCACAATTGATTAAACAACAAAAAGAATTAGAAAAACAAATTGCCTCATTTCAAAAACAGCTCGCCAGCAATCAAGGTGATGATTTAATTAGTCAAGCACAAGAAGTTAATGGCGTTAAATTACTTGTCAGTATCGTGGATGGCGTGAGTGGCAAAGATTTACGCGACATTGCCGACAAACTCAAAGACAAATTAGGCTCGGCAGTTATCGTTTTAGCCGCTGTAAATGACAATAAAGTTTCTCTAGTCTCTGGCGTAACAAAAGACTTAACTAATAAATATCAAGCAGGAAAAATCCTCAACCATGTGGCACAACAAATTGGCGGCAAAGGTGGTGGTCGTCCAGATATGGCACAGGGTGGTGGCACAGATCCAAGTAAGTTGGATGTGGCATTGGCTTCAATTAAGACTTTGTTAGTCTAGCAGAGTTAAGGCTGGGTTTAAAAAATTGCTAAGTTGATAAAAAAACCCGCATTAAGCGGGTTTTTTTTAAGTTTAACCAATGTTTAACTTATTAAACGCAACCCGTTGGTTGTGGCATTCCACCATATTTAGTGATAGGCTTCATTGGACCTGTTAGCCATTCTTTGAATAAGATTTTTTTATCAATGCCAACGACTTTTGCAAAGGTTCTGATAGGGGGAACTGATGAGTTTTCTGCAAAATACTCTCTGGCAGCCATGATTTGGGTTATCATACTTTCAGTTAACTCTATGTCGTCTTCTTTTGCCATTTCAAGCATAATTTCTTCGTTCCAAATAGTTGGGTCAACCAAATATCCATTTCCTGTTCTTTCTAGTGCCATTTTTATTTTCCCTAAATAGTGATTAAAAGCATATTATAGTTAATTACCCAACCCATTTGCTTGGTTTTTATAAGGGTATAATTCAGCGGTTATGGATTGGATGCAACTTACACTAAATACTTCAAAACAGCAGGCGGATTTTATCAGCGAGGTTTTAATGGGGCTGGATTGCGTTTCAGTTACTTTTAGCGATACTAATGATGATGCGATTTTTGAGCCGAAAGTGGGCGAAACACCGTTGTGGCAGAATGTAACGATTACGGCATTGTTTGATGTTGGTGCCGACCAAGATTATGTTAAAGATACTTTAAAGCGTATTTGTTCGATTAATGAGACAAGTTTTGTTTTATTAAAAGACCGAGTTTGGGAAGATGAGTGTAAAAAAGATTTTCACGCCATGCAATTTGGCAGACGACTTTGGATTTGTCCATCATGGGAAAGTAGTGCACATTTACCGAGTGATGCCGTGGTAATTGATATGAATCCGGGACTGGCATTTGGCACGGGGACACATCAAACCACAGATTTGTGTTTGCAATATTTGGATGAAAATCCGCCCGTTGGGCAAAGTGTGATTGATTATGGTTCGGGGACGGGTATTTTGGCAATTGCTGCTGTTAAATTGGGTGCAAATCAAGCGGTTTGTGTAGATAATGACCCGCAAGCGGTGGTTGCCACGCAAAATAACATTGAAAATAACCAAATAGAATCTCAAATTTCCGTCCTGCATACGAATGACGAAGGGCAATTGGTTAAGGCGAATTTATTGATTGCCAATATTTTGGCACAACCTTTGGTGGGTTTGTGTGTGCATTTTTCTACCTTGTTAAAGTCGGGCGGGCAACTTGTGCTTTCGGGTATTTTGCACAAGCAAGTGGAGATGATATTAGCTACCTATGGCGACTATTTTTCAGCATTAAAAGTAACGAAAAAAGACGACTGGTGTAGAGTAGATGGCGTAAGAAAATAAGATTTTTGTATCAATTATGAGAAAAAATGGGCAAGGTTTACAGAGGATAAAATGAAAAAACAAATAAAAGCAGTGTCGCTAATTTCAGGAGGATTAGATTCACTTTTGAGCACCAAATTAATGCTGGATCAAGGTGTTCATGTAGAGGGGATTAATTTTTTTACTGGTTTTTGTGTGGAAGGACATACACACGCTATTCGCAAGCAGAAAAAAGACAAACCAAAACGCAATAACGCCTTATGGGTGGCGGAACAACTTGATATAAAATTACACATTATTGATGTTATTGAAGAATATCGTGATGTGTTATTGAACCCTAAACATGGTTATGGTAAGAATATGAATCCATGTTTGGATTGCAAGGGTTTTATGGTGAAAAAAGCCAAACAATGGATGCTAGAGCATGATTTTGATTTTATTATTACTGGCGAAGTAATGGGGCAACGACCTATGTCACAACGCAAAGAAACCATGCCGATTGTGCAGGCAGAATCAGGGGCAGGTGATTTGTTGTTGCGTCCATTGTGTGCCAAACATTTGCCACCGACTAAAGCAGAAATTGAAGGTTGGGTGGACAGAGAAAAATTATTGGATTTTTCAGGTAGAACACGCAAACCACAGATGGCTTTAGCCAAGCAATATGGTTTTGAAGATTATGCTACACCCGCAGGTGGATGTTGTTTTTTAACTGACAAACAATACTCGGATAAATTGGTCGATATGTGGCAATCTCGTGGTAGCCGTGAGTATCAATTAGATGATTTGATGATGCTTAAAGTTGGCAGACACATTCGTCCAAATCCTCGTTTTAAAATGATTGTTGCCCGTGAAGAAGGCGAGGTTAAGTTTTTAGAAGGCTATCGTAATCAATATGCAAATCTTTATCCCATTAGCTGTAATGGCCCTTTGGCACTTATTGATGGCGAGCCTACTCAAGCAGACCTGCAAATTGCTGCTAAAATCCTAGCGCGTTATTCTCAAGGTAGGAATGACAACAATGTTGATGTAGAGGTAAAACTAGACACTGGCATTATGCAAATGCTAAGTGTTAAGCCATTTTCAGCCGATGAAATTCAAAAGAATTGGATGGTTTAAAAAAGTTCTTGCCCGTTATTTTGACAAAAAAAATCTTAAAATAGAGCTTTGACTTTATTTTTTTCTTAATATCGTGCATAGTAAACTTGTTAACGCCCTAAAAATAGTTGATTTATCTTGATTCAGTAATAAAACTAAATTGGAGTGCAATGATTGGATGGACTTAGGTGATATTGTAAATTTCTGTGGTAGAAATAAAAAATACTGTAAACTGCTTAAATAATTAGCAGTGTTAAAGAACTGACTAATTTTTAGTATTCAGTATTCAGTATTTAGTATTCAGTATTACATTCACACAAAATTTGAGTAGTGTATTTTTTATTTTTGGAGTATATATTAGTGTCTAGTTTATTAAAATATTTGTTAGTTTTGGTGGTTTTAGCGTTACAATCTTGTGGTGGATTATCGTCTGGCTTCCTTTCCGCCGCGCCAATTGATAACGCAAGTTGTTCTATTTATAAAATCACAACAGAAGGCACACAAGGTGATGAATTGGCCTTTAATGATAGCGATAAGGGTGTTGTTACCTTTATTAATGTTGGCTATTCTGGCAGGGCTTTAATTCAATGTTCTGCTGGTGGAACATATACTGATGAAGCAACAGGCAATGAAAAGCAATCACCAATATTGCGAGTAGCACTTAATTTTATTGAGGGTGAAAAATTTGCCATTACTCCATTAACTGAAATTGCTGTGCAACTTGATAATAATCTTAACAATGTTATTGACATTCATAATGACATCGTTGCCAAGGCTTTTGGTTTATCAGGAAAAAGCATTACCGCAATTCTTCCTACAGATATTGATAAAATCTCTTTGACTAATGACGATTCTGGAGATTATGCAATGATTTTAGCAATGTTGTCAAAACTTGAGGCAGAAGACACAAGCAACGACAGTAGCCTGAGTAAAGTCATAGATTTACTCAAAATCGATTTAGTTGATGGCACGCTAGAGAAAATAACCATAGACAAACTTATAGTAGCATTTGATAGTTTAAAGGACAAGTTTAAAAACACTAATATTGAGAAAATTAAAGAAGATATAATTGGCGGGCCATTGCTTGTTGATTTACCAGTCAAAAACTTGATTAGCGATAGTTTTGTAACTTTTGCGTTTAGAAATACAGGCGGTGTTGCTAATCGTTGTAGTAGTAAACCTAACCTTCCAAGTGGCTTAACAGTGATACATGCTGGTGGCAGTTGTAAAATCTTTGGTGCACCAACCGTATTACAAGATGCTGCAACTTATACCATTAAGGCCACTAATTTCGCAGGTGATAGCACAGCCACGGTCAGTATCGGCGTTAGTTTAGGCATACCAAGAAACCTTGTAGCGACTAAAGGTGATGCTGTTATTACCTTAACTTGGAATCCAGTTAGCGGAGCAACAGGATATAAAATATATTACTCCCAAAATGAAATCAACATATCCAATTTAGGTAGCGCCTCACTAGTGCAAGTATCATCCGGCACCAGTGAAACCATTGGCGGACTAACTAGTGACACTTTATATCATTTTATTGTTACTGCAGTAAAAGATAGTGCTGAAGGCCCTTTAAGTGCTAGGATAACTGCTACCCCTATGAGTAAGCCGTCACTCACCAGTTTATCAGATAAATATTTCACTCTTCATAAGAACATCATAGCTTTTATGTTTAGCAACACAGGTACTGCTGCCAGTAGTTGTAGCAGTCAACCTAGCCTTCCAAATGGCTTAATAGTAGAACGTAATAGTAATAATGGTGGTTGTGAAATCTTTGGCACACCTACTGTATTGCAAATAGCTAAAACTTACGCTATTAAAGCCACTAATGCAATAGGAGATGACACTGCCACAGTAAGTATTAGTGTTGATTTAAATACACCAAAAAACCTAATAGCAAACAAAGGCAATGCCAAAGCTACCATTGCTTTAACTTGGGATGTAGTTAGTGGGGCAACAGGGTATCAAGTGTATTACGCTAAGCAAAGTTTTAGTGGTATCAGCCTGTCTAATTATGCCTCTTTAAACGGTGGTTCGTTATTGCAAAATATCACAGACAATAAAAAAACTATTAGCAATTTAATTAATGGTGTGCAATATTATTTTGTTGTTACGGCTGTGAAGGACACTTTTGAAAGTGGCGGATCTGGCGAAGCAACAGCCACATCAATTGGGGCGCTTAACGACACAGGTATAACTTGGGGTGGGGGTTATGCAACAAGTAATAATGCCACCTGCACAGGTGTAGAAATATCAGCACAAGATTGCTCACATGGACGAGATGCCAAAGCAGCCGCTGGCACTTTAACAAAAGTGGGTGGTGGCAAAGCGGGGTTTGATTTTACTAAACTCGGTAGCACAGGTAATGTGTTAAGCGTTCAAAATGCAGCATGGAAAAAAAGTGGTGCTGGCACAGAAAGTGCTGGCACTAAATGGTCTTGTGTGCGAGATAATGTAACAGGATTGGTTTGGGAGGTGAAAACCGATGAAGGCGTTGAAGATAGCGATACTACTGACGACAACCACACCAATATTCACCACAAAGGTAATGGTTATCGTTGGGGTGGAAAAACTGCAATTGACAGAGACCGTGCCAATAGGGCAGGTACTTATAACGATGATTGGACAGGCTTAGTTGATGGCACAAATGCTGAAAAATTCTGTGGTAGTGATAATTGGCGTATGCCAACCATAGAAGAATTATACTCAATTGCTGATTTATCAATTGCAAAACCAGTTATTGATGGTGATTATTTCCCAAATACTGTTACCAGTAGTTTTTGGTCATCCTCGCCTTATTCTGAAAATGATACCAATGCATGGATAGTAGATTTTTACCTTGGCTATGTTTACCACTATCGTCGTTCCGACGAATATTATCAGGTTCGTTTAGTGCACTCTAAACAGTGATTTTTTTATTTTAAAATTATGAATTATCAAAACAAATTTTCTATTTATCGCAATGCAATATACTTAGTTTTTGACATGGAAAGTGCGGTTAAAAATTTTGTTATTTTTTTACAAAAAGGCAAATGTTTTATTTTTAAAAAAGACAGTTTGCACAAATTACCACAACATTTGCAGCAATTAATAAAGAGCAGTCAAAATGATTTTATGCAATTGTATATGCGTCTTATTAACGAGCAAGGTTATCAGAAGAGCAAGCGACTTGAAAAAATTTCAAACTTCGTTTATTGCCTCTATCCACAACTAAGGACATAACATGAAAAAAACAATTTTATTTTTCACAATTAACATTATATTTTTAGCCACCAACTATTTATTGGCTCAAACCTGCCGAGACTATATTCCTAACGAGTGGAAAGATAGCAGATATGTCAATCATGACAATGGCACGGTTACTGATAATCAAACTAATTTAATGTGGAAAAAATGTGCTCAAGGTCTAAGTGGCAATGATTGTAGCACAGGCACAGGCACCAAGCACAATTGGGAAGAGGCATTACAATTAGCAAACAATCACAGTTTTGCATCTTATATCGATTGGCGTTTACCAAATATAAAGGAACTAAGTTCTTTAGTCGGTCGTCGTTGCTTTAACCCTAATATCAATGAAAGTATTTTTCCAAATACGCCTACTGACTACCATTGGTCATCCTCGCCTAATGCTGCTAATCTTCAGGACCTTAGCTATCATACATGGCAGTTGCATTTCAACTATGGCCATATTAACTCTGAAGCACGCGACAATAACAATTATGTTCGTTTGGTGCGTTCTAAATAATAATTTTCCCTGTATTCTTGTCAAGGATAAACCTTGGCAATTAACCGCCGCCTACTGCTTTAATAATTTCAATTTTATCTCCTTTGTTTAGGAGAAATTTGGCGTGATTTGATTTGGGGATAATGGTTTCGTTGACCTCTAAGGCAATGCGTTGGTTTTGATAATCGAGTTTAGTGATTAAATCAGTGGCGGTTGAGCCACTGGCAATTTCAAATTGTTCACCATTGACTTGTAGAATCATTTATCCATTTTGCCGATGGCACAAGAAACGAATGATTTTGCTTTAGCTTTAGCTGAGCTGAAACCATGAACTGAATTAGTTTCAGGGTAACCTAAGTTAAGTAAAATTTTGACCACTTCGTTGCGTTTGGCATCTTCAACATTAATGTCAATCGTGCCTTGATCCACATTTACTTTGGTGCTATCGGTATTAAATTCTGTATTCAGTTTTTTGGTGATGGTACCTATACAGCCACCACATTTGATATTTTCTACTGTAATTTCCATAATAACACCTTTTTATTTGATTTCAAAGCGTGTGATTATATCTGATTTGCCTGTTAGATTAAAGGTTGCTTGTGGTAAAATTCCCGAAGTTTTTAATTCAGGAGTGTTCAGTGTCGCAAGTTGCTATATTAGCATTAGAAGATGGCGCAATTTTCAAAGGGAAATCAATCGGTGCTAGCGGTCAAACATTAGGTGAGGTAGTATTTAATACCTCAATGACAGGTTACCAAGAAATTTTAACCGACCCTTCTTATGCCAAGCAAATTGTGGCACTAACTTATCCACATATTGGCAATACAGGCACTAACCAAATTGATGAAGAATCTACTAAGGTTTATGCCTCTGGTTTGATTATTCGTGATTTACCTCTATTGCACAGCAATTGGCGTAATGAAATGTCATTGGATGAATATTTATTAAACAATAATATTATTGCAATTAGCAATATCGATACCCGTGCTTTAACACGCCATTTGCGTGAAAAAGGGGCACTCAAAGGTTGCATTATAACAGGTGATAATATTGATGAAGCATTAGCAATTACCAAGGCACAATCCTTTGCTGGACTTAAAAATATGGATTTAGCCAAGGTAGTTTCAACCACTAAACAATATACTTTTAATGAAGGTTCTTATTCCCTTGAAAAAGGTGAATTTAATCCACTTGAGGTAAAATTTAGCGTGGTGGTTTACGATTATGGCGTGAAAAAAAATATTTTAAGAATGTTGGTGGACAGGGGCTGTGATTTAATAGTAGTCAATGCACAAACACCTGTTGCAGAAGTTTTGGCAATGAACCCCGATGGCGTGTTTTTGTCCAACGGCCCCGGTGACCCTGAGCCATGTGATTATGCGATTGAGAATATTCAAACTTTATTAGCAAAAAATATACCTATGTTTGGCATTTGTTTGGGGCATCAATTGTTATCATTGGCAAGCGGCGCATCAACTGAAAAAATGACTGTTGGTCATCATGGTGCCAATCATCCAGTGCAAGATTTGGCTTCTAAACAGGTGATGATTACTTCGCAAAATCATGGTTTTTCAGTATCAGCAAGTAATTTACCAGCACATCTTGAAGTAACTCATAAGTCTTTGTTTGACGATACCATTCAAGGTATTAGAGTCACTGGTAAAAAAGCATTTGGTTTTCAGGGGCATCCCGAAGCCTCACCGGGGCCACATGATATGAGTGGTTTATTCGATATTTTTATACAAGAGATGAAAGGGTGAAATTGTTAATGTTAATGTTAATGCCTTTTTCATTGATGGCAAATGATGTTGACCCATGGGAAGAGATTAACCGTGTAATTTTTGAATTTAATCAAACAATAGATGAGAATATTTTTGAACCAATTGCCAGATCTTATGAGGAGAATATTTTTGAGTCAGTGCAAGATAGAGTGAGTGATTTTTCTTCTAATATTGGCGATATTAATACATTTAGTAATGAGTTGGTGCAGTTTGAAATAGTGAGTAGTGTCAATACATTGGGTAGAATTTTAATTAATTCCACATTGGGGATACTTGGTTTATTTAATGTGGCAGGCGAAATCGGACTGAAAAAAACCTATGAGGATTTTGGTCAAACTTTGGCAGTTTGGGGTGTACCAGAGGGTAATTATGTCGTGTTACCGATTTTAGGCCCCTCGACATTGCGTGATACAACAGGTGAGGTGGTAGATAGTCTGCAAAGTATGGAGCAAACTAAAAGCATTAACATAATAGAAAAAACTAGCTTAGGTGCAGCCCAAGCAGTTGATATGCGTGTTAAATTATTACCAATAAGTAACTTACTTAAAAAATCAGATGACCCTTATACTGTGATGCGCTCTTCTTATTTGCAAAAGCGAAAATTTGATGTATACAATGGTGATTTACCTGATGATGATGAATTTTAATTATAAAACTGAGACCTTTACATAATGCCTAAAAGACAAGACCTAAAAAGTATTTTAATCATTGGTGCCGGCCCTATTGTCATTGGGCAGGCGTGTGAATTTGATTATTCAGGTGCACAAGCGTGTGCCGCATTGCGTGAAGAAGGTTATCGGGTGATTTTGGTTAATTCCAATCCAGCTACGATTATGACCGACCCACAAATGGCAGATGCAACTTATATTGAACCAATTGAATGGCACACAGTTGAAAAAATTATTGAAGATGAGAGGCCTGATGCACTGCTACCAACGATGGGCGGACAAACGGCACTGAATTGTGCGCTAGATTTAGAGCGATACGGCGTGTTAGAAAAATATGGTGTTGAGATGATTGGCGCTAAAAAAGAAGCCATTAATAAAGCAGAAGACCGTGATTTGTTCCGTGAAGCAATGCTTAAAATTGGGCTTGATATGCCTCAGGCAGCCGTTGCACATAATCTGGAAGAGGCGTTTGTTGTTCAGGAAATGGTAGGTTTTCCAACTGTTATTCGCCCCTCATTCACTATGGGGGGTTCAGGGGGCGGTATTGCTTATAATAAAGAAGAATTTGTTGAAATTTGTGAACGAGGACTAGACCTTTCCCCGACTAATGAATTGTTGGTTGAAGAGTCAATTTTGGGCTGGAAAGAGTTTGAAATGGAAGTGGTGCGTGACCATAAAGACAATTGCATTATTATTTGCTCAATTGAAAATCTTGACCCCATGGGTATTCACACGGGTGATTCAATCACGGTTGCTCCTGCCCAAACTTTAACTGATAAAGAATACCAAATAATGCGTAATGCTTCGCTGGCTGTTTTGCGTGAGATTGGCGTAGATACAGGCGGTTCCAATGTGCAATTTGCGCTCAATCCAAAAGATGGACGATTGACGATTATTGAGATGAATCCAAGGGTTTCTCGCTCATCCGCTTTAGCGTCAAAAGCAACCGGTTTTCCGATTGCAAAAGTGGCAGCCAAGCTTGCAGTAGGTTACACCCTTGATGAACTTGATAACGACATTACGGGAGGCAAAACACCTGCTTCGTTTGAGCCAAGTATTGATTATGTGGTTACCAAAATTCCAAGATTTGCCTTTGAAAAGTTTCCCAAAGCGGATGACAGACTGACGACACAAATGAAATCTGTAGGCGAAGTAATGGCAATAGGTTCAACTTTTCAAGAATCTTTGCAAAAAGCACTTAGAGGTTTAGAGACCGACAAAGTTGGACTTGACCCAATTGTTGATTTGGGTGCTGATGATGCACGCAATAAAATTAGAAGTGAGTGTATTTCTGCTCGTGGCGAGCGAATTTTTTAT
The DNA here is from genome assembly GCF_903642095.1 of Bathymodiolus brooksi thiotrophic gill symbiont. Classification (GTDB taxonomy): domain Bacteria; phylum Pseudomonadota; class Gammaproteobacteria; order PS1; family Pseudothioglobaceae; genus Thiodubiliella. The sequence continues at coordinate 47,355 of NZ_CAHJWD020000056.1, read as the reverse complement.
CTAGCAGATGCGTTTAGATTTGGTATGACCCTTGAAGAGGTGTTTGATTTATCCAAAGTTGATTTTTGGTTTTTGGCACAAATACAAGATATTGTTTCTAGTGAAATGCAAATTAATGCCAGTAACATTACCGATATTAATGCCAGTGAATTATTTGATTTAAAGCGCAAAGGTTTCTCCGATGCGCGTTTGGCACAACTGTGTAATTGCAGTGAATCGTCTGTGCGTGAACGCCGAAAAGCATTAAATATTAAGCCTGTTTTTAAGCGAGTTGACAGTTGTGCAGCTGAGTTTGATACGCAAACGGCATATTTGTATTCCACTTACCAGCAACAATGCGAAGCCAAGCCAACCAATAAGAAAAAAATATTAATTTTGGGTGGTGGGCCTAATCGTATTGGACAAGGTATTGAATTTGATTATTGTTGTGTGCATGCATCAAAAGCATTGCGTGCGGATGGCTATGAGACCATTATGGTGAATTGCAATCCTGAAACAGTTTCGACTGATTATAATATTTCTGATCGTTTGTATTTTGAGCCATTAACGCTAGAAGATGTATTGGCAGTGATTGATGTTGAGAATCCAGATGGCATTATTGTGCATTATGGCGGGCAAACACCTTTAAAACTAGCGGATGCACTGGAGAAAACGGGTGCAAAAATTATTGGCACTAGTCCCGATGCGATTGATTTGGCAGAAGATAGAGAGCGATTCTCTAAGATGCTACAAGAATTAAACCTTAAACAGCCACTTAATGGCACAGCTCGTTCAGTAGAACAAGCACAAGATATTGCCGATGGCATTGGCTTCCCTCTAGTGGTTCGCCCCTCTTATGTGCTGGGCGGTCGGGCTATGGAAATCGTTTACGACAAAGACAGTCTTGATCACTATATGCACACTGCTGTGCAAGTTTCGAACGATGCACCTGTGTTATTAGATTCGTTTCTTGACCATGCCATTGAAGTTGATATTGATGTGATTTGCGATGGTGAAATTGTGGTTATTGGTGGTATTATGCAGCATATTGAGCAGGCAGGTATTCACTCAGGCGACTCGGCTTGTTCGCTACCATCTTATTCATTGCCGACAGAAGTGTTAGATGAAATGCGTGAACAAGTTATTGCGATGGCAAAAAAATTGGGCGTTATTGGCTTAATGAATACACAACTTGCTTATCAAGATGATGAAATTTATATTATTGAGGTTAATCCTCGTGCTTCCCGCACTGTGCCTTTTGTGTCTAAAGCAATTGGCGTACCATTAGCGAATATTGCAGCACGGGTAATGGCAGGCAAAACACTCAAGCAATTGGGCTTTACCAAGGAAATTATTCCACAACACTTTAGCGTAAAAGAAGCCGTATTTCCATTCAATAAATTTTTAGGCGTTGACCCAATTTTAGGTCCTGAAATGCGTTCAACAGGTGAGGTAATGGGCATTGGCAAAGATTTTGCCTCAGCCTTTGACAAAGCCCAACTAGCGGCTGGTAGTCGTGCACCTGAAAGTGGTAAAGTGTTTGTTAGTTTGCGTAAATTAGACCGGGATGATTTGGTTGATTTAGGTAATCGTCTCGCATCACAAGGCTTTAGTTTAGTGGCAACTCGTAGCAATAAAGAAATTTTGACCGATGCAGATTTAGATTGTGAAGTGGTAAACAAAGTCTCTGAAGGTTCGCCACATATTGTTGATATGATTAAAAATGATGAGATTGATTTAATTATCAACTCAACTGAAGATACTCAAGGCGCTGAAGATGCTGCCACAATTCGTTGTCAAGCTTTGGTGCATAAAGTGCCATTTATCACTACAGTGGCAGCAGCTTTTGCGATGTTAGATGGCTTAAAAGTTAATAAAAAAATAACAGTGAGAACAATACAATCACTGAATAACTAGGAGATAAAATATGGACAATATCCCAATGACTGTTGCAGGTGCTAAAGCATTAGAATCAGAATTATTAAACCTTAAAGACATTGAGCGACCACGCATCGTTGAAGAAATTGCCACCGCACGCGCACATGGCGACCTTAAAGAAAACGCCGAATACCACGCTGCTAAAGAAGAACAAGGTTTTATTGAAGGACGCATCAAAGAAATTGAAGCAAAACTTTCACATATGCAAGTCATTGATGTTACTAAGCTTAACCAAGATGGTAGATGCGTTTTTGGCACCACAGTTACTTTAATGAATCTTGTAGATGACAAGGAAATTACTTACCAAATAGTTGGTGAAGATGAATCTAATATTGAACTTAAAAAAATCTCATGCCATTCCCCAATCGCCAGTGCCTTAATGGGTAACGAAGAGGGTGATGAAGTTACTGTTAAAGCGCCACAAGGCAACATTCTTTACGAAATTTTAGAAGTTAAATATATCTAATTATCGTTAATGGTATTGCAATTGTTTTCAAGTGATGCCATTATTCAAAAAAATGGATAATATGAGAGCCGTCCAATTGTTCAAGCATTAATCGTAAAAGTCTCGCTTTAAAGGCACACCTAGAAATACCTAAAATCAGCCACGAGGATGATGTTTTTGATGTTGAGATTTTAATTGCGTATTTTGAATGTGGGTGTAGATTTGAGTAGTGGAAATATCGCTGTGTCCTAGCATCAATTGCACACTACGCAAATCCGCACCTTGTTGCACCAAATGCGTAGCGAAAGCGTGGCGGAGTGTATGTGGAGAAAGGGGCTTGCTGATACCTGCTTTTAGGGCGTAGGCTTTAATGATGTAGAAAAAATTTTGTCTGCTCATACCTGAGCCACGGTTACTTAGAAAATAAGCGTCGGTTTGTCCAGTTTTTAGGAGAAAGGGGCGAGATTTTTCTTCGTAAATGGATAGGTAGTCCATTGCTACTTCACCCATTGGCAACATTCGTTCCTTGTTGCCTTTGCCATGAATACGAATGTATTCTTCGTTGAGGTTTAGATTGTGATACTCCAAACTAATTAATTCTGAAACGCGTAATCCACACGAATATAACAACTCTAACATAGCACGGTCACGCATACCGAAGATGGTTTTCTTGTTGGGTGTATCAAGTAATGCTTCAACTTCTGTGATGTTTAAGAAGACGGGGAGTTTTTGCACTTGCTTTGGATGGCAGAGTTTTTCTGTTGGATTAAGGGCAATGGCTTGTATGGTAAGTTGATATTGATAAAACGCTCGTAGGCAAGTAAGTATGCGTGCTTGGGTTGCGGGGTTAAGTTCTCTGTGTTTGAAATAATCATTAATGGTGGTATCATCAACTTTTTCAAGGGAACTTTTTAGCCATTGAGAAAAAATCCTGAGGTCGGAACGATAGGCTGATAGGGTGTTTGGACTGGCACCTGATGACAGCCAATAATGGTCAAGGAATTGATCGATAAGTGTGAAATTATCCATAGTAAGTTGTAATAGGGTTAATGTAGTATTGAATTTTAGACAAAAAAATACCGACTGATTGTCGGTATTTTTAAAAAAATGGGATGACTTTTATTTCTTGGTCGCCAATTTTTCTTTAATTCTTGCTTTCTTACCAGTAAGGCCACGAAGATAATATAACTTGGCTTGGCGAACTTTACCACGACGCTTGACTTCTACTGAGTCAATCATTTTAGAATGTGTTTGAAAAACACGCTCAACACCTTCACCGTGAGAAATTTTTCTAACTGTAAAGGCAGAACCAATGCCCCGGTTTTTCTTAGCGATTACCACGCCTTCAAATGCTTGTAATCTTTCACGATCGCCTTCACGCACCTTAACTTGCACAACTATTGTGTCGCCTGATGAAAATTCAGGGAGGTCGGTTCTTAACTGCTCACTTTCAATTTGGTCAATTACATTCATGACTATATTCCTTCTTTCAAATCTATAAAAAGGGACAATTATACAGTCATTATGATTGATAGACAAGATGAATTTATGGCATAATTATGCACCTTGATATTTTAGACGATGATGAACAATGGGAAAAGTAACTGGATTTAAGGAATTTGATAGAAAAACTGAGGCATATCGTTCTGTTGAACTGCGCATTAAAGATTATGATGAAATTTTTACTGGCACGCATGATGTTGCACATTTGCAAGACCAAGGGGCAAGATGTATGGACTGTGGTGTGCCCTTTTGTCAATCAAGTAACGGCTGTCCCGTTGATAATTTAATCCCTGAATGGAATGATTTGGTTTATCACGACAAATGGCAAGAGGCATTAACGCGTTTACATAAAACCAATAATTTTCCAGAATTCACAGGGCGAGTTTGCCCCGCACCTTGTGAGGGTTCGTGTGTATTAGGATTAAACAATCCAGCAGTAACGATTAAAAATATTGAGCAAGCCATTGTTGACCGTGGTTTTGATGAGAATTGGATTCAGCCACATAAAGTCTTGTATCGCACAGGAAAAAAAGTAGCAGTGGTCGGCTCTGGACCTGCGGGCTTAGCGACAGCAGAAGAGCTTAATAAACTAGGACATAGCGTGAGCGTTTTTGAGCGTTCTGATCGCATTGGTGGTTTATTAATGTATGGCATCCCTAATATGAAACTCGGCAAAGAGGTGGTTGATCGTCGTGTGAATTTACTCAAAGAATCGGGCATTGATTTTATTACCAATGTTAATGTTGGTAAAGACATTAGCACTAAGCAATTGCAAAAAGATTTTGATGCATTGGTATTTACCACGGGTGCAACACAAGCGCGTGATTTACCAGTAGATAATCGTGATGCACACGGTGTGCATTTGGCGATGGAATATTTGACTAGCAATACGCAAAGTTTATTAAACACTGGGCATGCTGATGATTCAGAATTATCCGCTAAAGGCAAAGATGTGATTGTGATTGGTGGTGGCGATACAGGCACAGATTGTATTGGCACAGCGTTGCGTCAAGGTGCAAAGTCAATTGTGAATTTTGAGTTAATGGGCAAACCTCCTGAAGACCGTGCAGAAAGTAATCCTTGGCCACTTTGGCCATTGATTTATCGTGTGGATTATGGTCATGCCGAAGTAGCAGAAGTATTTGGTGCAGATCCTAGGCAATATCACTTAATGACCAAGTCATTTGTCAAGGATGAGCGTGGTAAAGTTGTTGGACTTAACACAGTCAATGTTGATTTTAAAGAAGGTCAGTTGATTGAAATTGACGGCAGTGAAAAAATTTGGGACACGCAATTGGTGCTTTTATCAATGGGTTTTATCGCCCCAGAACATTATTTAAGTAATGATGCAGATATTGATCTTGATAAGTGCGGTAACTATCAAGCGAATTATGGCGAATATGCTACTTCTCAAGCAGGGATTTTCACTGCGGGCGATTGTCGTCGTGGTCAATCCTTGGTAGTGTGGGCAATCAATGAAGGTCGTGGTGTTGCTACTAAAGTTGATGAATATTTAGCATAAAGAGACCTTTGCATAAATTATGAATAATCATCAAAAATTCACTTTTTACCAACTTGGTAAAAATTGAATTCTGCTAATCATCCATATTTGTGCAAAGGTTTCATAAAGTATTGATTAACATTGCTCTTAAATAATTGCAATTAACATAATTGTTATTGGTGTTGCTAATGTTAATACCGCCTAGGTTGACTTTATTGTTATCACCTAATTTTTTAAAAGAAAAACCAATCTACCCCCTAAGAGATAGTCCTAGATATCACTAATAAAATGGGGAATTTTCTTGCGTTTTGAGTATAATACCTCCGTTCACATTTCCTTTTCTATAAGAATTAGGAAATTTATTAAAACTATTGGAGAAATAAAATGGCAAAAGAGTTATATAACACGCCCAACCTTGATGAGTTGGAGAATGGTCCATGGCCTTCGTTCGTAACAGGCCTTAAGCGTTTAGCACAAGATGATCACACAGGTGCCAGTATGGTTCGTGATGTTTTGGCAACACTTGAAACATCGTATGTGACTAAGAAAGGTTACTGGAAAGGCGGCACAGTTGGTGTTGTTGGTTATGGTGGTGGCGTTATCCCACGCTTTAATGAACTTAAGGACGAAAACGGCGAATTTAAATTCAAAGATGCTGGTGAATTTCACACATTAAGAATTCAGCCACCAGCAGGTATGCATTACACTTCTAAGTTATTAAGAGATATGTGCGATATGTTTGTTGATAACGGCGGTTCTGGTTTAATTGCATTTCATGGTCAGTCAGGCGATATTATGCTTCAAGGTGCAACTGAAGAAACCACACAAACTATTTTTAACAAGTTTAATGATTATGGTTTTGATATGGGTGGTGCAGGTCCTGCAGTGCGTACTGGTATGTCTTGTGTTGGTGCAGCGCGTTGTGAAATGTCAAATACAAATGAGCAAGCAGCATTGCGTACATTAGTAAACGCATTTCTTGATGATATGCATCGTCCAGCATTACCATACAAAATGAAATTTAAAGTTTCAGGTTGTGCTAACGACTGTATGAATTCTATTGAGCGTTCAGACTTTTCAACTATTGGCACTTGGAGAGATGATATTAAAATCAACCAAGATGCATGGAAAGCAATGGTAGCAGACAAAGGTATGGAGTATGTGGTTGACAATATTACTTCGCGTTGCCCTACTCAGGCAATGAAAGTTGAATCTGATACTTCATTGACAATTGACAACAAAAACTGCGTTAAGTGTATGCATTGTTTAAATGTAACTTCGCCACTTACTCACAATTATATTAAAGATGCTACTGAAGGTGCGATTTTAGCAACAGGTGATGATAAAGGCGTAACTATTTGCATGGGTGGTAAACGCACATTGAAGATTGGTGATTTGTTTGGCACAGTTGTTGTTCCATTTATGAAACTTGAAAGTGAAGAAGATTACGAGGCAATTGAAGAATTGGCTGGTGAAGTAATTGATTTCTTTGCTGAAAATGCACTAGAGCATGAACGCACTGGTGAAATGATTGAAAGAATCGGCATTGTTAACTTTATGGAAGGCATTGGCTTAGAAGTTAATCCAAATATGGTTGAGTCACCGCGTTATATGTCTTATGTTCGTATGGACAAGTGGGACGAAGAAGCGACTAAATGGTTTGAAAATAAAGCCGAAGCAAGCGCATAATCATAAAATTTATTAAATAACATTAGGAGAAAATATTATGGCTGAACCAGTAAGAATGCCTATCGAATCAGGTTGCCCTGATCCTATTCAATATATGCACCCAACAATGCGTCGTAACTACGGCCAGTGGGCTTATCATGATCGTCCTCGTCCGGGTGTATTACACCATACTTCAAAGCACAATGAAGAAGTTTGGACTATTCGTTGCGGTACACAAAGACAGATGGATGTATATACAATTAAAAAATTAGCAGATATTGCTGATGAGTTTGGCGATGGTTACATTCGTTTTACTATTCGCTCAAATGTTGAGTTTATGGTGGACGCTGAAGCAAAAGTTAATCCTTTGATTAAAGCATTAGAATCTGCTGGTTTTCCAGTAGGTGGCACAGGTCCAACAGTATCAATGATTTCACATACCCAAGGTTGGTTACATTGTGATATTCCAGGCACAGATGCATCGGGCGTGGTAAAAGCATTGATGGATGAATTGTATGATGAATACAAAAAAGAAGAAATGCCAAATCGTGTTCATATGACTACCTCCTGTTGTCAGATTAACTGTGGTGGTCACGGTGATATTGCGATTAACATTCAACACACTAAGCCACCTAAAATTAACCACGATTTAGTGGCTAATGTTTGTGAGCGTCCAACAGTTGTTGCTCGTTGTCCTGTTGCTGCGATTCGTCCTGCAATGGTTAACGGCAAGCCAACATTGGAAGTTGATGAGAAGAAATGTATTTGTTGTGGCGCATGTTTTCCACCTTGTCCGCCAATGCAAATTAACGATCCTGAGCATTCTAAGATTGCTATCTGGATTGGTGGTAAGCACTCAAATGCACGCTCTAAGCCTTCATTCCAGAAGTTGGTAGCAGCAGGCTTACCAAATAATCCACCAAGATGGCCAGAAGTAGGTGCCGTGGTTAAGAAGATTTTAGCCGTGTATAAAGCCGATGCTCGTGATTGGGAAAGAGTAGGGGAATGGGTTGAGCGTATTGGCTGGCCAGCATTCTTTGAAAAGACTGGATTACCGTTCACTAAGTTCCATGTTTCTGACTGGAAAGGTACGCGTCATCAGCTTAATTCATCAGCTTATATCCGTTTCTAAGGAGCGTTTAAATGAAGATTTCTATTCAAATTAACGAAGGTCCTTATCAGCACCAAGCGTCTGATACAGCGTATCAGTTTGCTAAGGCGGCGATTGCCAAAGGACACGAGATTTTTCGTGTGTTTTTCTATCATGATGGGGTTGACAACGCTTCGCGTTTTACTATTCCACCGCAAGATGACCGCAATGTCGTGAACCAATGGGCTGAGTTAGATATTAAAAATGCTGATGGTGAACCTGAGTTGGTCGTTTGTGTAGCTGCTGCACTTCGCCGTGGTATGTTGGATGAAGGTGAAGCAAGTAAGAATGGTATTGATGGTAATAACATTCACCCAGCTTTCCGTATTTCAGGTTTGGGTCAGTTGATTGAAGCAGGTATTCAATCTGATCGTTTAGTGGTATTTGGAGACTAAGATGGCGACAAAGAAATTTATGTATTTAAACCGTAAGGCACCTTACGGCACAGTATATGCCTTAGAGTCATTAGAAGTAGTGTTGATTGCTGCAGCTTTTGAGCAAGATGTATCATTGGCGTTTATTGACGATGGCGTGTATCAAATTGTTGAGGGTCAAAATCCTGAAGGCATTGGTATGAAAAACTTTTCTAAGACTTATCATGCGCTTGGCGATTACGATATTAAGCAACTTTTTGTCTCAGCAGAATCTTTAGAAGAAAGAGGCTTGAGTATAGATGACTTAATGCCTTTGGTTTGGGAAGATGAAGATGAAGACTGGGCGGAAAAGCCAAGTATTCAAGTGGTTTCTAATGCCGAATTGACTAAATTGATGTCTGATCAAGATGTCTGTTTAAGTTTTTAAGAGGAGTTTAATATGTTACATACAGTAAACAAATCATCTTTTGAGCGTAATTCATTGCAGTCTTGTTTAAATACAATTGACGACAGTAGTGTTATTTTACTTATTGAAGATGGTGTTATTTCCGCTGCAAAAAACACAAAATCACCCATGCTTGCCGATTTGGCAGCACAAGGTAGAGTGTTTGCATTGCAGGGAGATGTTGAAGCGAGAGGAATTTCATCAAAGGTTGCAGACAATATCAAATTAGTTGATTATGCAGGTTTTGTTGATTTAGTTGTGGAGCATGGAACTGCAGTTTCATGGCTTTAATTTAATTTTATATAGGAGTAAAAAATGGCTGATATTTTAGGCGCAGAAGTAGATGAAGAGGGTTTTTTGGTAGATCTTAAAGATTGGACAAAGGAGATTGCTGTAGAAATGGCAAAAGGTGATGATATTGATTTATCTGTAGAACATTGGGATGTTATTAATTTCTTGCGTGATTACTTTGAAGAATATCAAATTGCACCAGCGGTTCGTGTATTAACTAAGGCAATTGGCAAGCAATTTGGTAAAGAAAAAGGTAACTCTAAGTACCTATATTCTTTATTCCCATATGGCCCTGGTAAGCAAGGTTGTCGTTTTGCTGGTCTTCCTAAGCCAACTGGTTGTATCTAAATATTTGACTTAAAAGGTCTAGTGTCTTTTAAGTGAATATTAATTGAAAACACCCGTTTATTCGGGTGTTTTCCTAAATTTTAAATTTTTTGAGGGCAATATGTCTTTAGTAAGTATTTTTTTTACGGCTTTATTCTACTTATCTTTGGTGATTTTTCTTGTTGGTATGGCGAGAAAAATCTATCAATATTGGGTAACGCCTGCACCTCTTAAAATTCCAACTGCACCAACTCCATTGACACAAACAGGTGTGGTTATGCGACTGGCACGCGAAGTTGTTTTATTTGAAAGCCTATTTAAATCTAATAAGTGGACTTGGTTGTTTGGCTGGTTATTTCATGTGGGCTTGTTGTTGGTTTTAATTCGTCATGCTCGTTATTTTTGGCCAGGTGATTTGCCTGAGATATTTTTATTGATTCAACCATTTAAATACGCAGCTTTTGCCATGGTTATCGGTTTATTTGGCTTACTGGGTCGTCGATTTGTGGTTGAGCGTATTCGTTATATTTCAGCTCCATCTGATTACTTAATGTTGCTTTTACTGTTAGTGATTGGCGTGAGTGGCGTAGTGATGACATTTACCAGTAATCATACTGATGTTATTATGGTGAAGAATTTTGCCTCTGGGTTGCTGAGTTTTGATTGGGCAAATTTACCAACAGAAATACATTTTTTGGTGCATATTTTCTTGGCATTTTCATTGTTGGCAATTTTCCCAATTTCAAAATTATTACATGTGCCCGGTATTTTCTTTAGTCCAACACGAAATCAAGTGGATGATTCACGCAAGAAGCGTCATATTTCACCATGGGCATTGAAGCAAGAACAAGAGCAGGAAGTTAGATTAAACGAAACATTAGGTAAGGACGAATAACATGGCAAACGATTTCGAAGTACCAAAATTACCCACTTATTTAGAAATTCCTAAGATTAACGAAGGTATTATGGCTGGCAATGGCCCGTTCAAATCTGTTGAAGAATTTCAAAAACCCTTAGGCTTCCCTGGTGAAAAAGTTGATAATTGGCAAGAAGTTGCTATTAATAAAATGGGTGAGTTAAAGTCTAAGTATCGCTCAGTTCAAGTATTTTTAGATGCTTGTGTGAAATGTGGTGCTTGCACAGATAAATGTCATTATTTTTTAGGTTCGTCAGATCCTAAAAATATGCCAGTGGCTCGTCAAGATTTATTCAGAAGTGTTTATCGCCGTCATTTTACTTTTGCAGGCAAATATTTTCCTAAATTAGTTGGTGCCAAAGAGTTAGACGATAAAATGCTGGATGATTGGTATAACTATTTTCACCAATGTTCACAGTGTCGCCGTTGTAGTGTGTTTTGCCCTTATGGTATTGATACTGCTGAGATTTCAATGGCAGCTCGTGAAGTATTGGATGCAGTTGGACTTGGTCAAAAATATTGCAATCAAATTTTAGGCAAGGCAATTACAATTGGTAATAATTTGGGTTTACCTGAGCCAGCTCTACGAGATACCTTACTTGACCTTGAAGAGGAAATTGAAGAAGAAACAGGTGTTGCCGTTAAATATCCATTGGATGTTAAAGGTGCTGAAATTTTACTTATTACCCCATCGGCAGATTTCTTTGCTGAGCCACATATTGATGGTTTGATTGGTTATGGTAAAGTTTTTCATCAAGATGGCGTGAGTTGGACGATGAGTTCTTATGCCTCTGAAGGTGCAAATTTTGGTATGTTTATTGGCTCTTACGACATAATGCGTAAAGCAGCACTTAGAATTCGTAAGGCGGCACTTGATCTTGAAGTTTCTCGTGTTATGGTAGGCGAGTGCGGTCATGCTTGGCGTGTGGCTTATAGTTTTTGGAACACTTTATCAGGTGTTGGTGCAGGTGCGGATACAACTGATAAATATGCTTTAAAACTACAGAATCAATTGGATTCTCGCTATCCACAACCACAACATATTATTGAATATACGCACGATTTAATTCAACGCAATAAGTTGAAATTTGACAAATCTGCTAATGATGATAAAACCGTTACTTTTCATGATTCTTGCAATGTTGCGAGAGCGACTAATATGGGTGGCATCCCAAATGGTCAGTTCATTCTTCCGCGTGAAGTAATTAAAGCAGTTTGTAATAATTTCGTAGATATGGAGCGTGGTACTATTATGGAATCAACCTTTTGTTGTGGCGGCGGCGGCGGACTGCTAACAGACGACTTAATGGAGATTCGTATTAAAGGTGCAATGCCTAGAATGCAAGCATTGAAAGAAGTAGAAAAGACTGATGCGGTTGATACACTGGTTGCCATTTGTGCAATTTGTAAGTCACAATTCAGCAAAGTGTTACCAAAATTTGATTTCGACCCCTATATGATTATGAGTGCACACCAATTGGTGAGTGAGGCAATCATTATGGATAAACCACAAACAGATGATTCTGAAGCCAAAGTGGCAGAAGAAGCAACTATAGAAGCAGAATAATAGATAAGGAGATTTGATATGCAAAAGAATCCATACGGACAAATTCACAAAGGTGATAACCACACATTTAGAATGTTTAAAGATGAGGGCGATGAATTAGGCACAGTGCCATGGAGCCAAAAGATTTTTCAAAACGACACTTCACATAAGTGTCCAACTTATGTGAGCCAAACGCCACCATGTCAAGGCTCTTGCCCTTCTGGTCATAACATTCGTGGTTGGTTAGATATTGTTCGTGGAATGGAAAAACCTTCTGGTGATTTATCATGGCAGGAATATGCTTTTCGTCGTTCAACAGATTCAAATCCATTTCCATCGATTATGGGTAGAGTTTGTCCAGCACCTTGTGAAGACGGCTGTAATCGTAACGAAGTTGAAGACACAGTTGGTATTAATGCAGTAGAGCAATTTATTGGTGATAATGCCCAAAAAGAAGGTTATAAATTTGAAGTTAATGCTAAAGACACTGGTAAAAAAGTGGCTATTATTGGCGGTGGTTGTGGCGGTTTATCTGCAGCATTGCAATTACGCAAGCAAGGTCATAGCGTAACCGTATTTGAAAAGTATGAACAATTGGGCGGCATGATGATGTATGGTATTCCCGACTATCGTGTGCCACGCGATGTATTGAAATATGAGATTGATCGCATTATTGAGACGGGTATCGAAACTAAAATGAACACCAAAGTGGGTGTGGATATTTCCATGGAACAATTGGAAAAAGATTATGATGCAGTATTGTTTGCTATTGGTGCAATGAGTGGTCGTATGTTGCCAATTCCCGGTGGTGATGCAACGAATTGTGTTTCTGGCGTTGCATTTCTTGAAGCCTACAACCAAGGCCGTTTAAAGCATATTACAGGTAAAGTGATTTGTATTGGTGGTGGTGATACCTCAATTGATGTTGTGTCAGTTGCGCGTCGTTTGGGTAATATTGAAAATACGGCTGATAAAGACCGTCCTGAGCGTGTTATTTTTGATGACACTGCACATGATGTGGTTGATACTTCTAAGCGCTTAGGTGCGGATGTGTTATTGACAACACGCTCTACAATTGAAAATATGCCAGCAGCACAAGAAGAAATTGATGATGCGAACCGTGAAGGTGTTGAAATTCAAGGGCAATTACAACCGATAGAAGTAATTAAAAATGCAGAAGGTCGGGCAATTGCATTGCGTTTTGTTCGCTTAGAAGAAGACGGTTCTACGCCAATTGAAGGCTCTGAGTTTGATGTTGAATGTGAGCTTATTGTTCCTGCAATTGGACAAGGTGTTGATGGTGAAGGTATGGATGATTCATTTTTCAACGAGCATGGTTTTATTGATGCCGACAAAAATTTCCAAGTGCCGAATAAACCTGGTTTCTTTGTTTGTGGCGATGTGGTTCGCCCACACTTGTTGACAACAGCGATTGGTCAAGCAGGTATTGTTGCTGAGAGTATTGGTGATTATCTTTCAGGTAGTAGTCAAAAAGCTCGTAACAAAGTTGACGTTCATTATTTTGACCTTATGTCAAAACTTAATGAGTGGGATTTAGCGCCTTCAGACTATGAAAAAGGTGGTGCATTTGGTGAAGCAACAGACACTGCAGGTTATGCGGTGCATAACTATGAAGACCGTTCATTCGCATCAATCATTCCACATACAGAATTGTTCTTAGGGCACTTTGATAATGAAGAGCGTAATGCACGCAAGCATAAATTGGTAAATGTTGATAATGTATTGGGTAACTTTGACGAGCGTTTAATTGGTTATAGCGAAGAAGAGGCACAACAAGAAGCAGGGCGTTGTATGTCTTGTGGCTTGTGTTTTGAATGTGATAACTGTGTGATGTATTGTCCACAAGATGCGGTATTTAAGGTTAAGAAAGATCAAGCAACACTCGGTCGTTATGTTGATACCGATTATAACAAGTGTGTTGGTTGCCATATCTGTGCAGATGTATGTCCAACAGGCTATATTCAAATGGGACTAGGTGAGTAATTTAAAGAGAATGATTATGAAGCATTTATTAGTTATTTTTCTAACGCTATCGCTTAACACTGTGTTAGCGCATGATGATGAGCATGCTAACCTTGGTGATAGAGCTACTGAGCTAAAGGATGAGGGAAAAAGTAAAGATATTCACCCTAGTCTTGATGAAATTAGAAAAATGCATCCTGAGTTTTTATTGCATAGACGCGACCAGACATTACGCCAAGGTGTTCGCACTCAGCGTGATTCGTTAAAAGGATGTGTTGATTGCCATAGTTCTACTAAGAATGATGAATATGTGCCCATTAATGCACCGGATCAATTCTGCTCAACCTGCCATCAAAAAGTAGGCATAAGCTTAGATTGTTTCTCTTGTCATCGCACCACACCAAAAGAGGGATTATGAATAAAGAACTAAATCGCCGTGATTTTCTTAAGAATACAACGGCTGTTACGGCGGGTGTAGCAACGATTGCTAGTGGCATTACGCTCACTACATTTGCCGCTAATGACAATCCAGTAACCAACGAAAAACGCTGGGGAATGTTGGTTGACACCAACAAACTGACCGAGTCGAATATTAATGATATGGTTAACGCTTGTCAAGAAGAAAATGGTTGGGGCAGTGAAATACATTCTACTGGTCATCAAAAACCAAGCTGGATTAAGAAGATTAAAGTAAAGGACAAGGTTACTGGTAAGATTGATATGCTACCAATGATGTGTCAACACTGCGAACATCCACCTTGCGTAGATGTTTGCCCAACTAACGCCTCAATGAAGCGTGAAGATGGCATTGTGTTGGTGGACAAGCACTTATGTATTGGTTGTCGCTATTGTATGATGGCTTGCCCTTACGATGCGCGCTCGTTTGTTCATGAAGATTTGAGTAATCAAAAAGAACATATGCCTCGTGGCAAAGGCACAGTTGAATCTTGCACAATGTGTGTTCATCGTGTTGATAAAGGCGAAATGCCTGCTTGTGCTGAGGCAGTGAGTAGCAACGGCGTTATTTTTGGTGATTTGTATGATGCCAATAGCAAGATTAATCAAACACTTAGGAAAATTCAATCTACACAAATCAGAGCAGATTTAAATCTGAATACTGGTGTTCGCTATAGCGGAATTTAAAAGGCTTAAAGAGTAATTATGAACATTCGTTATCAACAAATAGAAGGTAGAAGTTTAGGTTTTTATGCACTTGTTGCAGGTCTAGGCGTTCTTATTTTAACTGCATTGGGCAGTGTGTATTTTATGGAGCATCACGGTCATTATGTGACAGGTATGAATAATCGTATTGTATGGGGAATACCACATGTATTCGCTTTATTTTTGATTATCGCCGCCTCAGGTGCGCTTAATGTTGCCTCTATTGCATCGGTATTTCAAAATAAACTTTATAAGCCTTTATCACGCTTATCAGGTTTGGTGTCGTTGGCATTATTAGCAGGTGGCTTAATGGTTTTGGTGCTTGATTTAGGTCGCCCTGATCGTCTAATTGTGGCAATGACGGAGTATAATTTTAAGTCAATTTTTGCTTGGAATATTATTTTATATAATGGTTTTTTTGTCATTGTTGCGGTGTATTTGTGGATGATGTTTGAACGCAGAATGAATAAATTTAGTCGAAAAATTGGCATAGCGGCGTTTATTTGGCGTTTGGTATTAACTACTGGTACAGGTTCTATTTTTGGTTTATTGGTTGCTCGTCATACTTATGATGCCATGATTATGGCACCTAAATTTATCGTTATGTCGTTTTCTTTTGGCTTGGCTTTCTTTATTTTAATTTTGATAGCAAGTTACAAGTGGGGCGATCGTCCATTGGGTGATGTAATTTTAAATCGCCTAAGAAACTTACTTGGTGTATTTGTGGCAGCCGTTTTGTATTTTGTGATTGTGTTTCATATTGGTAATATTTATCTTGCTGAAAACAACAATGTAGAAATGATTTTATTTGCTAATGGGAGTATTTACACCAATTTATTTTGGTATGGGCAAATAATATTAGGATCGATTGTGCCACTTATCTTAATTTATCATCCAGCAGTGAAAGGCAATCGTTCTGTTTTAGGTTTGGCATCGATATTGGTTATTATTGGCGGCATTGTTCAAATGTATGTGTTAATTGTTGGCGGTCAAGCCTATCCATTAGAAATGTTCCCAGGCAAAGAGATTTTAGAAGGTTATGGCGATATTGTAGTATACACACCATCATTTCCTGAAATAGCCTTAGGTGTTGGCGGTCTGGCGTTGGCATTAGTTGTCGTTACTCTTTTAGTAAAGTTTTTGCCATTCTTACCTGAAAGTCTAGCAGACAAAGTGGCAGACCCACATCATAAAATTTAACCCATAATGAGGTATGCCCTCATCTATCTACCTTTCTGCCGCTCATAAATCTTCAGGTAAGACTGTTGTCAGTCTAGGATTGTGTGCGGCATTTAAGGCACAATCGCTTAAAGTTGTTGCGTTCAAAAAAGGCCCTGATTATATTGATCCCTTGTGGCTTACTCAAGCCAGTGGTAACGCTTGTTACAATTTAGATTTTTATAATATGACGAATGATGAAATCATTCAATTGTATGAAAACCAAAGTGCAAACAGTGATATTGCTATTATTGAAGGCAATAAAGGGCTGTATGATGGCATGAGTGTAGCAGGGGGTGATGCCAATGCTGATATGGCGAAATTATTAAATACCAGTGTTATTTTAGTGATTGATGCCAACGGCATTACTCGGGGCATTGCCCCCTTATTAATGGGTTACCAGACTTTTGATGTTAATGTTAATATTGCTGGCGTTATTCTTAATAAGGTGGCAGGCGAGCGTCATGAGTCAAAACTTATTCAAGCTATTGAATATTACACAGATATTCCTGTTGTGGGTGCGGTTCGTCGTTCCAAAGACCTTGTTATTGATGAGCGACATTTGGGGCTTGTGCCAGCAAATGAATCGACTCACTCGCAAACTTTTATTAATGGTGTCGCCAAGATAGTTGCTGACCAAGTGGATTTAAGTAAAATCTTATCTTTTCACAATAAACCCCCTCTAACTAACACGCCTGCGTCAATCACAACTTCTGTTAATTTAACGATTGCCGTTGCCAAAGATCAGGCTTTTGGTTTTTACTATCAAGATGATTTGGATGCCTTTCAATCTTTAGGTGTTAATATTGTATATTTTGATACACTTAAAGCAGCAGAATTACCCAAATGTGATGGGCTGTTTATCGGCGGTGGTTTTCCAGAAATGCAACTTGAAGCATTGAGTGCCAACCAAGCCTTACTTGATAATATTAAATTAGCAATACAACAGGGTTTACCAACTTATGCAGAATGTGGCGGGTTAATGTATCTCAGTCGAAAAATTACTTATCAAGAGAAATCACATAAAATGGTTGGTGTTATTCAAGCTGATACAATAATGACACCTAAGCCGATTGGTAGAGGCTATGTGCAATTAACACCCAACAATGAACACCCATGGAACAAAGTCGCCCCAACAATTTATGCACATGAATTTCATTATTCTAAACTCGAAAATATTAACCCTAAAACCCGTTATGCCTACAAGGTTTTACGCGGTGTGGGTGTGGATAATAAGCAGGATGGAATTCTAATCCATAATCTATTAGCAACCTACACCCATCTAAGAAGTGTAGGAAACAATCATTGGGTTATACAGTTTGTCAATTTTATTAAGGAGAAAAAGACAGCAAGAGGCTAAACCTCTTGCATCATTAAAAATTATGATTACAATCACCAAACGCGCTGCTGAAGAAATCGGACTTTCCACTCAAAATCCTGATACACAAGGTTTATTAATGCGTTTTGCAGTTGATAAAATAGACCAAGGTTTTCAATATTTAATGGGGTTTGATGAACGCTCAGATGCCGATATTCACTTGGAATCAAATGGTATTGAATATGTGCTTACCTATGCACAAAAAGAATTGTTAGAAGGTATGGTAGTTGATTTTGATGAGATTGATACCGAAGGTGGTTATGGGTTTATTTTTATGAATCCAAATGACCCAAATTATGAGCCACCTGAAGAGAGCGTTGCACCTAAAAAGTCTTGAAATTACGGTGTTTTATACCGTTTCCAAAAATTGTAGTAATTTTTTTCCGATGTTATTCTGTGGTGTGAGTGTTAAAGTTCTGCTGTTGTCTTCACCGTTAATATGAATAATTAAATCGGCAGGAGCAATCATACCTTTGCCTAATTCTGCCCATTCAATTAGTTGAATATGGTTACCTTCTGAGTATTCGCGGATACCAATGTATTCTAATTCTTCTGGGTCGCTTAGGCGATAACAATCAAAATGATGAATATTAACGGCTTGGTTTTGATAACTTTCAACCAAAGAATAAGTGGGGCTTTTGACGCGTTGAAAGCCAAAAGTTTGAATAAAGCTTCTCGCCAGTGTGGTTTTTCCTGCACCTAAATCACCCTCTAAATAAATAACAATAGCGTGGTTAAGATTTTGCACATTGTGTGCTAAGGTTTGAGCAAATTGCTGTATTTCAGCCTCACTATGAAATGTTATGTTCAAAATAATTGCCACATATAAATACTGAATACACTGACCAAAATCACACCCTCAAAGCGGTTAATAATGTGTTTTTTATGAAATTTGTAAGAGACAATGAATAATAAAATAGTGAGCAGTAGCATCACGGGATAATCTCTATAAATAACGCCATCTGCCACGGTAGATGGATGAATTAGCCCCGGAATAGCAAGCACTGCCACAGTATTAAACAGATTAGAACCAATCACATTGCCAACTACCATTTCATATTGTTTTTTCAAAACACTGCTGATTGATACAGCCAATTCAGGCAAACTGGTGCCGAGTGCAATCACACTCAAGCCAATGATTAAATCTGACACACCAAAATTTTGTGCGATTTTTACACCACCCCATACAATCATTTTTGCACTAGAAACTAACACCACCAGCCCAATGATAAGCATAAGCCAAGTTTTACCCACTTGGTCTTTATCGGTTATTTGCTCTAGTTCATCAAATTCGTGATTCTTTTTATTTTTGGCAGTTATTAAGGTGTAAGCTAAAAATAAAACCAATAAGAATGCCAAAATTAACCCATCAACTATACCAAGATGCTTGTCCCATAATAGCAAACCAGTAACAATTGTAACAAATATTAAAAACACCCATTCTTTTTTTAGAATCTCGCTTTTTACTTCAATGGGGGTAATAATTGCACTAATGCCAAGCACAAGGGCAATATTAAAAATATTAGAACCAATGGCATTACCAATGCTTAACCCTGTTTTCCCATCTATTGCCGCCAAACCAGACACTAACATCTCAGGTGCAGAAGTGCCAAAACCAAAAATAAGCAAGCCAATTACTAAAGGCGATACTTTGAAAATAGTGGCAATTTTCGCCCCATTATTGGTAAATGTGTCTGCACTCCAAATTAAAAGTATAAAACCTGTTAAAAGAGTAGTAATTGCTAGTAGAATATCGGTCATAATTAATAAAGAAAAACTTTTTGCTTATTATAAAGGGATATTCAACAAAATGAACAAAACAGAATTTTTAATTGGTCGTAGTGGACTGGGCTTGCAAGATGATTTTTATCCTGATGATTTACCAGAAGATTGGCGCTTTGATTATTATGCCGTCCCTTTTAAAGCACTTTCTTTGGCGATTGACACAAATGAAGATCTTGATCAAATCTTTGAAGATATAAAAGATGATGATGAAGAGGAAAAATTTATCCTAGTGTTAACAGTTGAAGAGTCGCAATTAACTGATGTAAAAACACTGAAAGAATTATTGAATATTGTGCAAGACTATGCAGATGATTTTATTTTATTCTGTGAAGTTACTAACACACCAAGTGCAGCAATAATGGATATATTATCTGGTTATAAGATTTGCTTTCAATCTTCTAAAGCGCTTAAATTAAAGTTGAAAGAGGTAGAAGTATTAGAGTTATTTCTTAGTTTTAATAAATACCCAGTGTTGTATACTGCGGAAATATGGGACGATCAGAAAATGCGGTGTTATCTTGAAAGCATTAAAAGCGTGAATACTAAAACCATATTGATATGTAAGTTTGCAGAGCGTGAAACTTTAGATAAAATTCGCATTATTTCTGAATTATTGGGATACTAAGTCTTGCGTATATTGTTAACACGCACCCTGTCGCAAGTTCAATCATTGCAAACTTTACTCAGTGAGCAGGGTTATCAACCAGTGTTATTCCCTACTTTGGAGATTAAGTCACTTAACAATAAGCCACTTAAAGCGAATTATGATGCACTGATTTTTATCAGTGCTAATGCGGTTGAATACGGGTTAAAAACTCTAAAAATGTTAGATTATCAATCCACTAAGGTTTTTGCTGTAGGTGCTACAACTGCAAAAAAGTTGGAAGAACAAGGTATTCAAGTTGATGCCTTCCCAGCACAAAAAGCTTCAAGTGAGGCTTTATTGGCAATGAGTGAATTACAAGCGTTGCATCATCAGTCTGTTTTGATTTTTCGAGGCGAAGGTGGTAGAGAAACACTTAAAGAAGGTTTGAGTAAAAATAATGAAGTTGAATATATTGAAGTTTATCGGCGTGTGCCATGCAACATCACGCCTTTGCATCGTGATTCCTTGTTAAAGTTTTTACAGAGTAATCAAGGCATTATTACCGCTACTAGTGTTGAAAATCTTTCTGCACTGGTGTTTATAGTTAAACAAATTGACAAAGAAGCACTGAATTTAATTAAGCGTTATCCACTCGTGGTATTAAGCGAACGCATTAAAGTTTTTGCACAATCCATAGGTTTTAATCAAATTAAAGTGGCAATAAAAACCTGTGATGAAGGGCTACTTGAAGCCATTCAATGTAGTTTATAAAACGCTAATAGACTTGACAAACCCATAAAATGAGGTTAATTTGTTATCCATAACTTACTTAAGGGGAGAGAGGTAAATGGTTAAATTAAGCGTATCCAAGGCAGCAAGAATGTTGGGCATCAGCCGTTTTGATATTCAAAACCAAATTAACAGCGGTAAATTACAAACGCACGAAGGTTATGTAACAACCGACAGCCTAAGATTAGCGTATCCGAATGTAGGTCTAAATTCTGAACAAGATCAATATATCCAAAAAATGCAACAAATTAAAAACGATGCCATAAAGAAAATAGAAGTTGACAAAGGGCTACATAGTGAAAATGAGAAATCTTATATGGGCATTATTAACGGACTAAAAACCAAACTTTATAAAGCTCAAATCAAGAACCAACACTATGAAATGGTATTTTCTGAATTAACTGAGCGTTTAGAAGCACTTGAAGCACATTGTCACTCTCAAGATAAGATCTCTCTGCATAAGTTACAAGGTTGGGTTAAATCTCAACATTAGTTGAACATAAAAATATACTATTTTTTGGCGTGTTTTATAGAATGGTTTTAGCAATGTCTAATGAGGGTTGTGTGCGATTCATTGAATAAAAATGAAAATTGTTCACACCTTGGTCTTTAAGCGTTTGACATAAGTTAGTAACTATTTCTGTGCCGAATGCACTCAGTGCATCAAGATCATTTTCATATAACTTTAATCTTTCTAAAATCCATTTTGGAATTTCTGCACCACACATATGAGAAAATCTAACCAATTGTGTATAGTTAGTAATTGGCATAATACCTGGTGTTATTGGGATATTAATGCCCAGTTTTTCAATGTCATCAACAAATCTAAAATAGGCATCTGCATTATAAAAATATTGCGTAATCGCACTGTCTGCACCAGTCCTTACTTTGTTGGCAAAATGTTGTAAATCAGCGTGGATATTTTTGGCTTGTGGATGCATTTCAGGATAAGCTGCCACTTCAATGTGAAATTGCTCACCATAATGTGTTTTGATAAATTCAACCAATTCATTGGCATAATGAAAATCACCAATATCACGCACACCTGATGGAATATCGCCACGCAAAGCTACAATTCGATTAATTCCAACTGCTTTATATTGGTCAAGTAGCCCAATAATATTCTTTTTTTCTGAACCAATACAAGACAAATGAGGGGCGGCAGAAACGAGGTCATTTTTCTGAATGTTTAATATTGTCTCTAATGTGGCATCTTGTGTTGTGCCACCAGCACCAAAAGTAACAGAGAAATAGTCTGGCTGAATAACACTTAATTCTTGTTGAACTTGTGCTAAATTTTGTTTGCCTTTTTCAGTCCTTGGTGGGAAAAATTCAAAACTTGTTTTCATTTGTATTTAATATAGTCTAAATAGGCTTATTATAATGAGACCTTTGCATAAATATGAATAATCATCAAAAATTGAATTCTGCTAATCATCCATATTTATGCAAAGGCCTCATAGCGTATTTATTTTAGCGTTAAAACCTTAACCTTTTTTTGTTTAAGAGTGTGGCAATGGAGTAAAATAACTTTTTTTATTGATAAAAGGGTATATGTCAAAAAGTGATTACATTGAATTAGAAGGCGTTGTTAAGGAAAAATTACCAAACACCACCTTTACTGTTGAGCTAGAGAATGGGCACAGTGTGTTGGCACATATTTCTGGTAAGATTCGTAAACACTATATTCGTATTTTACCAGGGGATAGGGTAACGGTAGAAATGACACCTTATGATCTAACTAAGGGTAGAATTACTTTTAGACATAAATAAAAAAAGATATTGCCGATGTGGTGGAATTGGTAGACACGCTGGATTCAAAATCCAGTTCCGCAAGGAGTGACGGTTCGACCCCGTCCATCGGTACCAAATTAAATTAAAGTGAATAATATGGAACAAGTAGATTTAATAGCAGAAGCGTTAAACCTAACCCTTTTTGGGATGGGTTTTGTTTTTTTGTTTTTGACTTTACTGGTGTTTGTTACCAAGCTAATGTCGATTATTATTCAAAGGATAAATAGGCAAGCATCAGTTGCAGTTAATGGAATGGATGATGAATTAGACGAAGAAACTAAGTTTGTCATTGAGGAAGCCATTAAGATACATAGAGGGGCATAGAAAAAATGTTAGATTTTCTAAAGAATATTATTCAAAAGCCTGTCAGTCAGGGAAATACTAAAAAAGTAGAAATTACCGAACTTGTTTTTCGGGATGCGCACCAATCTCTGTTTGCAACGAGAATGCGTATAGACGATATGCTACCGATTGCCGACAAACTGGATAAGATTGGCTATTGGTCGATGGAATCTTGGGGCGGGGCAACTTTTGATTCTTGTATTCGCTATCTTGGCGAAGACCCTTGGGATAGGATTCGTGAAATCAAAGCAGTAATGCCTAACACGCCTCAGCAAATGTTACTCAGAGGGCAGAATTTATTAGGCTATCGTCATTATAGTGATGATGTGGTGCGAAAATTTATTGACCGTTGTGCTGAAAATGGTGTGAGTGTATTTCGTATTTTTGATGCAATGAATGATATGCGTAACCTTAAAACGGCAGTTGACCAAACAGTTAAATTGGGTCAGCATGCACAAGGCACAATTTCTTATACAGTGAGTCCAGTGCATACAATGCAAACTTGGGTTGATATGGCAAAAGCCATTGAAGACATGGGTGCACACTCTTTATGTATTAAAGATATGGCAGGTTTGCTACATCCTTATGATGCCTATGATTTGGTCAAAAAACTCAAAGCAACCATCGATATTCCGATTCAATTACACGCACATGCGACCACGGGATTATCAACAGCTTCAATTGTTAAAGCAGTTGAGGCAGGCATTGACCGTGTAGATACAGCAATTGGTTCTATGAGTATGACTTACGGACATTCGGCGACTAACTCAGTGGTGTCTATTTTAGAAAATAGTCCAAGAAAAACAGGGTTAGATTTAGAGAAATTAGAAGAAATTGATGCTTACTTTAGACCCATTCGTGCTAAATACGCACAGTTTGAAGGCTCACTTAAAGGCGTGGATTCAAGAATTTTATTGTCGCAAGTGCCGGGCGGTATGTTGACCAATATGGAAAGCCAACTGCGTGAGCAAAATGCCATTGATAAAATGGACGAGGTCATGGCGGAAATTCCGCGAGTGCGTAAAGACTTGGGTTACATTCCATTAGTAACACCCACCTCACAAATTGTTGGCACACAATCGGTTTTAAATGTCTTAACAGGCGAGCGTTATAAGACCATTACTAAAGAATCCGCAGGCATTTTAAAAGGCGAATATGGTGCAACACCAGCCCCTGTTGACCAAGCTTTGCAAACCAAGGTTTTAGATGGTGGTAAGCCAATTACTTGTCGCCCAGCAGATAATATTGCACCAGAAATGCATATTTTGGAACAAGAGTTTGATAAGATTGTTGCAGAAAAGCACTTAACCATAGCCGATGATAAAATTGATGATTTATTAACTTATGCCTTATTCCCACAAGTGGGTATTAATTTTATAGAAAATCGCAATAATGCCGATTTTTTTGAATCTGTTCCAGAAGCAGGTAATAGTGTTAATAATTCGACCGAAGAGGGTAGTTATACCGTTTCCTTTAAAGGCACTTCTTACAAAGTTGATGTTTCTGCAGGTGGCAATGTTACTTCTATGAAATCAGCATCAGATGTAGTCGCATCAGCAGACATGCCAGTAGAAAAAGAAATAATTGATAAAATACCTACTGCAGGTGCTGAGGAAATTGGTGCACCTCTTTCTGGCAATATTTGGAAAGTAATGGTATTGCCACATCAAAAAATTAATGAAGGTGATGTTTTGGTTATTTTAGAAGCCATGAAAATGGAAACTGAAATCAAAGCAGCAAAAGGTGGGGTAGTGGCCAGTGTCAGCGTTAAAGAAGGTGATGCCGTAACAGTGGGTCAAACTTTATTAAGCATGGTATGAAGCAAATTTTGATACAATTATGAGCAATCATCAAAACCTCATTTCTCTAATTATTCATAATCACACAAAGGTCTCTGAATGGAACAATTAAACACACTTTGGGCAAATACAGGGTTACAGCAAATGGTTTGGGGTCAGGGGCTGATGTTGCTTGTAGGTATGCTACTTTTATACTTGGCCATTGTTAAAAAATTTGAGCCATTGTTGTTATTACCAATTGGTTTTGGTGCGATTCTAGCCAATATCCCTGGTGCAGGTATCGCTGAAGGCAGTGGTATTTTGCATGTATTTTATGTGATAGGTATTGAATCTGGTGCCTTTCCATTGATTATCTTTATGGGCGTGGGTGCATTGACTGATTTTGGACCCTTGCTTGCCAACCCAAAAACTTTATTGCTCGGTGCGGCAGCACAGTTTGGTATTTTTGCTACTTTATTGGGTGCAATAGGCTTAACCACCATTGGTATTTTTGATTTTAGCCTGAATGATGCCGCTGCGATTGGCATTATTGGCGGTGCTGATGGCCCTACCAGTATTTATGTTGCTTCAAAATTGGCACCTGATTTATTGGGTGCAATTGCAGTAGCTTCTTATTCTTATATGGCTTTAGTGCCACTTATTCAGCCACCAATTATGCGTGCTTTGACCACTAAAAAAGAGCGTCAAATTAAAATGGTGCAA
The DNA here is from genome assembly GCF_903642095.1 of Bathymodiolus brooksi thiotrophic gill symbiont. GTDB lineage: Bacteria > Pseudomonadota > Gammaproteobacteria > PS1 > Pseudothioglobaceae > Thiodubiliella. Next base: position 21,735 of record NZ_CAHJWD020000056.1, on the reverse strand, counting down.
TTGCGTGAAGTGTCAAAAGCGGAAAAGATTATTTTCCCAGTTATGTTACTAATGTTGGTGGCATTGCTTTTGCCAGATGCAGCACCACTATTGGGTATGTTTGCCTTTGGTAATTTAATGAAAGAGTCGGGTGTGGTTGATAGATTGAGTGATACCACACAAAATGCATTAATCAATATTGTTACGATTTTCTTAGGTTTGGCGGTTGGCTCAAAGTTAATGGCAGATAAGTTTTTACAGCCTGAAACGCTGGGTATTTTGGTGCTTGGTATGGTGGCATTTGCAATTGGCACGGCGTGTGGATTGTTGATGGCAAAACTGATGAACACTTTTGGTAAAAATAAAATTAATCCTTTAATTGGTTCAGCAGGTGTTTCTGCGGTGCCGATGGCAGCGCGCGTTTCTAATAAAGTAGGCTTAGAGACTGATCCACATAACTTTTTATTAATGCATGCGATGGGTCCAAATGTTGCTGGTGTGATTGGTTCGGCGATTGCTGCTGGTATTATGATTCAGTTTTTGAGTTAAATATTTTGCAAAGAATATTTTTAAAATCTAAACTCCATCGTGTAACCACCACTGCCAGTGAGGTAGATTACGAAGGTTCGTGTGAAATTGACGGGATTTTATTAGATGCAGCAGGGATTGGCACTTTTGAACAAATCCAAATTTACAACATTAGTAACGGCAATCGCTTTACCACCTATGCTATTCGTGGCAAAGACAATTCAGGTGTGATTTCTGTGAATGGTGCAGCGGCACATCAGGCAAATGTAAGTGATTTATTGATTATTGCTTCTTATGCTAGTTATAGCGAAGATGAAGTTAAGTATTACAAACCAACCTTGTGTTATGTTGACGAAAATAATATTTTAACCAAAATTGGCAATCAAATAACGCTACGAAATTAGCGCCTCAAATTAATCAAGTAAATGAATTAATGCAAAGCTAACTTATCTTGGTTGTCAGAGGTAAGCATATTGGCATCACCCTTCAAATTAATATTCCAATTTGTATTTGGCATAATTCTAATAAGTAAATCAGATAAGTTGAGCAACAGTTGTGGCGTTAGATTTAAGTTAATATTTTGCCCATTATTGCTTTCAAAAATAAGAGCAGTATTGTTATTTTCATAAACATTAATGGTAACTTTTTCCACCAAAATAGGCTCTTCACCCATCGGAAATTTATCCCCTTTGTTAAAAGGCGTTTCATAATCACTTTTTTCAATTATGTTCTGCTGTTGTATTTGCTGTGCCATTTTTTGTTCCATCTGTTTTTTTTGCGATTCTGGCAATTCCAACATATCATCAGGTGTAGGTTGAATAGATAAAGAATGGCTGATTGTTTTATTGAGAATATCCCAAAATGAGGTTACAATTCGACGGGTTAAAAATAGACGCAATTCTTCATTGTCTTTGCTGTTAATGCTTAGGATAAGTCTATCTTCTTGGTTTGAATAAGAAATTTGCATTTGATGTATATTCATATCAGGGTTCCATTTTCTAAAGTTAAAAATCTGTCCATTTTTTTGGCAATGGACATATCGTGGGTAACTAAAATTAAAGCTGACTTTTGTTGTTGATTAAGTTCCATCATTAAACCTAAAACTTCTTTTGCGCTTTTGGCATCCAAGTTACCTGTGGGTTCATCAGCCAACAAGCAATTTGGCTTGTTAATTAAGGCACGAGCAATAGCAACCCGTTGTCGTTGGCCACCAGATAATTCTGCAGGCTTATGATTGAGCCTATCTTGTAAGCCAATATCGGTTAAGATTTTACTAGATTTTTTAAGTGCTGTTTGTGTGTCGTCGCCACGAATTAATAGTGGCATTGCCACATTGTCTAAGGCACTAAAATCTTTTAATAAATGATGGAACTGATATACAAACCCCAAATATTGTGCACGAAGAAGTGTGATTTTCTTTTCATTCAATTGTGATAAATCAGACCCATTGACCATTACTTTTCCAGCGCTAGGTTGGCTCATACCGCCCAATAAATTAAGCAAAGTGGATTTACCACAACCTGACTGTCCAACGATGGCAAGAGATTCGGATTGATTAACGACTAAATTTAAGGCGTTTAGCACGGGCGTTTGGACACTACCATTGTGGTAATTGTAATTTAGTTCGCTGCATTCAATAATTTTACTCATGATTAAGCACCTCTGAGATTTGCAGTTTTCCTGCGCGTTTTGCAGGATAAATGGAAGCAATGACTACCAAAAAAAAGGCACTAATTGCTACCGTGATTACATCGTTTAAGTGAACTTCAGAAGGAAAGCGATTAATATAAAACACATCTTGAGGAAAAAATTTAAACCCTAATATTGCTTCAACCGCACTAATAACGGATTCTATATTAAGTGCAAGTGTAACGCCTAATATCGTGCCAATAACAATGCCAGTGATGCCAATGGTGATGCCTTGATAAAAGAACAACTTAACAATGCGATTTGGAGTCATACCAATGGTTCTGAGGATAGCAATATCGGCTTTTTTATCAGCAACCACCATGACCATCATTGAAACCACATTGAATGCAGCAACGGCAATAATCAGAAACAACACAATGCCAATCATCTGCTTTTCAAGGTTCAGGGCTTTAATGAAATTTGCCTTCTGTTGCATCCAATCAACGCCATAGTATTGATCAGAATTTAATCCATTGAGCACTTCTTCGGTAATTTTTTTGGCATTAAATAAATCGTCCACTTTTAATCGAATGCCCGAAACTTTAGTTTTCATTGCATACAATAATTGTGCTTGCTTAAGATCAATAAAAGCCAAATTATTGTCATACTCACTAACACCTGCATCAAAAATACCAGTTACCGTAAAGCGTTTAAATCTAGGCTGCATACCAAGAATATTGGCAGATAATTGTGGCGTTAATAAAGTTACTTTATCGCCTAGAATCACCCCCAATTCTGCTGCTAATCCTGCGCCAATTAAGATATTGGATTTGTTTAATTTTGCATTACCATATTTAATGTTGTCCAGTAAAACTGAGGTTTTTCTTTCTAATTTTGGTTTAACCCCCCTAATAAGAACGCCTTGCGAGCCAAATGGCGTGTTGATTAGTGCATATTTTTCTATATAGGGCGAGGTGTTAAGCACATTTGGATGCTGGTTAATCTTTGTTTGTAGTGCTTGCCAATTTTCGATTTTGCCGTCATAGGCTAAAATGTGGGAATGCGAAATAGCACCCAATACTCTATCACGCAATTCCTTGTGAAAGCCATTCATCACTGATAAAACGGTAATCAGCGTCATCATACCTAATATTAGCCCAATAATGGAAACGCCAGAAATGAAAGAAACCAAGCCTTTTTTTCGGCTAGATCGTAAATATTGATTAGAAATTTTAAATTCAATGCTCATAAGGTTAATATTTTGTCATAATTAGCACTTTAAAAGTAAAGACCTTTGCATATAATATGAATAATCATTAAGAACTTACTTTTTACCAACTTGGAAATTTTTCAGACTCAGCCTTAGTCTTGCTAAGACAGGGTTAACAGAAATTGCTAATTTGGCAAAAATATGAATTTTATTATATGTAAAGGGCTCTACGCAAAAGTTTAAAAAATAGGGGAAAAAATGTTAAACACACATATCAAAAATAAAATTGACCAATTAGGCAATTTTATGATCGAAACTTTTCATATTATCGGGCTGTTTATTATTGGTGCTACGATTGTCTGGTCGGCAATTCATGAGTATTTGCTGATTATGCAACACGAATCAGGTTTTGCTTCACTAAAAGATATTTTACTGTTGTTTATTTATTTGGAGTTAGGGGCAATGACGGGCATTTATTTCAAAACCCATAGAATGCCAGTTGTTTTTTTAATCTTTATTGCCATTACCGCTATTACTCGTTTTTTGGTGATTGATATGAAATCTTTGGTAGCACATGATAAGTTTAATTTACTGGTTATGGTGGTTGCAATTTTGATATTAGCAATAGCAGCAGGTATATTGAAAATTACTGAGAAAAAATACCAGTCTGATAGTGATTATTGATTTAAATACGAGCAGCATTGTTCATTATTTATTACTGCCATTGTCGGTGGTTTTTTATGTGTTATCGCTTATCAGAAGGGGGCTTTATCGCCTTGGTTTATTTACCACACATCAATTTTCTGTGCCTGTTATTGTGGTGGGCAATATTACTGTTGGTGGCACAGGTAAAACACCAATTGTTATCGCTTTGGTTGAACATTTTAAACAGCAAGGAAAAAAAGTTGGCGTGGTTTCACGAGGGTATGGTGGAAAATTGCAAGACTCTACTTCTCAACTGGTGGATGAACATTCAAGGACTGACAGAGTGGGAGATGAGCCAATGTTGATTTATCAACAGACCAAAGTGGCAGTTATGGTCAATAAAAATCGTGCACAAGCGGTGCAAGATTTAATTACCCAGCACAAAGTAGGCATTGTGATTAGTGATGATGGTTTGCAACATTACGGTATGGGTAGGGCGGTTGAGATTTGTGTGGAAAATGGTTTTGGTAATGGTTTTTTATTGCCAGCAGGGCCATTACGAGAGTCTAAAAAGCGTTTAAAAAGTGTGGATTTTGTTATGCAAAGCATTCTGAAACCCATTGCATTTATTAATTTAAAAACCCAACAAAAGCAACCACTGGATTATTTTCAAGGGCAAACTTGTCATGCTGTGGCTGGAATTGGAAAGCCAAATAAGTTTTTTTCCACCTTGATTGATTTGGGCATTCATTTGATTCAACATCCTTTTAAGGATCATCATTTGTTTGTTGCACACGATTTGAATTTTAAAGAAACACATCCCATTCTTATGACCGCCAAGGATTGTGTAAAATGCACACCATTCATTGATGAAAATATGTGGGTTTTGCAAGTAGAAGCCCAATTAGATGAAGATTTTTTACAACAACTTGACGCAAAATTATGATTGATGAATCCTTATTAAAATTATTGGTTTGCCCACAAAGCAAGGCACCACTCAAGCAAGTGGACGATGAATTGGTTTGCGAGGAAAGTGCATTGGCGTATCCTATTATTGACGGTATCCCAGTTTTATTGGTTGAAGAGGCGAGAAAAATAAGTTGATGAGTTTTATTGTCATTATTCCTGCACGCTATGCTTCAACTCGTTTGAGTGCAAAATTATTGCAAAATATTCACGGCAAGCCCCTCATTCAACACACTTATGAAAATGCTAAAAAAAGCGGTGCAGGTCGTGTGATTATTGCCACCGATGACAGGCGTATTGAGGCAGTTGCACATGAGTTTGGTGCAACCACTTGTATGACCAGCGACAAACACACCTCAGGCACTGCTCGTATTGCAGAGGTTTTGACAAAGTTGGATATTGAGGATAATAAAATTATTGTAAATGTGCAGGGCGATGAGCCAATGCTGGATGCAAAAGTTATTCAACAAGTGGCACAAAATTTAGCGGATTCAAAAATGCAAATGGCAACACTATGTGAAAATGTAGTGGACAAAGCTCAATATTTAGATTCAAATTGCGTGAAAGTGGTGTTTGATAAATTTGGTAAGGCACTCTATTTTTCGCGTTCACCCATTCCCGCTTTTCGAGACGCAGCAGATTTTAAGGTTGAAACTTGTTTTAAGCATATCGGTATTTACGCTTATCGTTCAGGCTTTATTAAGCAATATTTAACTATGAATAGGTCGGATTACGAGCAAGTGGAAAAATTAGAACAACTCACCGTGCTTAATGAAGGGTTTGATATACATATTAGCAAAGCGTGTGCCACTGTAGGTTTTGGTGTGGATACGCAAGCAGATTTAGACAAAGTAAGGGAGGCATTACAGTGATTATTGATGGTAAGCAAATTGCACGGAAATTAAGGCAAACTATTGCTAATCAAGTAGTGTTATTGGAGAGAAAACCGGGTTTAGCAGTGATTTTGGTGGGTAGCGACCCTGCTTCAGCAGTGTATGTGCGTAACAAGGGCATCGCTTGCAAGGAAGCAGGTTTTTATTCTGAAGAAATTAACAAGCCAGCAGACATTAGCCAAGCGGCGTTATTGTCTGAAATTGAGCGTTTAAATAATGATGATAAGGTTGATGGTATTTTAGTGCAGTTGCCATTGCCACAACATTTGGATGCTAATTTGGTGATTGAAGCCATTCATCCAGCAAAAGATGTGGACGGCTTTCACAGTGAAAATATTGGCAAACTAATGCAAAATAACGCTTTTTTACGCCCTTGCACACCCAAAGGGGTGATGACCATGCTTAAAACGATTGGTGTGGATTTGGTGGGCAAAAATTGTGTGGTTGTGGGTACATCGAATATTGTGGGGCGACCGATGGCAATGGAATTATTAAATGCCCGTGCCACAGTTACTATTTGCAACAGTAAAACCCAAGATTTACCTAGCAAACTTAAACAGGCTGATATTGTTGTGGTAGCTGTTGGTATTGCAAAAATGATTCAAGGTGATTGGATTAAAGCAGATGCCATTGTGATTGATGTTGGCATCAATAAATTAGATAATGGGCGTTTGGTTGGCGATGTGGATTTTGAATCTGCTCAAAAAGTTGCTAGCTGGATTACCCCAGTCCCTGGTGGTGTTGGGCCAATGACCATCGCTACTTTATTAGAAAATACACTAACCGCCTATGAGGCAAGGAAAGAAAAATGAAATTATTATTAAAAGGTTTTAGAAATGGATTGGGTGCGATTATTGCTTTTATCAGTTGGTTAATTCCAGTGAGCAAAGTTAAACGAAGTGCTAAACAACAACAAGAAGTGGATGGAGAAACTGCACATATTGAGTTATATCAATTTTTTGGTTGCCCATTTTGCATAAAAACCAGAAGAACCATTAGGCGTTTAAATCTTAATATTATCACCCGAGATGCACAAAATAGGCAAGGTGTTTTTAGGGCAGAATTGCTTAAAGAAACGGGTAAAGTGCAAGTGCCTTGTTTAAAAATAACCGATGATGAAAAGGTGGAGTGGATGCTGGAAACTACTGATATTATCGCTTATTTAGAAAAGCGTTTTTCTTAATACAAAGACAAAAAAATATAAATATTGTAGTGGCAAGAATTTTAATTAGTGCGTGGTAATATCTAGCGTGCTTTTATTATCGATAGGGACAAAAATAACATTGCCGAATAAGGCATAGCCATTTTTACCCGCCATCTCATTTTGAGGCAGTCCTAGCGCTTCACCATCGTCATTAATAACCAGCATACCATTTGCTTGCTTGATAAAGCCCAAGTAGCCTTCTATGAAAGTTTGTAGTTCCGAGGTTTCAAATTCTTCTTTGTCGTCAGTGGGCTTGATGCTAATCGGATCGCCTGTAACTTTGTATAGCATTGCCTCGTGCCATTTGTATTTAATTGTCAACATTGGGTAAAAACGCCTGTAATTTTTGAATGCTATCATTAAGTTCTTGCTCAGAACTTGCTGTCATATTAATGTGCCCTAATTTTCTGTCAATACGCTCTTCTTTGTCGTATAAGTGCAGATGTGCATTGGGCATATTTAGCACAATATCGGTATCACCAATTTTACTAATAATATTAATCATTGCGCAAAATGGATGGGTGGGCGTAGTATCGCCGAGCGGTTGACCAGTAATGGCACGAATATGGTTTTCAAATTGTGAAGTATTTGCACCTTCTATGCTCCAATGTCCTGAATTATGCACCCTAGGTGCCATTTCATTGACCACCAGTCCATTTTCAGTTTCAAATAATTCAATAGTTAGAACGCCAATATGGTTCATTTCATCCAGTAAGGTTTGCATATAGCGTTCGGCAGTTTTTTGTAGGCATTCGTCAATATTTTGTGCAGGGGCGATAGTTAATCGCAAAATGCCATTATGATGGTCATTTTCGACCAAAGGGTAATATTTGTGATTGTTGTTAGTGTCACGCACGGCAATCAGAGAAAGTTCACGCTTAAAATCAACAAAACCTTCTAAAATGGACTCAACGCCACTCATACTATCCCACGCTTCAGTGATTTGATTTGCTTCACGCATTAAAAATTGACCCTTACCATCATAACCTTCAGTGGCTGTTTTTAAGATTGCAGGTAAGCCAATTGTTTCAACCGCCTGTTTTAAATCTGCCTCAGAATTAACCATTTGATAGGGTGCACAAGGGATATTGAGCTGATTAAATAAGGCCTTTTCACGACCACGGTGTTGGGTGGTGAAAAGGGATTTTTCACTGGGATAAACTGCCACTTTTTGGCTGATGGCTTTCACAATCTCTATATCGGTATTTTCACTTTCATAGGTAATTACATCGGCAAAGTTAATCAGCGATTCAATGTTTTTTTCACCAGTAAACATATGCCCCAATAAAGAGGAAGGCTCGTCATTGTTATTACCTGAAAAACCAAATTGGTGATTTAAGGGATAACCTGCAATGGCAAGCATTCTTCCTAATTGACCTGCACCTAAAATACCTACTTTCATTTTAAATACCCTTAGTTTTTAGGATTGGGATTGTCTAAAACATCTTGCGTTTGCTTGGCTCTAAAGGCAGAAACCTTCTCTTTCACTGCATTATTTTCATTGGCAATAATTTGTGCAGCAAGGATGCCCGCATTTTTTGCACCCGCCTCACCAATCGCTAATGTGCCAACAGGAATGCCTCCCGGCATTTGTGCAATAGACAACAAAGAATCGTGTCCACTCAGTGCACGCGATTGCACAGGTACGCCCAGCACTGGCACAATGGTTTTACTCGCTACCATACCCGGTAAGTGTGCTGCACCACCTGCCCCTGCAATAATGACTTTGAGTCCTCGTTCACTGGCAGTATTAGCGTATTCAAACATCAAATCAGGGGTGCGATGTGCAGACACCACCTGAACTTCATGCGGAATGCCAAATTGCTCTAGCATTTCTACTGCATTTTTCATCGTTGGCCAATCAGATTTTGACCCCATAATAACTCCAACAAGTGCCTTCATTTTTTCCTCCAAAATTTTCCTAAATTATACGCAACTTAAAATCTGGATGTAAAAAAGGCAAATGCCCCGTATTGAGTGTAGTAACCAACACCTTCTCAACTTTGACATCAGGCTTTGAAGTTGCAAGGCACGCATACCAGTGTGCAATATTAGCAGGCACCAAGGTGTCGCGATTGCCTAAAATAATTTGCACGGGTATTTTTAGTTGCTTGAATTGATGGCGGAAATCACTGTTTAATAAAATTTCTAAGCCTTGATTGAGTGCCTTGGCGTTTGCAGGCAGTGCATCAATAGATTGATTTAGTATTTTAAGTTGTGCTTTGTCGCTGGTTTGTAAACTAATAAAACGCTTTAACCCCTTGGACAGGTTGAGCGATAACGCATCAGAAAATTGATGAAAATTATTTGCATCTATGCCATAAACCCAGTCATTGGTTTGCACAAATTTAGGCGTAGCAGCGACCAATATCAATGCTGATACTTTGATTTTATTGGCGATATTTATTGCCAATAACCCTCCTAATGACCAGCCGAGTAATATTGGGTTATTAGGCAAAATTTTAATAATTTCATCACACCATTCATTTACTCCCCCCTTGACTTCATCACTTCTACCATGACCCGGTAAGTCAATCACGGTTATGCGATATTGGTTTTTATACTGTTCAATTAATGTATTAAATAATTCAGAATTAAACCCCCAGCCATGCAATAAAACCAATGTTTGCCCTTGACCAACAGTATGACTATAAAGCATCTTTAAGTTGGGTTAGTAATTGATTGATTTGGTGTTTCGTATGGTTGGCATTGAGTGTTATTCTTAAACGCGCTGTGCCTTTTGCCACAGTCGGTGGGCGAATAGCACCCACATGAAAACCTGCATTTAATAATTTTTCTGCAAGGTGAGTTGCTTTTTCACTATCACCCACAACAAGGGGTTGAATGGCACTATTGGATGCTTTAATAGGTAAATCTAGCGTTCCAGCAAGACGCTGAAAATACTGAATATTGTCTAATAATTTAGCATTCTGATTGCCTTGTTTAATCAACGCCAAACTCTCCAAAGTGGCAACGCACAAAGCTGGTGCAATTGCCGTGGTGTAAATATAAGGGCGTGATTTTTGCACTAAAAAATCAATCAAATCCCCATCCCCTGCCACAAACGCCCCCATTGTGCCTGCCGCTTTTCCCAGCGTTGCCATATAAATTGAATTTTGAGGAATATTTGCCTGAAAAACACCAAATCCATGTGCATCATCCTGCATTAAAATTGCCTTTGATTTTTGTGCAATTTTATCCAATGCACCCATATCCGCCTGATCGCCATCCATACTAAAGACAGCATCTGTAACAATCAATCCCTGCCCAGTTTGTTTGTCTGTTTTTTTTCTCAGAGATTCAATATTATTATGTAAATAACGCTGAAGGGGTAAGCCAATTAAATGATTTGCATCAATCAATGAAGCGTGATTAAGTTTATCCTGCAACACCCAATCAAGTTCATTTTTAAGCGCAGAAAACACCCCAATATTCGCCATATACCCCGTTGAAAATAACAACACCTTTTCCTGACCCAGATAATCAGCTAACGCCTCTTCTAGCATTTGATGTGCCTGAGTATGCCCACTAATCAGATGTGCCGCACCAGAACCTACCCCGTATTCATCCACCCCTTGTTTAAATGCCTTAACCACCTGAGGATGGTTTTTCAACCCCAGATAATCGTTTGAACAAAAATCCACGCAAGTATTATCAGCAATTTTAACCTGCCGATAAAGATGCTGATTTTTTAGTTCCGTTAGGGTGTTAGTGAATTTCATTAAGGATATTTTAACCGTTATACCATTTTTAAAAAAAATAATCCTATTTAAAAGAGTGGTTAATAGATTCTTTTAACCAATTAACAAGTGTTGCGTTTATAATGGAATCCAAGCATTTTATTATCCAGTTATTATGAAAAAAACATTCAGTTTTACACACCCTAAAAAGAAAAGACCCAGAGTAGTTGAAGCGATTAAATATGAACTTAAAAAATATATTAAACGCGAGCGTAATAAAAAATTACCTGAAGATGTGGATTTTTGGGATTTTGATTGTCGCTACGGTGCAAATGAATCCTCCTCTGACACTATTCATATTTCTGAAATCAACAAAGTCATTTCAGAGGCGGATGTAGAGGGTTTGGACACTTTCTTTTTAGAAGTGTTAGTTAAACCGGGTGTGAGAGTTATGCAAGCTAAAGAAGAGGTAGTTGAAGATTTTTTAGAGTAAATTTTTATGCCTTTCTCAAGTAGAATTTGGGAATAAAGAACAAAATTACCAAATATATTTAACCCCAAGTGATATAAATAAAATAGCAATTGCAGTAAATATCAAAGGCTTAATTATTTTATCTCCACTTTTAAGGGTGAGGTGGCTACCCAAATAATTACCACTAATACTTGCCAAAACTAGGGGCATTCCGATAATGAACGCCATTTTTCCAGCAATAAAAAAGGCAGTAAAGGCACCTATATTTGAGGCTAAATTAAAAATTTTAGAAGTTGCTGACGATTCAAGTAAAGGCATACGAATCAGAAAATGTAGTGTTAGAATCAAAATACTGCCTGTGCCAGGGCCAAAAAATCCATCGTAAAAACCCACTACAAGGCACACCAATGGCAAAATTATGTGAATGTCTCTTTGATTAGGCTGATAAACACCATCGTTTTTATTTTGCTTTGGTATAAAAGAAAAAAGCAATCCAATTGGGATTAAGAAAAAGATGATTTTCCCAACGATGGATTCGTCAATAGATAAAATAACCTTGCCACCAATATAGGCACCTATTAGTGCTGTTGGTATGCCATATATCACTATTTTCCAAATAATTTTAGCACCCTTAAAATAGTTGTAAATAGCTGAAAATGTGCCGAGTGTGCTAACAAGTTTTTCTTGTCCTAATGCTAATTGTGGTGGCATTCCAGTCAAAATAAAGGCAGGCACCAAAATTAATCCTGCACCACCAGCCACTGCATCTAAAAACCCAGCAACAAAAGAGGCAAATATCAATATTATTATACCGATGAGTAAATAATCTGCTAACAACGAATCTTCAATGAACATAAAATACAATCCAAATAGCAATTAGTAGCAATGCACTGGCAAATAGGTAACTCAGGCTTTTTTCTGCCACTGGATTGGTCATCCATTTGGAAAGACTATTGCCTATAAATGTCCAAGTAAAATGGGTTGAAATATTCAAAATAGTTAGCATAAATATCAAATAAAATACTTGCTCTGTTTGGTTAAAACTACCGTCAAGTAACATTGAAAACATTAAGAGTTGTGCTGAAAATGCCTTAGGATTAAGTGCCTGTAGGATAACGCCATTCCAAAAATTATAAGTTTTATTAATATCTGCTTGCCGTGGGCGTGGTTTAATAAATTTATAGGCCAAATAAACAAGATACAGTGCACCCAATATTTGTAAAGTAGCCGTTAAATCAGGATAACGCTTTAAAACCTTGTCTAAGCCAAAGCCAACAAGTAGCGAATACAGGATAGAAACTACATTAATCCCTGTTATGAGTGGGATAGATTTTTTAACGCCTTGTTTAATACCTGCCATAGTGCAAACGATATTGGCAGGACCGGGGCTAAAAATTAAGGGGAACATTAAACCAAAAAATAATAAAAAGTATTGGAAATTCATCGACTTTATTCAAATTATAAAACGACCATTATAAAACTCAAATTTATTTTTACAAACGATAAAAACTTATATCTAACATAAGATATACTTATGAAAATGAAGAATAAACTACCTCCCCTTAACAACTTAAATACTTTTAGCATTGCTGCCAAACATCTGAGTTTTTCCAAGGCAGCAGAGGAACTTTCTATCACTCAAGCGGCGGTAAGCCAGCAGATTAGGCTATTAGAACAACGCCTTGGGTTTGATTTGTTTCATAGATTACATAGACAACTAAAATTAACAGAACAAGGGGTTGCCTTGCAAAATCCTATTAACATTGCATTAGATAGAATAAGCAGTGCTTTGGAAAAACTTAACAAGGATTCAAAGAAAAGTATTTTAACTATCAGCATTTTGCCATCGCTTGCTATTAAATGGCTCATTCCCCGTTTGACCGATTTTAATCAAAAATACCCCGATATTGATATCCACATTAATGCCCATATTGGGCTTAGTAATTTTAAAAATGACGATTTAAGCATCAGTTTTGGGCATCAACATCATGTAAATTTAGAAGCAAAATTTTTAATGGATGAAGATATGTTTTTGGTTGCCAGCCCTAAATTACTCACTGGAAAATACAACTTTGACAAGCTCAATGACCTAAAACACCACACCTTAATCCATGATTCTGTTGATTGTGTGTTTGAGTCCTACGGTATCTTTATTGAGCCTGATTGGGATGATTTTTCCAAATTGCTCAAAGTTGACATTAAAGACAATAAAGCACTTACACTCAGTCAATCGCATTTAGTATTACAAGCCGCTATTACTGGGCAAGGAGTAGCGATTGCCAGAAGTATATTGGTGGCCGATGATTTGGATTCTGGTCAATTGGTTAAAATCTACCAAAACAAAGTCATTAAATCCCCCGGATATCATCTGGTTTACCCAAAATCACACAGTAACAATAAAAATATTCAAAAATTTGAGCAATGGATTTTATCTATTTGCCATTGATTTTTTTGAAAAATGGCATAACTGAGTTAATATTCAATAGCTTTACTCTAAATCATACGACCATTCTTTCTATTTTTACGATGATTTCGTGCACCGTGTGATTGGTTATAAGCAGGAAAAATCAACATAAATGTTAATAATAATTTTATGGTGTTTTTCATCTTGAGACCTTTGCATAAATATGGATGATTAGCAGAATTCAATTTTTGTCGAATTGGTAATTTTTTTAAACTCTGTCCTAGCAAGACTAAGGCTGGGTTTAAAAAAATTACCAAGTTGGTAAAAAGTAGATTTTTGATGATTATTCATATTTATGTAAAGGTCTCATCTTATAAGTTCAGTGTTAAATTTATCTAAATTTTATTGAAATAATTGCTAGTCACAATAAAATATTTACCAAAATCTTAAATTAAATTCTCCATCGGCGATGAAGCAGAAGCGTAGGCCTTTTTCATCATTCTCCCTGCAAGAAAAGATTTTCGACCAGCAATAACAGCATGTTTCATAGCACTTGCCATTAGAATTGGGTTAGTAGCGTTAGCAATGGCTGAGTTCATTAACACGCCATCACAGCCAAGTTCCATAGCTTTAGCAGCATCACTCGCACAACCAATGCCTGCATCAACCAAAACAGGGACATTCGCATGTTGTTTAATAAGTTTGATGTTGGCAGGATTGGCAATACCTTGACCCGAGCCGATGAGTGAGGCGAGAGGCATAATGGCACAACAGCCGATATTTTCCAATTCTTTGGCAACAATTGGGTCATCACTGGTGTAAACCATAACATCAAAACCATCGTTGACCAGTGTTTGTGCAGCAGATAGAGTTTCAACAATATTAGGGTAAAGGGTTTTTTCATCACCCAAAACCTCAAGTTTAACCAAATTATGCCCCCCCAAAAGTTCACGAGCCAATTGGCAAGTTCGCACAGCATCTTTAGCATTGTAACAGCCCGCCGTATTAGGCAAAATCGTGTATTTCTCTGGCGAGATAACCCCCAATAAATTAGGTTCGTTGTTATCCTGACCAATATTAGTGCGACGAATAGCAACAGTGATAATATCAGCTTCCGCCGCCTCAGTTGCCAATTTAGTTTCGTTAAGGTCTTGGTATTTTCCCGAACCAACCAGCAAGCGAGATTGGTAAGTTTTTCCAGCGATTATCAAAGAAGTGTCAATCATGGTAAATAGTATAAAAAACAATTTAAAAATTTTACCCGATTTTTGTTAATATCATTTTCAATAAATAATTATATTAATTTATAAAAATAATCCATTAAATTTACTTGCAAAACAAACTCAGAATAAAGGAGCCGCTATTCTTTTATTTATTCCCCAAAATATTTTTGAGTGTGTTATTAAAGCAAGAAGCTAAAGTATGGTTGGATTATTAGGAACTATTTTGTGGAGACTAGAGAATAAGAGTAAGTTTTGGTGGAAATGGTGTAGGCTGGAAATGTAGTGAAATAGGAGAGTGGTGGAGAAAATTTATTGCGTGAACTGGTGTAAATTTTTTAAATTGAAAGAGCGAAAAAAAACCCTAGAAAATTTCTATTTTAAAGGGTTTTTTTTGTGTAAAAAATATGGTGGAGAGTGAGGGATTCGAACCCTCGATAGGGGATAAACCCTATACACCCTTAGCAGGGGCGCGCCTTCAGCCAACTCGGCCAACTCTCCGTAAAGGACGATATTATACGCTAAGAGATAACAGTTTGAAACAGTTTAAAAACCATATTGATATTTGAGTTTTAGCCTACCGGGGTTTTTACTTTTTAAATTTTGCATTCTAAGTTTTATTTGTCCCCAATTGCCCTGAATGCTCATTTTATTTTTTATTACCTGTAATTTCATTTTTGCGTCAAGAATTGTTGTTTCGGATTCATTCCATTGATGATCTTTATAGGGTTTAGGTGAGCCTAATTGACGATCATAATGAAGTAATTTTTTGTTAATGCTGTTGGCTTGTGTTGAGATTTCGAATGCATTAACATCCATTTCTAATTTAATTCCAAGTTCTGATAAATTTTGGTGTTCTTTTTCAATATTTTTGGACAAAGAGTCGTTATTTTTGTCATCTGCTATCACGCTTAATGGCAATAGACAAAGGTAAAAAGTGCAGAAAAATACCCTTAAGAAAACCAACGGTAAATCCCCACTGTGTTAACACAAACAAAGACAGTGTTAAGTAATATTAAAGAATTATCATTATTTTTAGCACCTTGAATAATCCAACTGATGGCTGATGCCATAAAAAAAAGATAGCCAAATTTAGAATATTCAAAGTTAAGTGCCACCAGTAAGCCACCTGTGATGCCTGTGATTGTGCCGAACCAGCCCCAAGCGTTATTCATGAATTTCAAAATCATGTGTTATTTTGGCAGTTTTGCCAAGCATGATGGAGGCAGAACAATATTTTTCAGCTGATAAACTAACGGCTTTTGCTACTTTTTTGTCGTTGAGATTGCTACCTTTTGCAATAAAGTGAATGTGGATTTTGGTAAAAACTTTGGGGTGTTCATCTGCACGCTCGGCAGTAATTTCAGCGTGGCAATCGCGTATATTTTCACGCATTTTTTTGAGCGTAGAGACCACATCAATGGTTGTGCATCCGCCCATGCCAAGTAATAACATTTCCATGGGGCGAATGCCTAAATTTTTGCCCCCTAATTCTTCAGGGCCATCCATAACCACAGCGTGACCGCTGGCAGATTCGCCAACCATCATCATATCGTTAATCCATTTAATGGTTGTTTTCATATGAAAATCTCCTGTAAGGCCTTGCCAGGATTTTCATGGCGCATAAATGCTTCACCAACCAAGAAACTATAAATATCATGTTTGTGCATAAATGCTACATCCTCTGCACTCAAAATGCCACTTTCGGTTATAATCAGCGTATCGTTTTCAATTTTACTTAATAATTCAACTGTTGTTTGCAGTGATACGCCAAATGTGCGTAAATTTCGATTGTTAATGCCAATCATTGGTAGGCGTAATTTAGAGGTTCGTTGTAGCTCTTCTAGGTTATGCACTTCAACCAAAACATCCATATTAATGGCGATAGCACGCATTGCTAAATCTTCCATTTGCTCATCGCTTAAACAAGCGGCAATCAGTAAAATGCAATCAGCACCTAAAACTCTGGATTCATAAACTTGATAAGGGTCAATAATGAATTCTTTGCGTAGCACAGGTAGTGAAATTGCGGCACGCACATCGGTCAAATATTGATTGTCTCCTTGGAAAAAATCTTTATCAGTTAAAACCGACAAGCAGGATGCACCTGCTTGCTCGTAACTTTTGGCAATCTCAACAGGATTAAAATTCTCACGCATAACCCCTTTAGAGGGAGATGCTTTTTTAATTTCTGCAATAATGGCATTTTGTTTAAGGTCTGCTTTGTCTTTTAATGCTTGGTAAAAGTCCCGTGTGTCACGATTTTTATAAGCATCCTCAAGCATTTTTTTGACAGAAATGTTGTTTTTACATTCGGCAATCTCTTCTTCTTTACGCGCAATAATTTTTTTTAAAATATCAGGTGTGTTTGTCATGGTTATTTAATTTATTTATCTCTATTGCTGTATTTTAAACGAATATAATTGGTGCTGAGTTTTTTGTATAGAATGTAAATTATGAAATTATTAGATTTTGAAGTGGGTATCGATCAACCGTTTTTTTTAATTGCAGGGCCTTGTGTCATTGAATCTGAGGCATTGGCTTTGGAAACAGCCATTTATTTGAAGAAAATTACTGAGGATTTGGGCATTAACTTTATTTATAAATCTTCATACGATAAAGCCAATCGCACCAGCACCAGTAGTTTTAGAGGTTTGGGCGTTGAAGAAGGTTTGCGTATTTTGCAAAAGGTTAAAGACGAAGTGGGTGTGCCAGTGCTGACTGATGTGCATGAAGATACACCACTTGATGAAGTTGCCTCGGTAGTAGATATGATGCAAACCCCTGCTTTTCTGGTGCGTCAAACCAATTTTATTCAAAATGTTTGCAAACAAGGTTTGCCCGTTAATATCAAAAAAGGTCAATTCCAAGCACCGTGGGATATGCAAAATGTTGTTGATAAGGCTTTTGAAGTTGGCAATGAAAAGATTACCATTTGCGACCGTGGCACTTCATTTGGCTACAATACTTTGGTTTCCGATATGCGTGGTTTGGCGAGTATGCGTAGCACAAAATGCCCCGTAGTATTTGACGCCACACATTCTGTTCAGCAACCGGGTGGACAAGGCACAACCTCAGGTGGGCAACGAGAAATGGTACCCGTTTTAGCAAGAGCAGCTATTGCAGTTGGTATTAGCGGTATTTTTATGGAAACACACCCCAATCCTGACAATGCTAAAAGCGATGGCCCTAATTCTATGCCCATTGACAAAATCAGGGAATTACTCAAAACTTTGCAAGAATTGGACGGCATAACTAAGAGGAACGGTTTTTTAGAAAACAAATTATAAGAGAATTCTGCATAAGTGAATTATTAACAAAATTCAATTTTTTTCGACTTGGTGGCATGCTTAAGCAGAAAAGGGCTGGATTTAAAAAAAATACCAAATAGGTAAAAGTGATTTTTTGTTAATAATTCACTTGTGTAAGGGCTTCACCGTTATGCATTGTATTTTTGAACATAATAACACTATCAGGTTAATATTACTTATTTTTCAAAAAAACGACAATAACTTTTGAATAAAGGCTCTTGCTTAATCCCTTCTTTGTAAGAATTAAGGCCTTTTTTAACGACATTTTTCCAAGCTAAAATGCGTTGGTGTTTATATAGTTTGCTGGTTATTGCGTTTATTTGCACTAAAAATAAACGATTTGCCTGCCCAGATAAAAACTCTGCAAGAAAACCAATAGGAAGCAAGGCAATTGTTCTAACTAAGCCAAGTTTTTTTAGTGTTGCAAGATTTATTGGGGAAAATTGACCGCTATTATCAATTAAAAAAGGTGGTAATGGCTCAAAAAAATGTCCAATTACGCGTAAAGCAGCGCTTAATATTGTCCATAACATCAAATATTCTATATTGCTTTCAAAAGAAGAAAGCAGAATTGTTAGCGTTGTGAGTAATATTAAGTTAGCCAATATTGTAAATTTCAATTCTTTGATTAAGAGGGTTTGGACAATAAAAAGCAGTAAGGCTATATACAAAAAACCATGCCAAAAACTATCAAGAATTAAGAGCCACGCAAACGCATCTACAAAAATAGAATAGTGAATAACTCTATTAATAATATTTCTGTGTAACGCCACATAAGAGACAGATTGAAAATCTAATTGAATATTTTTACTGGGCCAGAATGCAGTAAAAAATGGCAAAATTCTACCTATTTTTTTAGGGGGGATAATAAGGCAGAATACAAAGAGAAGGCAAGCGAAAAAAAGGCAAATAAGCCAAAGGTTGTGTATGTTTTCCATTGTGATTTATGAGTGGTTAGTGCAAAAAAAAGAAGCGATATCTCTTATAAAAGACTGAATTATACATCTTGGTAAAGTTTTATTTGGTCAATTGTATTTTTTTAAAAAATTGCATAGGCTCAAATAGGCAGTGCTATTTTTTATTTTTGGATTGCTCAGTGTTTTTTTAAGAATTAAACTAAAATAGGTTAATTTTGGTATACTATGATTGAGTTAGCGTGCAGAATATAAGGACTTGATCCCACAGTATTTTTTGATGGTGCGTTAAGTTTATAAAACATTAATCACAAACCTCTAATAACAAGAAATTTTTCATTGTCATGGCAATTTGAATTTTAAAGGAATAAAAATATGATAAAAATAGCAGTTACTGGTGCATCTGGGCGTATGGGACAAACCATTATTGAGGCAATCAATCAAACCAACGGCGTGGAATTGGGTGTTAAATTGAATAAAGGTGATGATTTAAACAGTGTGTTAAATCAATTTGACATACTGATTGATTTTACTCGCCCAGAAGCGACACTTGATTATCTCGCAATTTGTATGTCTGCAAACAAAGCAATTGTCATTGGCACAACGGGTTTTGATGACGCTGGTTTAGCGACCATTGATAATGCTGCTAAAAAAATTCCAGTGGTGTTTGCACCGAATATGAGTGTTGGCGTGAATTTGTCGTTTAAATTATTAGATATGGCTGCTCGTGTGATTGGCCATGATGCAGATATAGAAATTGTTGAAGCGCATCATCGACATAAAGTTGATGCTCCTAGTGGCACAGCACTCAAAATGGGCGAAGTAGTGGCGAATGCCTTGGGCAGAGATTTGTCAAAATGTGCTGTTTATGGACGGGAAGGTATTGAAAAGCCACGAGACAAAGAAACGATTGGTTTTTCCACTATCCGTGGTGGTGATGTGGTTGGTGAGCATACAGTGAGTTTTTTTATGGACGGAGAGCGAGTGGAAATCACTCACAAAGCCTCATCAAGAATGACTTTTGCCAATGGTTCGGTGCGTGCGGCAAATTGGTTAGAAGGTAAGTCTGCTGGCTTATATTCTATGAAAGATGTATTAAAAATAATATAGGAGATACTTTTATGAATATGAAAATATATTTACACAAAATACCACTTATTTTATTGGTAATTTATACGACTTTATTTATTGCATTAGCAATTAATCCTTATGACAGGGTAACTTGGTGGGCGGAAAACATCCCAGTTTTAATTGTTGTTGGTATTTTGCTGATGACTTATTCTAGTTTTAAATTTTCAAATCTTTCTTATTTTTTAATGGCTTTGTTTTTGTGCTATCACACTATTGGCGGACATTTTACTTTTGAATTGGTGCCTTTTGATTGGGGTAACAATTTATTGTCAAAGTTAGGGCTTGATTTTATTTTGCCTGAAGGGCGTAATAATTTTGACCGCTTAGGGCATTTTTTGGTCGGTGTTTTTGCCTATCCCGTGGTTGAAATAAGTTTACGCAAACAATGGGTGAGAAATCATTTAATGGCATGGGTATTTGGCGTATTTGCCTTAGGATTTTGGGCGGCAAGTTATGAAATTATTGAAATGGCTTATGCCGTTGTTGAAGGCGGAGAATCGGGCGCTGCCTTTTTGGGTTCACAAGGTGATATTTGGGATGCACAAAAAGATATGTTGATGGACATATTAGGCAGTTGTGTCTTTGGATTATTAGCGTTACTTAGTCAGCGTCACTGGAGGAATTAATAATGTTGTATGCAATTATTTCACAGGATGTTGAGCATTCGTTAAAAAAAAGAATGTTAGTGCGTCCAGCACATATTGAGCGTTTAAATGTGCTTAAAAATGAGGGGCGATTGATTTTAGCGGGACCTCATCCTGCGATTGACAACAATGATCCGGGCGAGGCAGGTTTTACTGGCTCGTTGGTAGTGGCAGAGTTTGATTGCCTTGAGGATGCTCAAACTTGGGCAAATGCAGATCCTTATTGGATATCTGGTGCGTATGCAAATGTTGTGGTTAAGCCATTTAAGAAAGTATTGCCGTAATTAAAATCTCTAATCTATAGCATTTTCAAAAATGGTGCTTGAGCAATCTATCTTTCCCTTCTCATATTAACAAGTAGGGGTGGATTTATGGACTATCCTTGTAAATTTACTGCCATTGGGAAGGGTTATAAACCCTTCCCTACTTTGCAAGGGGAAGGTATACTTGGGTTTGAGGGTAAGTATAAATCAGGCAAGGTTTGCTCAAAAAAAGCCCCGTTTTCACGGGGCTTTTTTCTTTGTTTGCTTTATTTATTAAACAAATCGGCGTTTTCTTCTGATTAAATAATAAGCACTCAACACCATTAACAAGATAAAGCCCATATCAAATCTAGCAGGGGCATTAGGATTGTAAACACAACCACCGCCACCACCGCCACCACTACTGCCACTAGGATCTGCAGGATCTTTAGGATCTATGGGAGTGGAAGCAGGCGCCGCTATTGAAATAGTGTTTTCAATCACACCATTAACATCACCAGTGTTGTCAGATTGAGCACCATCGGTATCGTTTGCACCACCATCTTTAATAGTTAATTTAAGACAGGTTGCACCTGTGGTTAATCCAATTTCCCAAATGCCATCATTGGTGCAAGTATTATCCGTGCTTGTTTTGGATTTTAT